>NZ_CP110009.1:0-355000 GCF_025947305.1 Flavobacterium sp. N3904
TTTTCTTCTTCGGTACCCAAATTAATGATTTCGTTATTCACCAAATTTTCAGCACCAATAACACTAACTACGCCATCTACAATATCCTGAACATAAGTAAAACTTCTCAAATGATGTTCACTCCCTTTAAACAAAGGAAAAGGAATATTATTAAAAGCGTTTGCAATCAATTTGGTATATAACTTTTCAGGTCTTTCACGTGGTCCATACACCGAATACAATCGCAAAGAGCAGGCTTTCAATTTTCCAAGCCTACTGCTTGCCAAAACTAATTGTTCGGCTGCTAATTTAGTAACACCATAAAAAGAAGCTGGAGATGGAGCCACAGTCTCATCAAAAGTAGCGTGAATACCGTAAATGGATGAAGTCGCAATATTTACAAAAAGATTTAAATTATCATTTTTTAAAGCAAAATCAAGCAAGTTTTTGGTACCAATCACATTGTTACCCAAATAATCTTCGAAACTAGAAGTAGCAGAAATACCAGGTTGCGCAGCAAAGTGAAAAATATAATTAAAATCGGTTGGTAAAGACTTAAGTTGCTCAGCAAACCTTAAATCCATTTTTTCAATTACAATCCCTTTTACATTCAATGCACTCGCATTCAATTGTTTTAAAGATACATCATAATAATCTGAAAAATTATCTAAACCAACAACTTCGTGACCGAGGGATTGCAAACGTTCTGCTGTATGTGACGCAATATATCCAGCTGCACCAGTAACTAATATCTTCATAGGTTAATCTTTATTGTTTTATATCGGTCCTTTGTAATTTACATTACCTAATTCAATTTCTAAAATAACAAAATCACTTGCCATTTGACCTTGAAACAAAGATAAACAAATGTAATAGTACGCAATTAAAATTATTTGTAAAACAATCCATATTAATTAAAAAATATTCATAACTTAGTCATTACCATATCATTAACTAATAAAATATTACTTTAAAAAATCATTTATAATAAACGTTACCTAATTATCAACAAACAACTAAATAGATTTAAGTAAATATTAAATAAACCAAAAATTAGATGTATAACCAAAATCCAATTGAAATACATTTTAACTTAATGAATACTAAATTTTCAGTT
The DNA here is from genome assembly GCF_025947305.1 of Flavobacterium sp. N3904. Lineage (NCBI taxonomy): Bacteria > Pseudomonadati > Bacteroidota > Flavobacteriia > Flavobacteriales > Flavobacteriaceae > Flavobacterium > Flavobacterium sp. N3904. The sequence continues at coordinate 1,097 of NZ_CP110009.1, forward strand.
TTAATTGCAAAACATCAAGTAGCACTTATCTTCCTGTCCATTTTTATTGTCACCCTATTTCATCTCGGCTCTTGGGGATTAACCGAAACCAGCGAGGCCCGCTACGCACAAATCGCCAAAGAAATGATTGAAACTGGCGACTATATTCATCCCACAAAAATGGGAATCTCTCACTATCACAAACCTCCATTAACGTATTATATAACAACATTAGGATATTTTATATTTGGAATTAATGAATTTGGCGCACGATTCTTTCTGTCTATTGCTCTGTTGGTTCAATTAATTCTGATTTACAAAACATCACTATTACTCTTTAATGACAGAAAAACATCTTTGCTGACAGTTGTATTATACTTTTCAACGCCCCTCATTTTGGCATCTGCAAGAAATTTAACTACCGATGCCTATCTAAATACATTCGTTCTGATGGCTGTTTATTTTTGGCTTAGATATCTAGAAGAAAAAAAGTATTTTTTTCTATTTTATCTAGCACTCTCGTTAGGCTTCTTTACAAAAGGCCCCTTGGTTTTTATTCCTGTATTCGTGTTTCAATTAACATGGCTTTATTATAACAAAAAAAGAATCAGATTTTCTATTTATGATTTTTGGGGAATTATAATATTTTTCATTAGTTGCGGCTGGTGGTATTTGGCTGTTATATATGAAAATCCATTGGTTTTAAAATATTTCACAAGTAACCAAATTTACCAAAGAATCGTCTCAAATGATGCTTTTAACAGAGGTAAACCTTTTTGGTATTATCTCCTTTTCCTGCCTTTGTCCTTATTCCCTTGGGTAATTTATCTTTTTTTGACTTCAAGGAAGATAGATACAACTTCAATAAAAAGAAAAATTCTATTGGTGTCATTTTTCTCAATCATCATAATTTTTTCGATCTTTAAAACCAAACTGATTTTTTACGTTTTGCCGTCCCTTATTTTTCTAATACTATTTGCGTCAAATCAATTAACTCAATTAAGTGAAAATTATTGGAAAAAATTCACCCTTTATCTATACGGCTATTTCATTCTGTTAATTATTACCTCTTTTGTAGCTGTAGTAATTCACAAAATAGAAATTGACCTGCCTTACGTTTTTATATTACCATTTGGGCTATTGATTAGTATTTTGGGAACCAAAAACACTAGTTGGTTTAACAAAAATGTATATACACTATTAATAAACACATTGGCATTATTACTATTTTCCACTTTTGCAATGAAATCAAACGAGTTATTAATCAACTCCGCAAAGCCCATTGCCGCATTTGTAAATACATTAGAATCTAAAAATGTCTACGTTTATAACTATTTGCTTCCTTCAATGTCTTTTTATACAAATAAAAAAGTCATCACGCTCAATGACGGAAATTATACCTGCAAAAGAGAAGTGCAATTCGAAAAAAAATTAAACTACCTGAAAACCTATTACAATCTGGAGAAAAAGAACGAAATCATAAGATTCATTAGTGATTTCAAAGCTAAAAACACTGTTTTTCTTGTTCGAAAAAAAGAAGTATTGCCTGAATATATAAAAACTGAAATGACATCTTATAAAAATAAAAAATATTTTGGAAAGTGGATTCTTTATTACAATTAGAAAAACTATTCATTAACAAGAACCCTTTTTAAAAAGTCACAAATTCAAGTTTCAAAAAGACAATTTTAAGGAGATTTTAAGTTATTTCTTCTCAAAATGAAATACTTTTGCATAAATTTTACCAAATATGAATTTTGAATTAACAATCATTATACCCGTTTATAACGAAGAGGACAATCTTGATCGTGTACATCAAGAAATGAAACAGTTCTTAAGCATTGCTAAAAAAAGACAAAAATCCTATTTGTCAACGACGGTTCCAAAGACAACAGCCAAGCATTAATTGAAAAAATCTGCAAAGACAACGAAGAATTTACTTTTATTTCTTTCGAAAAAAACACTGGCTTAAGTGCGGCTATCAAAGCTGGTTTTGATTATACAGACACTCCTTGGGTGGGTTATATTGATGCCGATTTACAAACTGCTCCCGAAGATTTTAATATTTTAATGGAATTTGCAGGAGAATATGACCTCGTTACCGGTGTACGTTCCAACAGAAAAGATTCCTTTACCAAAAATATGTCTTCTACCATTGCCAATGGCATCCGAAGAGCTTTCACACATGATGGAATGGATGACACTGGTTGTCCCTTAAAAATAATCCGTACGGATATGGCTAAGAGAATTCCAATGTTTAATGGCTTACATCGATTTTTACCCGCCATGATTTTATTGCAAAACGGTAAAATCAAGCAAACTCCAGTAAGGCATTATCCTAGAATAGCGGGTCTTTCAAAATTCAATCTTTGGAATCGATTATTGGGTCCGCTTCAAGATTGTTTTGCCTATTTGTGGATGAAGAAAAAATACATCAATTATAGTGTAGCAAAACAAGGATAATGAACAATATCATCATTTATTCCATTGGCTTTATTGCTCAGATTTTATTTTCGAGCAGAATGATTTTGCAATGGATTATTTCAGAAAAAAAAAAAAGTCTTGACTCCTGTTTTATTTTGGGAAATCAGTTTGTTTGCTTCTTTTTTATTGTTTGTATACGGTTATTTCAGGCATGATTTCTCAATTATGTTGGGCCAAACCATCACGTATTACATTTACATTCGAAACATTCAATTGCAAAACGACTGGAAAAAATTACATGTTCTTTTAAGATGGTTTGTACTTCTTTTTCCTTTTTTTATTATTGGTTACGGCTACAACAACAATGTGATTGATGTCGATTTCTTGTTTAAAAACGAAGCAATACCAAAATGGTTGCTTTGGACAGGAATCATCGGGCAAGTATTATTTACATTGCGTTTTGTGTACCAATGGATTTACTCTGAAAAGAAAAAAGACTCGGTTTTGCCATTAGGCTTTTGGATCATCAGTTTGAGTGGATCGCTCATCATCTTTACTTATGCCATAATCAGAAAAGATCCTGTATTATTAGCTGGTCATGCTTTAGGTTTAGTCATTTATACTAGAAATATAATAATCATAAAAAAGGATGTTAAAATTAATTCATAGCTATACTTTCTGGCTTTTTACAGTAGCCTGTCTCATGCTTTTTTCTCATTTGGATGTTATCGAAGTGAACATCATGGAAGCTAGAAACTTTATTACTTCCAGAGAAATGGCAACCAATAATCATTGGATATTGACTACTATCAATGATTTACCTCGCTATGAAAAACCACCATTACCAACTTGGCTCACGGCTATTTCTGGAATTATTTTTGGTTTCGATAGCCTTTATGGTCTGCGTTTACCAGTTGTACTGATTACATTACTGCTGGTATTTAGTACTTTTAGACTTTCTGAAAAATTAGGTTTATCTAAAAAACAAAGCTTTCATAACGGACTGATTTTAATCACCTCTTTTTATATTTATTTTGCGGGGAGAGACAACCAATGGGACATGTACACTCATAGTTTTATGATAATTTCCATACTTTTTTTATGGGATTTATTAAATGATTCGAAAAAGTCTCTTTTCAATGCAGTTATGGCAGGATTGTTTTTTGGTTTCTCTTTTTTAAGCAAAGGCCCAATTTCAGTTTATGCATTATTAATTCCGTTTTTGATTGCTTATGGGCTTACCTATAAATTTCAATTAAAAAACAAGAAATTATATCTAATCTTAATTATTGTTTTGGGTTTAATGATTGGCTTATCTTGGCCATTATATGTAAAATGGGCTGATCCCGAAACTTATTTGAAAGTTACCAAATTAGAAAGCGGACGATGGGGAAATTACAACACCAGACCTTTTTATTATTATTGGAGCTTTTTTACCCAAAGCGGCATTTGGACTGTTCCAGCATTTATTGCGTTAATTTATCCATATTTAAAAAACAAAGTTAGCAATTTAAAAGCCTACCAATTTACGTTGATATGGACATTGGCTTCTGTCATTCTACTTTCTATAGTACCCGAAAAAAAATCAAGATATTTATTGCCGGTTTTGATTCCGATGGCTTTGAACACTGGATTTTATATTGAATACTTAATTAACAATTTTAAAAATATTAATTTAAAAAAAGAAAAAGGAATTGTTTATTTCGCTTTTGGACTTATCGGAATCATTTGTATTGCCATTCCCGTTGGAATTTTCATCAAAGTAAAAAATGATTTAGAAGGATTCGAAATTTGGTTGATTGGACTAACTTTATCTTTATTGTCCATTGGTTATGTTATATTCACAAACCTCAGAAACAAAAATTTCCTAAAGGTATTCTATGCAGTAATAGCAGTACAGGTAGCTGTAGTTGTTTTCGGAATACCATTTACCAAACTCATTTTGAAAAATCCTGATTATGCCAGTGCAAAAGCAATTAGACAAACAGAAAAGAATCTAGGCATTAAAACTTATGAAATAAATTCACTCACTCCTGAAATAATATGGGATTATGGGTTTAGTATGCCCATTTTATTAAATAAAGAAACCAACAAACTAAACTTACCTTCAGAAAATAAATTTGGTTTATTGGTTACCGATTCTGACAGCATCAGTTCTAATAAAGAACTGAAAAACTATACTTTAAATAAAGTTTCGAATATTGATTTGAATCATGTTCCAAAAGAGGCAAAAAAACACAATATTCGATTGACCAGAACTTATTATATGGTTACAAAAAAATAATTATTCCTTCTCGTAACGTTCCATTTCTCTATCATAAAACTCATTGGCCAGAACGATAAGTCCTTCCATTTCGGCATTCAATTCGGCTTCGTCCAAATCTTCTGCTTCTTCCATAAACTCCACTTCGTCGTCTTTCAGATTGATTATGAATCTTGGATAATCTAGGTGAATGATAAAAATATCATCCGGAAAATCGGTATTGTCTCCCAGTAAAAATTTTGGTAATTCCATGTTTTTAAGTTTAATTGTTTATTCGGTTAAACGGTTAAATAAATAACCGATTAACCAAAAATTTTATTTATCCGACAAAATAACCGGTGCGCTTCCTTTTCCATTCATAAAAATAATTTTAGAATTTGGTGAAGCGGCTAGTTCTTTTTGTGCTTTAATTTGTTCGTATTGCAATTGTTTATCCGTCAAACCAAGAGAAATAATTCTTTGATAGTCGGCAATACCTTGCGCTTCCACTCTTTTACGCTCGGCTTCCTGTTTTTCTTTTTGAAGAACGAATGTCATTTTTTGAGCGTCCTGTTCGGCATTGATTTTACTTTCTATCGATTTTTTTACCGAAACCGGCAGATCAATATTTCGAATTAATAACTGCTCCAAAACCAGACCTCTGGCTTTAAAATCAGACTCGATACTTTTGAAAATACGTTGCTGAAACTCATTTCTTTTGGTTGAATACAAGGCTACTGCATCATAAAAAACAGCGTTGTCTCTTATTCTTGTTCTAGTAATTGGTCTCACAATTTTATCAGTATAATCAACACCAATATTTTTGTAAATTTTAGGAGCATCTGTAGGAACTACACGATACAAAACTGTCAAATCAATAACCACTTCCAATCCATCATTAGACAAAACACGAATAGCATCATCACCTTCTTGTGCACCTTCTCCATGAACCGCAGACATGGTATAATTTTGAGTCTGAATATCAAATTCCGTAACATCCAAAAGCGGATTTATAACATGTAAACCACTCTCAAGGACATCGGGCTCAACACTTCCATAAAGTGATTTTACCCCTACTTTTCCAGCATCTATTTGCTTAAACATAGAAGAAAAAACTCCTAAAGCAATTAAGATAAATCCAACAACTCGCAATAAGCCTCCAAATTTCGAAAACGGATTAGCATTATGAGTTAATGCAAATCCAAGAATCAATAAAATTATTCCAAGAATAATAAATAGTATCATTTTATAATTTTTAGTTTGTTCTGTGATTATACGAAAAAACAAATTATAAGTTACATTCTTACAACAACATTATTTTTTGAATTTTCAAGAACCAATTTTTTTGTCAAACGTGCAAATCGAACATACAAAAATAAGGCAGCTGCTGTCAAACCTGCCAAAAGACCAATCCAAACACCCATAGCTTTTAAGTCTGAATATTTTCCCAAATAAAAAGAAATTGGAAAACCTATTACCCAATACGCCACAAAAGTAATATACATAGGAACTTTTACATCTTGCAAACCCCTCAAGGCTCCCAAGACAACCACTTGAATCCCATCCGAAATTTGAAAAATAGCAGCAATCAACAATAATTTTGATGTAATAAAAATGATTTCTTTATTGTCTAAAACCTGCGCTGGATCGCTCATATTCAAAAATAAATGAGGTAAAAAATTATGAAAAATTACAAAAATAAATGCAAAAAAAGCTTCGACAATAATAGCCAATAAAAAAATAGATCGCGCAACAATGATTAAGTTTTTATAATCCCCTACTCCTCTCGAATGACTTACTCGAATCATAGCTGTAACGCTCATACCCATTGCAACCATAAAGGTTGAAGAAGCCAATATCAAAGCTATTTGATTGGCCGCCTGACTGTTTTTGCCCAAAGTCCCCGAAAGCCAAATCGCCGCCGTAAACAAAGTCACTTCAAACAGCATTTGCATCGCCGAAGGAAAACCCAGACCAATAATTTTTTTTATGATTGATTTTTTTATTTCCTTAAAAGTAAAATTTTTGAAATATTGTTTCATAATAGCATTGTGTTTCATCAGATAATGCATAAAAACAACCATCATAATTCTTGAAATTACTGTTCCTAAAGCAGCACCAATTACACCCAGTTTTGGAAAAATCCAAAAACCATAAATCAATACATAATTAAAAAAAACATGCACGACATTGGCCAAAATAATAGAGTACATCGAGTATTTAGTCAACGACAAACCATCAGCAAATTGTTTGTAACCCTGATACATCACCACAGGAATTAACGAAAATGCAACCCAGTCAATATAAGGAGCTGCCAATGCAACCACCGCTTGAGGCTGATCCATAAAATACATCAATTGCTTTGACAAAACCGTCAAAATAAACAATGAAACACCCAAAATGGTACAAAGCAACAAACCGTGATGAAACGTTGTTCTAATCTTCTTGTCGTTCTTTTCTGCATCCGCTTCGGCGGTTAAAGGCGTTATGGCTGTAGAAAAACCAATACCTATTGCCAATGCCAAAAAGATAAAACTATTCCCCAAGGAAACAGCTGCTAACTCGGTTGACCCCAAATTTCCAACCATATAATTATCCACAATACCTATCAAAGTATGTCCCAACATTCCAAGGATTACAGGATAAGCCAGTTTAATATTATATGAGAATTCTTTGGTGTACTGAGAAAGGTTCATTTTGTATTTATTAAGTCGGCAAAGATAAATAGAAGCTTTCAATTGCGTCAATACTATTAAAAATATAACGGCTATTTATTAGATATTTTTTACGTAAATGAAGTAATTCTGTAAGAGTGCAAGATAATTCTATAACAATTACAGCAAAGCCACACCCTACTTTTGCAGGGTTGTTCTGAAACAAATAAACGGAACAATAAAAAAATATTAAATCAAAATCTACAATTATGAAAATTACAGAAAAAATTAAAGTGTTATTTGTATTCGCAATCGCACTATTATTTGCAAACAATTCTCAAGCACAAGAAACAAAAAACTTCGATCAAGGATTCCGTTTAGGAATTGGTCTTAACGGAGGAATCCCAACAAACAATGACACATATAACTGGTCACTGGGTGGTGATGTTCGCCTTCAATATGATTTAACTCCAAAAGCATCTTTAACGCTTACTACGGGATTTACTAATTTGTTCATTGATCAAAATGTAAAAGATTTAGGTTTTATACCTGCAAAAGCTGGTTTCAAACTTTTCGTATTGAAAGATCAACTTTATCTTCTAGGAGAAGTGGGTGGTGGTTTTGCAGTTACAAACGGTTATGATAAAAACACCTATATCTGGGCTCCCGGAATTGGTTTTGCTACAGAAAACATTGACGTGAGTGTACGTTATGAAGCCTACACTGATTATGATACCGATCAAATTGCTTTGCGAGTTGCGTATGGTTTCAAATTATAAAAAAGAAAACTAAATAAATAAAATGCTCTGAAATTTTCAGGGCATTTTTTTTTACTATTCACTTCTTATTTTTCTGAAATAAAATTTGGCTTAGAGTATTAAACCTTAAAAAACTTTCTTTTAAAAAAATTCTGTACTTTTATAGTTACGACATTCGTTTACAAAATAAAAACATGAAACAGTTTAATCTTCAACCTCTTTTTCAAATTTCGGGAATTGGCTCTGCTTCAGGACTTGTTTACCAAGACAATCTATTATATATTATATCAGACAACAGTTCTTATCTATATGAATATAATATCCAAGAAAAGAAATTATATAAAATAGAACTTTTTGAAAATAGCCAGGAAAACATTCCTAAAGCAAACAAATTCGATTTTGAATCAATTACTAAGAAAGGGAATAAACTCTATCTTTTTGGTTCGGGTTCTACTTCCAAAAGAAACAAAAGAATTTGTTATAATACAAAAAATAGTACCGTAAAAGAAAAAGATGTAACCCATTTATATACCCGTTTAAAACACAAAGCCTTCTTAAACGATTCTGATTTAAATCTTGAAGGAGCCTTTTATAATGACTATAAATGGTATTTCTTTCAGCGTGGAAATGGAAGTCAATCTCAAAATGGTGTATTTGTATTCAACAAAGAGAAAAAAGACATTCAATTTACACCTGTATTTTTACCAAAAATTCAAAACATAGAAGCCACTTTTACGGATGCCATTTTGGTTGAAAATCAAATTTATTTTCTGGCTGCTGTCGAGAATACCATTTCAACTTATGATGATGGTGAAATTCTGGGCAGTTATATTGGTTGTCTGTCCCTCGACACGTTCAAGCTGGAGTCGATAACTCTTATTTCTGATGAAAATAAATTTGAGGGACTGACCATCTTTAAAAAAACAAATCACGATATTGAGTTTCTTTTGTGTGAAGATAATGATACCGAATCTTTAGAAACAGTCATTTACAAATTAATACTACCGCAATAATTCTTATATTATAAAAGTATTGCAAACAACTACTTTTTAAGTTAAACTGGATTGAATAAAATATTAATTTTATACTTTTAATACTTCTGTTTTAAATAACTATAAAAGAAAAAAAATGAAAAAAATAACACTCGAAATTCTTGTCCACATTATCGGGCTTGGCTCAGCTTCTGGACTGATATATAATAATGATTCGTTATTGTTAATTGGAGACAGCAGTGGTTATTTATACGACTATTCTATTACCAAAGCCGATTTGAACAAACATCAAATCATAGAAAATCCAAAAGAGAACATTGAGAAAAATGAAAAAATAGATTTTGAATCCATCGCATATTCTGGAGACGATCTGTATATTTTTGGTTCTGGTTCAGGCGAAAACAGAAATAAAATGATTGAAATAAATATCAAGAATAATGATACTATTTCTACCACCGATCTTACTCACTTATATTCTGATATGCAAAGCTTTGCACAAATAAAAGAAGGAAATTTAAATATTGAAGGAGCAATTTACGACAAAGGCAATTTCTTTTTGCTAAATCGTGGCAATCGAAAAGGAAGTCGAAATGTTATCTTCACCATTTCTGGAAAAAATTTAATCAATGATTATTCGATACTTTCAAATGACTTTAAATTGCCTAAAATAAATGGATTTCAGTCTGGATTTTCAGATGCGATATTGATAGATGATAAAATTTACTTTTTGGCAACAGCCGAAAATCCAAAAGCAACAACCGAAGACAAACGAATTTTAGGAACACTCGTAGGGCGAATCGATGTCAATAAAATGAAAATTGATTTTACCAAAAAAATCAGCAATACTCAAAAATTTGAAGGGATTACCTTATATGCGAAAAGTAAAGGGAAAGTTGAATTCTTACTGTGTGAAGACAATGACACTACAGTTTTAGAATCTAATATTTATAAATTGACATTAGAAAAATAAAAAAATGAACGACTTAAAAAACAAGAATGCATTGGTCACCGGTGCCGGAAAAGGGATAGGAAAAGCAATTGCAATTGCTTTGGCAAAAGAAGGAGTCAATGTAATTCTGATAGCCAGAACACAATCTGAGATAAACGAAGTCGCAAAAGAAATTAATCTTTTGGGTGTAAAATCTTTAGCAATCACAGCAGATGTTGCCAGTATTGATTCGGTTAATAATGCGGTTGAAAAAGCGTTAGCAGAATTCAAAACCATTGACATTTTGATTAATAATGCCGGAATTGCTGCTTTCGGAACCTTTTTAGAATTAGAACCAGCTGCTTGGGAACATATAATCCAAGTCAATTTAATGGGAACCTACTATGTGACTCGGGCCGTTTTACCTAATATGATTGAAAGACAAACAGGTGACATTATCAATATTTCTTCAACAGCAGGATTAAATGGAAATGCATTGACAAGTGCTTATAGTGCCTCCAAATTTGCCGTTTTAGGCCTTACTGATTCTTTGATGCAGGAGATGAGAAAGCACAACATTCGAGTAACAGCACTTACGCCTAGCACTGTAGCAACCGATATGGCAAAAGAACTAAAACTTACTGATGGCAATCCCGAAAAAGTAATGCAAGCTGAAGATATAGCAGAATTAATAATCGCCCAATTAAAATTAAACCGAAGAGTCTTTATTAAAAATAGCAGTATTTGGTCAACAAACCCTTAATTTGTTGATTTTATAAAATAACAAAACCTCTTACTTAAGAGGTTTTGTTATTTTATAAATACATTTTGATTTAGATCAAAACATTCAAAAAATCCATTCGCACACTTCCGTCCTCATCAATTTTTGTCAAGTTAATGTCGTGCAACGTATTCACCAACTCGGGATTCCAAGGCGTTTTTACTTTTACATAATTTTCAGTAAAACCGTGAATGTAACCTTCTTTGTTTTCACTCTCAAACAATACAGTTCTGTTTGATCCAAGTTGACTTTCATAAAAAGCGCGACGCTTTTTGACAGATAATCCTCTTAGCATTTTACTTCGTTTGGCTCTCACATTACCCGGAACAACTCCTTCCATTTCAGCAGCTTCGGTATTATCTCTTTCCGAATAGGTAAAAACGTGTAAATATGAAATATCCATTTCGTTTAAAAAATGATAGGTTTCGAAGAAATGCTCATCGGTTTCACCCGGAAATCCAACAATCACATCCACACCTATACAAGCATGTGGCATAACTTCACGAATCTTATTCACACGTTCTGTATACACTTCACGTAAATATCGGCGTTTCATTAACTTCAAAATTTCGTTACTGCCCGATTGCAACGGAATGTGAAAATGCGGTACAAAAGTTCTGCTTTTGGACACAAATTCTATTGTTTCATTTTTCAATAAATTGGGTTCTATCGAAGAAATTCGCAGTCTTTCGATTCCTTCTACTTTATCCAATGCCTGAACCAATTCCAGAAAAGTATGTTCGTGTTTTTTATTCCCAAACTCGCCTTTTCCATAATCGCCAATATTCACGCCTGTAAGAACTATTTCTTTAATATTTTGTTTCGAAATATCTGAAGCATTTTTCAAGACATTTTCCAATTCATCACTTCTTGAAATTCCACGTGCCAAAGGAATGGTACAATACGTACATTTATAATCGCAACCGTCTTGCACTTTCAAGAATGCTCGGGTCCTGTCCCCAATCGAATAACTTCCCACATAAAAATCAGCTTCGGCAATCTCGCAAGAATGCACTTCGCCAAAATCATTTTTCGATAAATCATTGATATAATCGGCTAATTTGAATTTTTCGGTAGCACCAAGAACCAAGTCCACTCCATCAACATTGGCCAATTCTTCTGGTTTCAACTGCGCATAACACCCTACAGCGGCAACAAATGCCTTATCATTCAATTTCATCGCCTTACGCACCACTTGCTTGAACTGCTTATCAGCATTTTCTGTAACCGAACAGGTATTTATTACATACATATCGGCCACTTCCTCAAAATCTACTCTGTCAAAACCTTCGTCTTGCAGATTACGAGCTATAGTTGATGTTTCCGAAAAATTAAGTTTACAACCAAGGGTATAAAAAGCGACTTTTTTTCTATTTTCCATAATTTGTCTTAAACTAATGAAATCGTTGTCAAAAAATTTAAGTGTGCAAATTTACGAACAAAAATCAATACTATAAAGCTGATGAATATTTATTATTGACTCAATTCCCTGTCTTTAGGGATGATTTTGCTTTTTCCACCGATTAAAACTGATTAAACAGGTATAATAAAAAACTTTATTTTTACCTTCAAGGTTTTGTTCTTATTTATTTAAGTATTAATTTCACGATTCCAAAAACAAGCTAATGGCAGCAACTTTACATTACCACATGAAGTTGCCATTTATCGTTATTCATAAAACTTAATTATTTTAAAAAATAATTTAGAAATAACGAAATATTATATGATTTTATCTGTTTAAGAATAGAGAAATTAATAGCCGCATCTTTTGCGCTAACTAATCTTAAAAAAATCGTTCTGTAGAAGTAAAACTATATTTAAACAATTAATGGGGCTAGCCGAAAACCATAAAGAGTAGGTCATAATTAAATTAAAATTTCAAAAATGAAAGTATTCATCCTCACAATCTCCCTACTAATTGCCACGCTTAACTCAAAAGCACAAAACAATCCGACAACTACGAATCCATTTCCAACAATAAATACCCTGACCACTTGGGCAAGTTATAATTCACAGGCAAAATTCAATATTGAAATAAGAAGTATCGGTTTTAAATTTGAAGAAAAATCAGTTGAACCGGCATCAACCTCGTATACCTATATTAGAAAAGTTTCTGTTGACAACATTAACTATACCGATAGAATTGTTTATCGAGTTGCAAATGATAACTCTGCCAGTATAATATCATTGGTAACAGCTTCAACCGATTTGGTTTCTTTATACACACCGCAACTTGCTACATACAAAATCGGCAAATGCGACAATGAAATGTCTAAAGACAAAAAAACAACTTGTACCTGCTATGAAAATGCCAACTTTGATATTGATGTTTGCGATGAAAGAGTCAAACTAACGATGGGCGATGGCAATAATTATTTTATTTCGGTAGCAAAAAAATAATTATTGAATGAAAATTTTATAAAAAATCCGTTACCGTTATTTTGAACGTTAACGGATTTTTTTTTGTGAAAACAATTATAAATTGGGATTTTTCATTTCGTACCAAACTTCTTCTTCCCCATCGTATTCGAAAGAATTGACGTAATGCATTCCCAGTTTTTCGAGAATATTTCTGGAACTTTTATTTCCTACATCTGCATAAGCATAAAGAATATCAACTTTCATTTGGTTAAAAGCATAATCAACAAACGCCAATCCTGCCTCAGTTGCATAGCCTTTCCCCCAATTTTTCTGTATAAAGCGATATCCTATCTCATAAAAATTTTGATGATTATTAATGGAATCCTTAATAAATTTAATTCCAGACCAACCCAGAAACTCATTTGTTTCTTTTAGGATTACCGCCCAGCGTCCTATTCCATTATCATGATATTGCTGTTGCACATTTTTGATATAAACCCTACTTTCATCAATATGAATTACAGGCTTATTCCCTAAAAAACGATGCACTTCAGGATCTGAATCCAATTCAAACATTCCAATATCATCAGTAGCGACAAATTCTCGCAAAAGCAATCGATTCGTTTCCAAACAAGCTTTCATTCGTTTAAAATATATTTTTTAATTGCTTCGGCAACACCATGGTTGTTATTTGATGCCACTATAAAATCTCCCTTTTCTCTTAATTCTGGAGTGACATTGTCTACCCATATTCCTAAACCCGCGTATTCAATCATGGTCAAATCATTGCCTGCGTTCCCAATTGCAATAATCTCGCTTTGATGAATGCTTAATTTCTCGGCCAATTTCTTAAGACTGTAGGCTTTGTCAATTCCATTTTGAGCCACTTCAAGAAAAAAGGGTTTTGACATTGAAACACTTAAATGTGGCATGGCCAATTTCAAATCATCTTCAACCGTTTTTAAATAAGAAGGCTCTTCAAGCAAAATACATTTAACTGCATTACCGGTTACAGCTTCTTTAAAACTAGTTACTTTATTATGTGCCAAACCGGTAATGTGTTTTTCAATATCGATATATTCCGAATCCGTTTCGCTTACAATTTCATCATTTAAATACGTAATTATATGTGTTTTGTTTTTAACACTGTAATCATATAAATCATGAATCTGTTCTTTGGTCAAAGTTTGTTCAAAAAGAATTGTATTGTCTTTTAAGTCAGTAATAACTGCTCCATTGTAGGAAAGCATGAATGAATTATAGAAATCCATTTTCAATTCTTTGGCATACGCAGTCATTGCCGAGGTTGGTCTTCCAGAAGCCAAAACTACATAAACTCCCATTTCTTGGGCTTTAAAAATCATTGCTGCATTCTCTTTTGATATTTTATGATCATCGGTCAACAAAGTGTCATCCATGTCTAAAACTATCATTTTGTATTGTGTTTGTTTCATTATAAAATTATTATAAAAAAACCTTGACACTATTTACAGTCTCAAGGTTTTTCAAAAAAATTAAAATCAATTTAATTTAACTAGATACTCAACCTAAATTCCTTAATAACTGGATTTGCTTTTGCGAAATCTGTTTCTTGAATAAATACCTCAACAGCTGAGTCTAAATTTGGAAAACCTGACATTCTAGCTGATTGGATATTGTTTTTAATTTCAGTTTCTACCCCTGCTTCTTCAATTTTTTCTTTTAGTGCTAAAGCTAAAATTTCACTTCCCGAAAATACTTTCATTAATCCCATGATTCTTTTATTTTAAATTATTAATATCTCAAACCATTAAACTAAAAAGCGTCTAAATCTTGTCTGTTTTTTTTGAATTCTGCTTTCTATCTACTGATTTACTCTAAACTCTATTCTTCCTCGTCTTCTTCAATTTCCTCATCTTCTTCCTCAAAATCATCAACATCTTGATCTTCAGATTCTTCTTCGTCTAAATCCTCTTCGTCTTCATCATATTCATCATCAAAGTCAAATACATAAGGTTCCAATAACATTTTTTCAGCCAGAATTTCTATTCTTTCTGTAAGTTTTTCAGAGAAAATAATACGTTGTGTTTTGGCTATGCTATTAGAAATGCGCATAATTTTTGTTTCATGACGCAATTTTAAAATTGGGTCGGCATCATCCAGAATAAACATTTTCAAGCGGTTTACATTATAACCAGCTGTGGTGAACATCTCACTCAATTTATTTGGAGTACCAATAAGTACATCTATCCCAGTAGAAATGTAATTTTTATCATATTCCATATCGCCTTTATCATGTACCCCATACACTCTCAAGTTAGTGTAATTACCCAACTTTTCAAATAGTTCTTCCATCTCCAAAACCTTAGCTTTGTCTTCTACAATAATTAATGCGCGTGGTGATTCTTCGCCTTCGCAAACTAATTGCTGAATTACATTAATCACAATTGTTGTAGATTTCCCCGAACCGCTTGGTGAAATAATAATAGCATCCGAACCACTTTTTATAGTCGAAAAAGTTTCTTTTTGCATAGCATACGCTTCGGTTAATCCGTTCTCGATTAATGCCAATTGCAATACTTCGTTTATTTTTTTTAATTTCATTTTTATAATTTTATTTACTTGCAAAAGCTTTAACATCACTTTCAGAAATCTCACTTCCTCCAAGTATTATCAAACGTTCTACTACGTTTCTCAATTCTCTAATATTTCCTGTCCAATCGTATTTTTGCAATAAATCTACTGCTTCCTTTGAAAAATGCTTGACTGTATTTCCTTGCTCATCAGCAATTTTACTCGTAAAATGTTCTATCAATGCTGGAATATCCTCTCTTCTATCATTCAACGATGGAACATTTATCAAAATTACGGCCAAACGATGGTATAAATCTTCCCTAAAACGACCTTCGGCAATTTCAGTTTTCAAATTTTTATTAGTTGCAGCTATAACACGCACATCAATTTTAATATCGTTATCTGCACCAACTCTGGAAATAATACCTTCCTGAAGCGCTCTCAAAACTTTGGCCTGAGCAGACAAACTCATATCTCCTATCTCATCCAAGAAAATTGTTCCTTTATTGGCTACTTCAAATTTTCCAGCACGATCTTTTACAGCCGATGTAAAGGCTCCTTTGACATGTCCAAACAATTCACTTTCTATCAATTCAGCCGGAATAGCAGCACAATTGACTTCTACCATTGGCGCAGTCGAGCGATCACTTTTGTCATGTAATTGATGGGCCACCAATTCTTTTCCTGTCCCGTTTGGTCCGGTAATCAAAACTCGGGCATCGGTTCTAGCCACTTTATCAATCATTAATTTTACATGATTAATAGTTTCGCTATCCCCTATTATTTCATATTTTTTACTGACTTTTTTCTTTAGTATTTTATTCTCTACAACGAGTTTTTTTCTGTCCAGCGCATTTCGAACCGTATTCAATAATCGGTTTAAATCTGGTGGTTTTGATATATAATCAAAAGCTCCCAATCGCATGGTATTGATTGCCGTTTCCATATCCCCATGCCCTGAAATCATTACGATAGGGATTTCAGAATCGATTTTTTTTACTGCTTCCAATAACTCAACACCGTCCATTCTTGGCATTTTTATATCGCATAAAACTAAATCATAGTCGTTACCTTTTATTTTTTCAAGACCAATAACTCCGTCCTCGGCAACTTCAACTTGATAAGACTCATTTTCTTCTGTCAGAATGCGTGCAAGCACTCTTCTGATTGGTTCTTCGTCTTCAATGATTAGAATTTTTGACATAAATAAAGACTTTTTTTGACTTATTATTTCACCATAGTAACAACTCGTTGAGGAAATGGCATTGTAATATTATTTTTTCTAAACTCAGCATCTATTTTAAATCGAATATCGCTTTGTATCCTTGGACTTTGCATTCCATTTTCAACATAGAAATATACAGAAAATTTCAGAGATGAATCACCAAAATCTTCAAAATATACTTGAAATTCATTATCCAACAAAACTCCATCAATAGAAGACACACATTCTATCAATAATTTTTTCACTAATAGAACATCACTGCCATAGGCTACTCCCAAACTTACACTTTCTCTATTAGAGAAATTATTTTGGGTCCAGTTCAATAATGGCTCATTCATGAATTTATGATTTGGAATCACCACAACACGGTCATTTCTGGTAACCATAATTGTTGTTCGCAACCGAATGTTGGTTACCCTTCCTATTTTATTATCAACTTCAATAATATCTCCTACATGCAGTGACTTGTCTAAAATCATTAAAACACCCGAAAAAACATCTTGTACAAATGTTTGCAATGCTAAGCCTAAAGCTACAAAAATTGCTGCTGAATAGGTATAAAATAAACCCATATTTACACCGCAGGAATGCAACGTAAATAAGATAACTATAAAATAAATTACAAATTTTACAAATTGAAATATACTTATAAATTTTAATTCATCCTCTTTGGATAAATGTCTTGTAATTAGTTTTCTATAACCTTTTAAAACAATAGAAGTTAAAACCAAAACTCCAATTAATATCACTAAATGCATCACTGTAAAAGTAATTGTAGCTGTTTTTATGATATCGTAATTGAGAATTTTATTTAAATCTTCTAACATAGTTTAATATTTTAACCATTTGTACAATTCTTTCCAACTTGGTTTTTTTCCATACATCAAAATCCCAACGCGATAAATCTTGGCTGCAAACCAAACCACTCCAAAAAAAGTTGCAAACAACAAAGATACTGAAATTGCGATTTGCCACCATGGTACTCCAAAAGGAATTCGCATAAGCATCACTATTGGTGACGTAAGCGGAATCATTGAAAAAACAATCGCGATAGTACCATGTGGGTCATTAATAACTGTAAAAAATCCGATATAAACACTCAGCATCAAAGGCATAATGATAGGCAAAAGAAATTGTTGAGAATCGGTTTGATTGTCAACAGCAGCGCCAATTGCTGCATAAAAAGAGCTATACAGGAAATAACCTCCTGTAAAATAAATTATAAAACAGATTAAAATGCTGGCAATGGGCAAATTCCAAATTTCTTTGATATACAATTGTGCGGTTCCCGAAAATTCGTGTTGAGCAGCATGCATCATTTCGGGCGAAACTCTGGCAGTTGGCCCAACATTTACACCAAAAAACGCCGAAGCAGCAAACATCAATGACAAACCTATAATGGCCCAAATAATAAATTGAAGCAACCCAGCCAATGACGTTCCAATTATTTTACCCATCATCAATTGAAATGGTTTTACAGATGAAATAATAATCTCAACGATACGATTGGTTTTCTCTTCAATCACTGACCGCATAACCATATTACCATAAATAATAATAAACATCATGATAAGGTAACCAAAAGCTCCACCAATTGCGATTTTAATTTCGTTTAAACCTTTTATACTTTCTTCACCAGTTGCTTTTGACAGACTTATATTGACACTTGCATTTGCATTTTTAATGGCTAAAGTGTCCAAATGAGCACTTTCAAGATTTTGTTTGGTGAGTTTATCGGCAATAATTCCTTGTGTCTTTTCTATAAAAATAATACTTGGACTATTATTTGATATGAATTGAATTTTATTTTCCAACTCTTTATTATTGGACGTTTTGGGGATATAAAGTAATCCTTCGTAGTTTTCTTTGGTGATACTGTCTCTGAGAAACTTCATGTCAATGATTGACAAATCCAGGTATTTATATTCACCGTTTTTTTTATTCTCTGCCATAAATTCATGAACAAACAAACCCGATTCGTCATGAATAGCGATACGTTTAGTCTCCGCTTTCATCGAGCTTAAATACCCAACAAATCCAGCTATTGCCACAAATAACAACGGACTTAAAAAAGTCATGACAATAAATGACTTATTGCGAACTTTGGCAATAAACTCTCTTTTTATGATTAATGAAATTATACTCATTTTTAAATTTTAGATTTTGGAGTTTAGATTTCGAATTTTTAGTTTAAAATTTAATCTGTTACAGTTTGAATAAAAATATCGTTTACACTTGGAATTTTTTCGACAAAATGAGTCACTTGTCCTCGTTGTGTAAGGACATTTAACAACTCATTTGGGGTAGCATTCCCAATCTGAATTTCTAGTTTTATTTCGTCATTAATAGATTTAAAATTGGCCTGACCAACAATAAATTTCTGTGTAAGATCAAACATTAAACCTTCAACATTGTCAGACAAAATGCCAACTTCAAAACTATTGGCCTTGAATTGTCTTTTTACATCAATTAGTTTCCCTTCTATTAACTTATTCGATTTATGAATTAATGCAATATGATCACATAATTCCTCTACGCTTTCCATTCTGTGTGTCGAAAATATAATTGTAGCTCCTTCTTCCCGCAAAGCCAGAATTTGATCTTTAATCACATTGGCATTTACAGGATCAAAACCAGAAAAAGGCTCGTCAAAAATCAATAATTTGGGCTTATGTAAAACACAAACGACAAATTGAATTTTCTGTGCCATTCCTTTAGATAACTCTTGTATTTTCTTATCCCACCAGCCTTTAATATCCAATCTATCAAACCAATATTCGAGTTGTTTTTTGGCTTCGGCTTTTGAAAGTCCTTTCATTTGAGCCAAATACAAACATTGTTCCCCCACCTTCATGGTCGTGTACAATCCTCTTTCTTCAGGAAGGTATCCTATATATTGCACATGTTTGGGTTGCAGTTTTTCTCCATCCAGAATAATTTCGCCACTGTCTGGCATTGTTATTTGATTTATGATTCGGATAAGAGACGTCTTCCCTGCTCCATTTGGACCTAAAAGTCCGTATATACTGCCTTTGGGTACAGTTAATGAAACTTCGTTCAGCGCCACATAATCACCATAACGCTTTACGACTTTATTTACTTCAAGAATATTGCTCATGCTGCTTTTTAAATTGTTGTAAAAGTAAATAATTTCGAAACGAATTTCTCTTATAATGCATTAAAAAACCCATCCTTAACGAATAAAGGATGGGTTTGTATTCTAATTTTATATAAATCTTAAGAAAACATATCTTTTACTTTCTCAAAAAATGATTTATCAGATTTCTCTGGGCTTGGGATAAAGTTATCATCTGTCAGAGCATTTTCAAAAAATTGTTTTTGCTCTTTGTTTAATGTTTTTGGTGTCCAGACATTTACATGTACTAGTAAATCTCCGCTGCCATATCCATTAATACTTGGAATTCCTTTTCCTTTTAATCTTAGAATTTTTCCAGATTGAATACCTTCTTCCAATTTGATTCTTACTTTTCCGTTTACAGCATCAATGTCTTTTGAGATACCAAGAACCGCTTCGGCAAAACTGATGTATAAATCATAATGAAGATTTTCTCCTTCACGTTTCAAAAATTCATGTTCTATTTCTTCGATAACAACAATCAAATCACCAGGAACGCTATTTCCTGGGGCATCATTACCTTTTCCAGAAACTTTAAGCTGCATTCCATCTACTACACCTGCCGGAATTTTTATAGAAACGGTTTCATCTTCTACTACCATTCCCTGAGAATCGGCATTGTTTGGTTTTTTGTCTAAAATTTGACCTGAACCTCCACAAGTAGGGCAGGTTGAAGCTGATTGCATTCTACCCAAAATTGTATTGGTCACTCGCATTACTTGCCCTTGCCCATTACAAGTAGAACAGGTTTTATACGACACACCCTGCGCTTGAACTTTACGTTTAACTTTTACTTTTTTCTCTACACCATTGGCGATTTCCTCTAGAGTCAATTTTACTTTAATACGCAAATTGCTTCCTTTTACGCGACGAGGACCTCCGCCTCCGCCAAATCCACCAAAACCGCTTCCAAAAATATCGCCAAACTGACTGAAGATGTCATCCATATTCATTCCTCCATGACCACCACCGCCAAATCCGCCAGAACCATCAAATGCTTGATGTCCGTATTGATCGTATTTTGCTTTTTTGGCAGGATCACTCAATACTTCATATGCTTCGGCAGCCAACTTGAATTTTTCTTCTGCCTCTTTGTCGCCAGGATTCTTGTCAGGATGGTACTTCAATGCACTTTTTCTGTATGCTTTTTTTATTTCAGCAGCATCTGCGCCTTTTGAAATACCCAATATTTCGTAAAAATCTTTTTTCATAATTCAAATAAATTCTAAAAAATTAAAAACAAAATCCAATACTTTTAAATTCCAATTTTCAATTAAAAAAAATCAAAACATTGTTTATTACAACATTCTATTTCTTTTGGAGTTTTAAAGCAAAAATTTTACTTTTTTAGTTCCCAATAACTACTTTTGGAAAACGAATAATTTTATCACCAAGTTTATATCCTTTTTCAAGAACATCAACTATTTTCCCTTTCATCTTTTCTGAAGCTGCAGGAATTTGAGTAATTGCTTCGGCAAAATCAGCATCAAATGCGTCTCCTGCTTTCACATCAACTTGCTCTAATCCTTTAGAAACTAAAGTGCTTTTTAGTTTTTCATGAATTAATTCTACACCTTTTGCCAACAACTCATCTTCCGATTTATTGATTTCAACCATAGCTCTATCAAAATCGTCTAAAACAGGAAGCATTGCTAATAAAACTTCTTGATTGGCGGTTTTGAACAATTCTATTCTTTCTTTCGTAGTTCTTCTTTTGTAATTTTCAAATTCAGCAAATAACCTTAAAAACTTATCTTTTTCTTTGGCTAAGTCTTGAGTTAATTGTTCTTCAACACTTAATTCTTCAATAATAAGTTGCTCCCCATTTGCATTATTCTCTAATGTTGCGTCATCTATTTCTTGATCGAATTCTGTATTTTCTGTAGTCATATTACTTTTATTTTTAAAAAAATTCTTAAACATCTTTTTTTATTCTTTACTATGGATTGCAAAAGTACTGCCAAAAATTAAAAAATGTCAAATTGTCACACTTTTTTAATTTGGCATTACTTTTAATATTATTCGTATTTCCACTTGATGCAAACAAATTATTGTTTGTTGTGTGAACAATATTAATCGATTAAGTCATAAAATTTAATAAAATTTTATGACTATTACGTTATAGTTTACTTATTTTTGTTCCAGATTTTTATTCAACCCCAAAGGAATACAACTCGAAAATCGCGAAATTTAAGGTTGGTTTCTATATAATTATTAATTCATCATTGCCTTATATTAAAAAAAGCTTCGTATTTACTACGAAGCTTTTTTTTGCTTTGCTGCGAAAGTCTATTTCAATCGAACACTCCATTCAAAATCCATTTCAGAAACTTGCACTCCACTTTCATTAGTACCAATCGATTTCATCCAGAATGTTTGCCCCTCACCATTTTCAATTGTTTTCTGAATTGCTTCTTCAATCAAATGCCCATCTTCGCATACAAAAGTGATTCGACCAGTAGCTTTTTTAGAAAAATTAGACTTATTATTGGCAACCAACATCGATATTTTTTTTCCGCTGTTCTGGATTTTATCAATTACCATAGCGCCTGTTGTCATTTCTGCTGCCATTGCCTGAACCGCAAAATACATCGAATTAAAAGGGTTCTGGTTAATCCAACGGTGTTTTACCGTAACAATACATTTGTCTTTGTCAATGTACTTTACCCGAACACCACATATAAATGCCGACGGTAATTTGAAAAATATAAATCGATTCAATTTTGATACGGTTAATTTCATGTGATTTCTTTTTTTGGCTAAAATACAAAAAATACTATGCGTACATATAAAATAGAGAAAAATAACTATTCTTCTGCAATCATAATAGTCATCCACAAATATAAACATCCAATGTATGTCAAAAATAATTGCAAACGTCATTCATAAAAAACTAGGCAAACAACACCTAATATAGATATTATCTTACTTTTATTGTTGTTTTTGTTAATATTATGTTAACATTTACTACTATGCGATACAAGATACTCTTCTTTGGACATATATTTGCATAAGAAATTACTAGGCAGGGAACAAAATAGTAATTTAACAATCATCAATCAAAAAATCGAAATCTAAAAAAAACCAAAAAAAATGGAAACTTCATCCGAAAGAAACACAGCCGCATTTACTCACTTAAGTACTTTTAGTCAGTATATTATTCCGTTTGGGAATTATATATTTCCAATAATTATTTGGACGTCTAAGAAAGATCAATCAGAATTTGTAGATCATAATGGGAAACAAGCACTAAATTTTCAATTGAGTATTTTGATTTACTCCTTGGTATTTGCCTTGATTGCCATTCCTATTTTTCTCTATACCGTATTGAAGAATATTTCTTTTGCAGATTTTGTAAACAACAATGATGTTGTTTTTGAAAATTTTGATTTTGGAAATAATGTTGGAATTTTGACAGTAGCGGCATTAGCGCTTTTTGCTTTTGCTTGCATGAAAGTAGCCGAATTCTTTTTAGTCATTTATGCTTCAATCAAAGCATCTAATGGCGAAGAATACAGTTATCCCCTGACAATAACTTTTCTAAAATAAGAAAACGGCGCACTAAAATATAATATCACAAAATAATAATCAATCATCAATCAAAAAATGAACTGTTTCATCAACAAATCAACTCAAATTAAAAAATTATGAACATTGAAAACACAAAAGCCCAGATGCGTAAAGGTGTTCTCGAGTTTTGCATCTTATCAGTATTAAAAGAAAAAGATGCTTACACCTCAGAAATATTAGACACTTTGAAAAACGCTAAATTATTGGTTGTAGAGGGAACCATTTATCCACTATTAACCCGATTAAAAAACGACGGTCTGCTCAATTACCGTTGGGAAGAATCTACATCGGGTCCGCCTAGAAAATACTACGGACTTACCGAAATAGGCCAAACTTTTTTAAAAGAACTAGATGGCACCTGGACAGAATTGTCTGATGCCGTAAACTTAATAACAAACCAAAAATAATAGTCATGAACAAAACTGTAAATATAAACCTAGGCGGAATGTTCTTCCATATTGACGAAGATGCATATCAAAAACTGACTCGCTATTTTGATGCTATAAAACGATCGTTATCAAAATCCTCTGGACAAGAAGAAATCATCAAAGATATTGAAATGCGTGTTTCAGAATTACTGACTGAGAAACAACAATCAGACAAGCATGTTGTTACAATAAGAGAAGTAGACGAAGTGATTGCTGTAATGGGCCAGCCCGAAGATTACATCATTGAAGAAGATGGACCAAATACTGCAAACAACAGAGACTACGCAGCACCTAGAAGTACAAAAAAACTGTATCGTGACAAAGAAAACGGAATGATTGGTGGTGTTGCTACCGGTTTGGGACATTATTTTGGAATAGACGCGGTTTGGTTAAAAATCATGTTCTTGATATTTGTTTTTGCTGGATTTGGAACTGGTATTTTGGCTTATATCATTCTTTGGGTTGTTACTCCAGAAGCCATTACAACCTCTGAAAAATTAGAAATGACTGGCGAACCTGTAACCATTTCGAACATTGAGAAAAAGGTGCGTGAAGAATTTGATAATGTTTCAGGCAAAATAAAAAATGCTGATTACGATAAATTTGGCAATCAAATAAAAACAGGTGCAGAAAAAATAGGAAGTTCTTTTGGAGATCTAATAATTACTATTTTCAAAATATTTGCAAAATTTTTAGGTATTGTTTTAATTGTTTCAGGATTCGTCGTTCTTTTCATGCTATTGATAGGAGTGTTCACATTAGGAACGAGTGTTTCGATGAATTTTCCTTGGCAAAGTTTTGTAGAAGCCGGTAATTTTACAGATTATCCTGTTTGGTCATTTGGTTTATTAATGTTTATCGCTGTTGGAATTCCATTCTTTTTCATGACTTTGTTAGGTTTCAAATTACTAGCACCCAACATGCGATCAATTGGGAATATTGCAAAATACACGCTTTTAGCTCTTTGGTTAATCGCACTTTCTCTTGCTATCTCAATTGGAATTAAACAAGCAACAGCATTTGCAGTAAATGGCAGAACAATTCAAAAAGAAATCATCAATCTTAAACCAACTGACACTCTTTTTATCAAGTTCAAACACAATGATTATTTTGCTAAAAATGTAAATGACCGAAATGACTTCATGATTACGCAAGATTCACTAAACAACGATATTATTTATTCGAATGAAGTAAGCATTAAAATCGAAAAATCGGAAGAAAAATATGCGTATCTTCAAATCGAAAAAGAATCCAAAGGAAAATCATTGTCTGAAGCGAAAAAAAGATCTGAAGCTATTCGTTACGGGTACAAAGTAATAGGAAATCAATTGATATTAGATAATTATTTAATCACCGATTTGAAAAATAAATTCCGTGATCAAGAAATCGAAATTACGTTGTATTTACCAGAAGGCACTTTGTTTAAAACGGATTCTAGCGTAGAAAACTATGACAGATCGAATGATGAATTCTTCAACTTACATTATAGTTCTGATAATTACACTTACAAAGTGGAAGAATCAAAAGTAAAATGCTTGGATTGCCCAGCAGATGAAAACGAATACAATGATGTTGATGATGATGATAATGAGACTAACGTAACTATCAATGAAAATGGAGTTACTGTTGAAAGTGATACAACTGTAAAAAGCAAAAAGAAATTCAAAGAATTGAAAATCAACAAAGATGGTATAATTATTAAAACGGAATAGTCATGATAAAAGTTATCACATTAATCACGAAATTTATTATAGTTGCATTAACAGCATTATTATTCGGTTCCTGTAATCATATTGGAGGTATGAATTCGATCACAGGAAGCGGAAATGTTACTACCGAAAAAAGAGTTGTACAAGGCGATTTTAAAAGTGTAGAAGTCAGTAATGCCATAGATTTAGTTGTAGAACAATCTAATACAACAGAAATCACAGTAGAGGCCGATGACAATTTACAAAAAGAAATCACTACAACGGTCGAAAATGGAGTTCTGGTAATTGCTTGTAAAATCAATAACTTTATTAACATCAAATCAAAAAAAGTTACTGTTAAAATGCCCGTAATTGATGGATTGGAAGCATCATCTGCTGCATCAATAAAAAGCAGAAATACGCTAAAAGGAGATCATATCACTTTATCAGCATCTAGTGCGGCGACCATTAAAATAGCCCTAGAATTTGAAACAATTCAAAGCGAATCCAGTAGTGCAAGTAACATCACACTAATGGGAAAAGCCATAAATTTGGAAACATCAGCCTCTAGCGGAAGTATAGTTGACACAAACGATTTACTTGCCAATGATGTGACAGCCGATTCCTCAAGCGGCGGATCAATAGCTGTTCATCCTATTGTGAGTCTAAAAGCAGAAGCTTCAAGTGGAGGAAACATTAACTACAATAACGTTCCAAAATCAATTCAAAAAGAGGAAAATTCTGGAGGAAGTATTAATCAAATCTAAAAGTATAATTCTTAAATATTTTAAAAATCATCCATCAAAAATGGGTGATTTTTTTATATTTGTACAAACCCCAAATTAAAAAAAAACAAAATGAAAATATCCCACGTACTTGCATTATTCCTACTGACAACTACAATGGCAATTGCCCAAAATAAAGAAAAAATAAAAGGATCAAAAACAGTTCTGGAAAAACCGAAAGAAATTGGCGATTTCAATACCTTAGAAATAGATGATAATCTAACCGTTTACTTGGAAAAAGGTCCAAAAAACGAAATAAAAATCGAAGCCGATGATAACTTACATGAAATCATTTCTTTCGACCTAAAAGAAAAAGCGCTTCGTATTTATACTTCAAAAGAAGCAACCGGTTTCAAAAAACTAATTGTAAGAGTAAAATATACCGATGATTTAAAAACCGTTATTGCAAAAAATGCCTCAATAATAAACGCAATCGAAAGCATACAGCTTGACGACATTACCTTTTCGTCATTTGATTTTGCAAAATTATATTTGAATGTTAATTCGAAAAATTTTACTTTGCTGTCTGATGATAAATCAAAAACTGAACTCAATTTGAAATCCGAGAAAGCAAAAGTGCAATTAAGTAAAAATGCACAAATCAAAGCATTAATTTCTACGACAGATCTTGCCTTCGATTTGTACCAAAAAGCAACAGCAACTATTGAAGGAGATGCCACCAACGCAATTATCAGATTAGATAATAATACAGTATTTACCGGAGTTAAATTTACCATTAAAAATGCAGATGTAACCACAGAAAGCAATGCGGTTTGCAATATAATGGCCGATACAACTCTTGTTGTTGATGCTACCGACACTTCAAAAATCAACATCATTGGAACACCAAAAATTGAAGTTCGTAAATTTTTAGGCGAAGCCCAACTGATAAAAAAATTGAAGTAATTTCAAAACGACCAATTATTTTTTTCCAAAAAAAAGTCCCAATCTAAAAAAATTGGGACTTTACTATTATTTTAAAAAAAAAATTAATCTTTAGAAGCCAAATATCTTTCGGCATCCAGAGCGGCCATACAACCTGTACCGGCAGCCGTGATGGCTTGACGATACACGTGATCTGCAGCATCTCCAGCAACAAATACTCCGTTTACATTTGTTTTGGACGTTCCTGGTGTATTTACAATATAACCTGTTTCGTCAAGAGTTAAATATTCTTTGAAAATTTCGGTGTTGGGTTGATGCCCAATCGCAACGAAAAAACCAGTAGCCGGAATATCAAATACTTCACCAGTAGTTTTGTTTTTGGCTTTTACACCCGTAACCACTTGCTCATCTCCCAAAACATCAACGGTATCGTGATTCATCAAAATGGCAATATTTTCGGTTTTGCGAACGCGTTCTTCCATAATTTTTGAAGCTCTAAACTTTTCGCTACGAACAAGCATTGTTACTTTTGAACATAATTTTGACAAATAATGTGCTTCTTCACAAGCGGAATCCCCTGCTCCAACAATAACTACTTCTTGATTTCTATAAAAGAATCCGTCGCAAACAGCACAAGCAGAAACTCCACCGCCCATTTTTAGATAATGTTGTTCAGATGCAATATTCAAATATTTAGCCGAAGCTCCTGTAGAAATAATCACAGTTTCACAATGCAATTCAACAGTATCGTTGATCCAAACTTTGTGAATGTCTCCTGAAAAATCTACTTTAGTAGCCCAACCATCACGGATATCGGCACCAAAACGTTGCGCTTGACTTTGCAACTGCACCATCATTTCTGGACCAGTAACTCCATCTACATAACCCGGGAAATTTTCAACTTCGTTTGTGGTAGTCAATTGACCACCTGGCTGCATTCCTTGATATAAAACAGGATTCATATTGGCTCTGGCTGCATATATGGCCGCAGTATAACCTGCTGGACCAGAACCTATAATAAGGCATTTGATTTTTTCTATTGTATCTGACATGTTTTTTATTTTTTTGAGATACAAATGTACTCTTTATTATAAAAAATTCACACTGTTATAAATCCAAAAAACTAATGAAGAAATAAATTTTATTTATTTTACCAAATCGCTTTGAAAAGCAGAAATAAACCTTATATTTGCACTCGATTTACGGGGTGTAGCGTAGCTCGGTTATCGCGCCTGCTTTGGGAGCAGGAGGCCGCAGGTTCGAATCCTGCCACCCCGACCAAAAGCCGAACAGCAATGTTCGGCTTTTTTTGTGCGAAAAAATATTATCATTCAATTATAATGCAAAAAAAGAAATTAAATATCCCTAAATCCCTATTTTTACACCATAAATCACAATAAATCTATTTTATGTTAATACTAGGAATTGCAGGAGGAACAGGATCGGGAAAAACAACCGTGGTACATCAGATTATGAATGAGTTACCAGATACCGAAGTTGGGATTATCTCGCAAGACTCTTATTACAAAGAAAACCACAACATGTCTTTTGACGAAAGAGCCTTAATTAATTTTGACCATCCACGTGCTATAGATTTTGATTTATTGGTTACTCATCTCAAAGAACTAAAGGCGGGAAATAACATCAACCAACCTGTATATTCTTTCGTAACACACAACCGAACAGATGATACTATTTTTACCCATCCCCGCAAAGTAATGATTGTAGAAGGTATTTTAATCCTCGCCAATCCAGAACTAAGAGATCTTTTTGATGTAAAAATATACGTCCATGCCGATTCAGACGAGCGTTTAATACGTCGATTAAAAAGAGACATTGCCGAACGTGGTCGTGACATGAATGAAGTATTAAACCGCTACCAAAATACCCTGAAACCAATGCATGAACAATTCATTGAACCCACAAAAGCTTTTGCCGATATCATAATCCCAAACGACAAATTCAATACCGTCGCTATAGATGTAGTTCGTGCCGTAATTAATCAACGTATTTTGTAATTTTATTGTAATTTTATACCAAAATAAAAATCAAACATTTAGTTTTTCGGTCACAGTAGTTTGAAATTAAATAAGTTACAATAAAAAAGTGCTTTCCCATTTATATTGGAAGTCAAAAATCAATACCAATGAAAAATCCCTATAAAGAAAAACCCTGGTTTAAATTTTTAAGCAATAAATACGTTTGGGTGTTATTGGCTTTCTTGACCTGGATGTTATTTCTAGACAATTATTCCTATTTTGAGCACCGTTTTCTCAACAAACAAATTGATGAACTCGAAGAAAATGCAGCATATTATCAAGGGGAAATTAAAAAAGATGAAGAAAATATCAAGCAGTTGAAAAACCCTGAACAAATAGAAAAGTATGCTCGAGAAAAATACTATATGAAAAAAGATAGTGAAGACATTTACATCATAGAATTTGAAGGCGATACCGTTCAAAAAAAATAATCGCTCCATTTTACATTCAACACTAATTCCAATCCAAAATGGCTAAAACCCTATTCGACGATTTCAGCCCGGTTTCCGCAAAACAATGGAAGCAAAAAATTCAATTTGAACTCAAAGGAGCCGATTATAATGAAACTCTTATTTGGAATTCTCCCGAAGACATCAAAATAAAACCATTTTATGACAAAGAAGACATTGCAAAAACGCATCCTATTTCTACAAAGGCTTCCGAATTTAAAATTTGCCAAAATATCTTTGTTTTTGATATAGAAAAATCAATAGTAAAAGCTTTAGATGCCTTAAATCGTGGTACCGAAAGTCTTCGTTTTACTATTCCCGATGAAAGTGTAAACATTGTAAAACTATTAGAGAAAATACCTTTAGAAAAAATTACAGTTTATTTTCATTTCAATTTTTTATCAATCGATTTCGTTAAAAAAATTGATACCATTGCAAAAGAAAAAAATGCAATTATTTATTGTCTTTTAGACCCAATAGGTCAATTGGCCAAAGATGGAAATTGGTTTCAAACTCAAGAAAAAAATAATTTTGAAACATTAGAAAAACTCACAAAAGAAACTTCTTCTATTTCTCTAATAAGTGTTAACGGTGGTTTATATCAAAATGCGGGGGCAAATATAGTACAGCAAATCGCTTATAGCTTGGCTCATGCCAATGAATACTTCAACCGAATCTCCTCTATAAACCAGCCCATTGTTTTTCAAATTTCTGTGGGAGGAAATTACTTTTTTGAAATTGCAAAACTGCGCGCTTTTAGAATACTTTTTAACAGTATAGCCAAAGAATACAATCACAATCTGGACTGTCATTTACTGATAACTCCAACAAAACGCAACAAAACCATCTACGATTATAATGTAAATATGCTTCGTACAACAACCGAATGTATGAGTGCAATACTAGGCGGAGCCGATGCCATTGCCAATTTACCCTATGATGCATTATACCATAAAGACAATGAATTTGGAGATAGAATTGCCCGAAACCAATTGTTGATTCTTAAAGAAGAAAGTTATTTTGACAAAGTAGATAATCCGGCCGATGGCAGTTATTATATTGAAAATCTAACCAATCAATTGGCAGACAAAGCCTTACTTCTTTTTAAAGATATTGAAGCCAACGGTGGTTTTCTAAAGCAACTGAATGAAGGGATAATAAAAAGAAAAATCCAGGAAAGCGCTGATTCTGAACAGGCTTTATTCGATTCCGGAAAAGAAACCTTGTTGGGTACTAATAAATATCCTAACAAAAATGACAAGATGAAGCAAGATTTAGAATTGTTCCCTTTTGTAAAAATAAAACCCAGAAAAACATTGATTACTCCCATAATCGAAAAACGACTGGCAGAAAAGATAGAACAGGAACGTCTTTCAGCTGAATAATCAAATACAGCGATAAGGTGTCGAAAAAAAATAAAAATCAATTTGGTCCAGTAACTAAAGAGATTAAAGGTTAAAAAAAAGATGAAAAGAAAAGATTTACAACATATAACACTTAAAAAAGATTTTCAGACAGCAGACCAGAAACTGCAGTCTGAAAACTTCTTGACTGCTGAAGGAATTGAAATTCACAAAACCTACTCAGAAAAAGATATCGAGTCAATCGAACATCTTGATTTTGGAGCGGGTTTTGCACCCAATTTACGTGGTCCGTATGCTACTATGTATGTGCGCAGACCATGGACAATACGCCAATATGCAGGATTCTCGACAGCAGAAGAAAGCAATGCTTTTTACAGAAGAAATCTGGCTGCGGGTCAAAAAGGATTATCTATTGCATTCGATTTGCCTACGCATCGAGGATATGATTCGGATCACGAACGTGTAGTAGGCGATGTAGGAAAAGCAGGAGTTGCAATAGACTCTGTCGAAGATATGAAGGTATTATTCGATCAGATTCCGCTTGACGAAATGTCGGTTTCTATGACTATGAACGGTGCCGTTTTACCTATTATGGCTTTTTATATCGTTGCTGCCGAAGAACAAGGGGTAAAACCGGAGCAACTTTCCGGTACTATCCAAAATGATATCCTGAAGGAGTTTATGGTGCGGAATACGTATATCTACCCGCCTACTCCATCGATGAAAATTATCGCCGATATTTTTGAATTTACCAGTAATAAAATGCCAAAATTCAATTCCATTTCTATTTCAGGCTATCACATGCAGGAAGCTGGGGCAACTGCAGATATTGAATTGGCCTACACTCTTGCAGATGGATTGGAATACATTCGAACAGGACTGGCGACCGGCATGAAAATAGATGATTTCGCTCCTCGCCTATCCTTTTTCTGGGCCATCGGGATGAATCATTTCATGGAGATTGCCAAATTGAGAGCCGGAAGAATGATTTGGGCAAAACTGGTCAAACAATTCAACCCAAAAGACGAAAAAT
The DNA here is from genome assembly GCF_025947305.1 of Flavobacterium sp. N3904. NCBI lineage: Bacteria > Pseudomonadati > Bacteroidota > Flavobacteriia > Flavobacteriales > Flavobacteriaceae > Flavobacterium > Flavobacterium sp. N3904. Next base: position 33,371 of record NZ_CP110009.1, read on the forward strand.
CTCTAGCATTAAGAACGCATTGCCAAACATCGGGTTGGAGTCTAACCGAACAAGATCCGTTTAACAATGTGGCTCGTACCTGTATTGAAGCGGCGGCGGCGGCTTTTGGAGGCACACAATCATTGCATACCAATGCCTTAGATGAAGCTATTGCATTACCTACTGACTTTTCGGCCAGAATTGCCCGAAATACTCAAATTTTTTTACAGGAAGAAACCAAAATTACCAAAACAGTAGATCCATGGGCTGGCAGTTATTATATTGAAAGCCTAACTAACGAAATTGTCGAAAAAGCTTGGAAACTCATCGAAGAAGTTGAAGAACTGGGTGGTATGACCAAAGCCATTGAGACTGGATTGCCGAAAATTAGAATAGAAGAAGCTGCAGCGCGAAAACAAGCGCGAATAGACAGCAACCAGGACGTCATTGTAGGTGTCAACAAGTACCGTCTGGAAAAAGAAGACCCACTACAAATTTTGGATGTAGACAACCAAATGGTACGCAAACAACAACTCGAACAATTAGACCGAATTAAAGCAACTCGAGATGCAGATAAAGTTAAAAATTCGCTCCAAAGACTAACTCTTTGTGCGCAAACAGGAGAAGAAAACTTACTGGAAATCGCTGTAGAAGCCGCTAGAAATCGCTGTACATTGGGCGAAATCAGCGACGCTTTAGAAACGGTATTTGGAAGATACAAAGCACAAATTAAATCTTTTAGTGGCGTGTATAGTAAAGAAATAAAAGACGACAAAAGTTTTGAAAAAGCAAAACAACTAGCCGATACCTTCGCCAAACAAGAAGGTCGTCGCCCTAGAATTATGATTGCCAAAATGGGACAAGACGGTCATGACCGTGGTGCCAAAGTAGTAGCAACTGGTTATGCCGATGTTGGTTTTGATGTAGATATTGGTCCACTTTTTCAAACACCTGCAGAAGCTGCCAAACAAGCAGTCGAAAATGACGTGCACATTTTAGGCGTTTCTTCATTGGCAGCGGGTCACAAAACATTGGTTCCCCAGGTAATTGAAGAACTCAAAAAATACGGAAGAGAAGATATTATGGTAATTGTTGGTGGTGTCATACCCGCTCAAGATTATCAATTTTTATTTGACGCCGGAGCGGTAGCTGTTTTTGGTCCAGGAACAAAAATAAGTGAAGCAGCCATCAAGATTTTAGAAATTTTAATAGAAGATTGAAAGCATAAAACACCAATTCAAAAATTGGTGTTTTTTTTTATCAATTCTATTTTTAAAATAACGCATTTAGTCTCTCAAATTTGATTCTATTGTTTTGATATTTAGCACTAAAAAAATACTTTTAAAAAATCTGAATTAGATACCTAAAACCAATAGAATAAGTCAAAATATGTCCTTTAAATTTAACAAAAAACAAATTGTTAATAATAACCGAAATTATTTTTTTTCAATATCTTTGAAAGCAATAAAAAAACTACTTTCAAAACAAACAAAACAAACAAAACAAACAAAACAAAAATGAAAAACTTTACTAAATCATTGATTGCACTACTTTTGCTTTCAACTTCAGCAATTTACAGCCAACAATTCACTTCAAGAAATAGTGGTACAGATGTAAGATTAAATATTTACGGTTCCTATGCGTTTAAAGACAGTTTCGATTCTTATTACAGTAATGGGAACTACTCTGGGCAATTACAAGATGGTTTACAATATGGTGGTGGTTTAGAATACATTGTAGGTGATCATACTGGCGTGGAGCTTTCTTATATCGGACAAACTACTACAGCTCCAACTACCTACTATTATCCATTAACTACTGCCAAAGTAAACTATGATGTACAAATGAATTATATCATGATTGGTGGAAATAAATACTTTAGACAAGCGGGTTCTAAATTTGAAGGTTTTGGTGGTTTAAGTATTGGTATGAACATTGTAGATATCAATAACCCGAACCCCTCTTCAAATTACACTTATAATGATCAAACAATTACAAAATTTGCTTGGGGAGTAAAAGCAGGAGGAATTGTTTGGGTATCTAACAAAGTAGGTATCAAAATGCAAGCACAGTTATTATCGACTTCACAAACATTTGGTGGAGGATTATACTTTGGAACTGGCGGAGGTGGAGCAACAGTAAGCAGCTATTCTACTGTTTACCAATTTTCATTAGGAGGAGGATTAGTTTTCCAATTAAGTAAATAAAAAATAGTTTCTCAAGATTTATTTAACTGAATAATTTATAAAAACATCAATCGTAAGATTGGTGTTTTTACTTTAATAAAACTAAACAAAGACATTAATAAAAAAAGTCCAATCGAATAGTACTATTCAATTGGACTTTTTTATTTAAAAGTGTAAAAATAAATTAAATAACACTTGCTGTACTATCTGCAACGATAAAGGAAGTGTCGAATCCTCCAAATCTTTTCAGATAACTTCTCAACGAAGTTCCATAAGCGTCTTTAAAATACCTTTTCCCTTTGTACCGAAAATACTTTTTAACGGATCCTACACCAGCAAGGTGTGCTGCTGCCAAAATTCCAGACTCTGTAATCAATGTTCCGTTCATTACAGTTCCTTCGTACTTTTCGATAACATTTCTTAGCTCCCATTTGTTTTTAGACAAAAGGGCAATAAATGCTTTTTCTTGCATTCTAGGGCTGTTTAAGAAAGTACTACTATTGTGAACTCCAATAGTTTTTAATGTTTCTATACCAAATTGGTATTTTCCTAAATAGCCTAGTGAATTAATTTTTTTGTATTTTCCCTGTGACTCTTTGAAGCCGATTGCTTCTTTATATCCGATAAAGAAATTTCCAGTATAGGGAATCTCAGAATTGGTATAATCGTTCACATTTAAAGATGGTAATAAGTAGGATGTATCATCTGTTTCATTAATTAGAAACCATGGGGTAGATTCTAATTTGGAGGGTTTAAAACCGTAGCTCAAAAATGCTACAACAACAATCAAACCAGTGTAAAAATACCATTTTTTTATCATATTTAGGTTTTCTTCAAAACGCTGTCCCGTTAAGAAATTTCTATGCGCAAAGATACAACTTAAAAAATAAAGCTGAAAATCAAGCCTTTAAACTTATCAACTTTTTAAATTTATGGTTCATAAGTCACTCGTTATGCGAGCGTTCTAGTTTTGAAAATAAAACAGAAAGATTGAAAAAACTCAAAATAATTGACTTAAATTTATAAGCTTATTCTTGTTTAAAAAAAGAAAAAACGTCTAGAAAAAGCAAAATAACACTCAAATGATTACAAATTCCACATTTTGCGATAACGTTTGAAATAAAAACATAGAAATTTAATAATCGACATTTGTTTTTTTTGGGCATATCCCTGCGGGTCGGGCTGTCCATTGTATTCCCGATTAACAAAAACTACGGCAAAAAAGCCTTGTTTTTCTAAATCGGGAGATGCCATTTCCATCCCTTATGCAATTACGTTTTCAAAACATCATTTATGGGCAAATTCAATATAAAAAAGCTCCAAAACTGTTATTAAACAATTTTGAAGCTTTTATAAAAACATTCTTTATTACTGATAAAAATCTTAACGTTGTACGCCTTGACTATTAATCCAATCCGAATATTTTTTGGCATTAATATTATGCTCAGGCAAAGTAGCCGCAAATTCGTGATACCCAAAACGGTCAACACTCGCACAAAAATAAATGTAGTTGTTCTTTTCCGGATTTAAAACCGCCTCAAGTGCCGTAATATCAGGCATTGCAATTGGCCCTGGAGGAAGCCCAATATTCATATAGGTATTATAAGGATGTTTCATTATCAAATCATTATAAAAAACTCTTTTTATAACTTGATTAAAATCATTCGATTTCTTTTTCATTGCAAAAATAACCGTTGGGTCAGCTTGCAATGGCATTTCAAGTCTCATTCGATTCAAATAAACCCCTGCAATTCTTGGTCTTTCGTCTTTCTTAACTGACTCTTTATGCACTATCGAAGCCAAAATTGTTGCTTGAATTGGCGTTAGACCTTGTGCTGCAGCTTTAGCAGTTCTTTCTTTGTTCCAAAATTTATGATACTCTTTAATCATTTTGTCTCGGAATTTCTCCGCTGAAATATTCCAATAAATATCATAAGTATTCGGAATAAACATAACCAAAACATTATCCTCTGTAAATCCGTTTTCTTTCAAAAATACAGAATCTTTAAACGTATTCAATAATTCTAAACTGTCCGGTTCAATTTGCGAACCCACTCGACCAGCAAAATTTTCCAAACGTTCCTGATTGTTAAAAGCCAAACTTACCGGATCATTAATCCGCATTGTTTTAACCAAATCATAACTGTTCATTCCTTTTTTAAACAAAAACCTCCCAGCTTTTACATTTTCAGGATAGCTTGTTTTTCCAGCTACCATTTCAAAACGTCCCATATCCTCGACATAAGGAGCAATTATTTTTTTTACATCCTCATAATTGGACCCAGTTGGTACATAAACATACAACTCCTTTTCTGCAAATTTTGTGTTACCACTAAAAATTTGATACATCAAAACAAACCCGTAAATGATTAATACTGATATTAATGCTACAGATACTAATGATACTATTTTTTTTAGATTCAAAATATAAAAATTTAAAATTACTGCTACAGTTCGCTGTCGCTCGTGTGATTATTAATTAGTTGAAAAATAGCTTCGTCCTTGTAAACTCCATTGACAAAAGTCCAATCTTTTTTTACGCCTATTTTTTGGAAACCAAATTTAGTAAAAAGAGCGATACTAGCGGTATTTTCGGTTCCAATATTTGCGTATAATTGATGTAAGTTAAGATTATAAAAAGCATATTGAATCAATAAGTCTAATGCTTCTGACCCAATGTTCTGATTTCTGTTCTCTGTTCCTTGAATTACTATCCCCACGCCTGCTCTATTGTTCTTAGGGTCAAAATCAAACAAATCAATTAATCCCAAAGCGGGAAAATCCTGATCTTGACAAATAGCCAGTCGCAATTGCTTGGCCTCATAAATATCCTGATGGGCATTTTCTAAATACTGCTTCACCAAAAACCGACTATAAGGTGTATGAGTGTTGCTTACCTCCCAAATACTTTGATCATTTTCTATAGCATAAATAAACTCCAAATCATTGGGTTCAAGTGCTCGGATGTAAATGTTATCGCCTTTTAATGTTTTCATTGAAGAGTTTTGAGTTGTGAAATTAATAATTTACGTTTTATCTTAAATCTCAATTACCCCTTTAAACACAAATTCAGCAGGACCTTTCAAGAAAACATTGGTAAAACCGTTTGGTGTTTTATCAAAAGAAACTACTAATTTTCCACCTTCAACATTCACATTAATAGCTGTGGCATTGGTTTGTCCAGTTGCATTCATGGCAATTGCAACCGCTGTAGCCCCAGTTCCGCAAGCCAAAGTTTCATCCTCTACTCCTCTTTCGTAAGTTCGAAGTCTAAAAGTGTTGTCGTCTATTTTTTTTACGAAATTAATATTACTTCCTGCCGCTCCATATAATTCACCAAAACGAATGGCAGAACCATTTTCTTTTACATTATAATGCTCTAGATCTTCTACCATTTGCACATGATGCGGAGAACCTGTATTCAAGAACGAATACTCTTTTTTAATATCTATAGCAGGAACATCAATCATCTGTAAAGAAACCAATTCATTATCTTCGAATGAAGCGTGATGCAAACCATCGGTTGCAATGAATGTAGTTTTATCTTCAATCACTTTTAGATCTTTGGCGAAAGCCACCAAACAACGCCCTCCATTTCCACACATTGAACTTTGATTTCCATCGGAGTTGTAATACACCATCCTAAAATCAGTTTCGGTATCATTTTCCAACAAAATAAGCCCGTCGCCACCAATTCCGAAACGTCTATCACAAAGATGTTCAATCAATTCCGTATTCTCTTTTGGAAAAAAACTAGAACGATTGTCAATCATAACAAAATCATTTCCAGCCCCTTGATATTTATAAAATTCTAATTGCATTATTTCATTCTTTTAAGTCACACAAAAGTACAAACTATTAATGAATTGTTAATCATTGTTAAAGAGCGTTAAACCATATTGCTTGAAAAAAAATTTCCGCTAAATTCGTAATCAAATAACTAATAAAACATTTTTTTCTTATGAAACAAATTTCAAAATTATTCTTGGTATCCTTGTTGAGTGGCGCAACGACCCTTGGCGCGTACAAATTATTATTTGACAACAATGGTTATTTTTCATCCAACAAAAACGGAATTACAACACTTGCTCCAGAATCCTACGGAAGATCAGTTTCTTTAGGAGCCGAAAACATTGATTTTACGGTTGCCGCAGATAAAACCGTTCATACTGTAGTTCACGTAAAAAATGTATCGGTAAGAACTATTTCCAATCCTATAATGGAATACTTTTATGGCTATGGTGGACAGCAACAACAAGAGCAAGTTGGAACAGGATCGGGCGTAATTATTTCTGAGGATGGCTATATCGTCACCAACAATCACGTAGTAAAAGACGCTTCTGATATTGAAATCACGCTAAACAACAAAAAAACGTATAAAGCAAAACTCATTGGAACCGATTCTAAAATGGATATTGCTTTATTAAAAATTGATGCAGACGAAAAATTACCTTATTCTACTTTTGCCAATTCCGATTCGGTTAAAGTGGGTGAATGGGTACTGGCCGTTGGAAATCCTTATAACTTGACGTCGACCGTTACAGCTGGAATTGTTTCGGCAAAAGCCAGAAACCTAGACACTCGAGGCATTCAGTCTTTCATTCAAACTGATGCTGCCGTAAACCCTGGAAACAGTGGAGGCGCATTGGTAAACACTCGCGGAGAATTAATTGGTATCAACACTATGATTTCATCCATGACAGGCTCTTACGTAGGATACTCTTTTGCCATTCCTTCCAATAATGCTCGAAAAATTATCGAGGATATCATGGAATTTGGAAATGTACAAAGAGGAATTCTTGGAGTTGAAGGTGGTGAGCTAAACGGAACTGCATCAAAAGAATTGGGTATTTCACAAACACAAGGTTTCTACATTAACAAAGTAACCAAAAACTCTGGTGCCGAAAAAGCAAAATTGCAAAAAGGAGATATCATTATCAAATTGGACAATCAAGATATTGCCACTTTTGCAGACCTTTCGGGTTATGTAAACACCAAAAGACCAAATGATAAAATTCAGGTTACTTATTTACGAGATGGAAAAACGTTGGTTACTCCTGTTGTATTGAGTAAAAATGAAAATTTCAATAGCGAATTCAAAGGAATCGAAATTGAAAATATTGATGCCGCTGACAAAAAGAAATTCAGATTGGATTATGGCGTAAAAATCAAATCGATTACAAATGAAAACTTGGCACAATATAGTGACGAACTTACCGGAAATATCATTTTAAGCATTGACAATGTCAAAGCTACCAATGTGGAAACTGTTTCTAAACTTTTGAATAATAAAGACGAAAAACAAAGTACCCGTATCGAAATGATAAATAAAAACGGAGAAGTCATTCGAATCATTATCTAAAACGTTAAATCAATAAATTTATAGTCGGCTTGCAATTGTAAGTCGACTTTTTTTATTCTAAAAAAATCATAAAAAAAGTTACGAAATCGATTGAAATAGGTACTTTTGCACCAAATTTTAAAAAAACGCATTAATTTACATTTCAAATTTTCAAAATAAATAACATGGATTTATACGAAAAAGAGGTTTCGTTTCAAGCCGACAGAAGACGTTCAGGAGTAGAATTAATCAAAACGATCAGTGATTTATGGTACGACAAATCAATCGAATTGGTTTTGTTCCGCAACCAATTAATTGACCGAAACGTAAGCGAAATTATCAACTTACACGAATATGCAGGCAAATTTGTAGGAAAACCCATTTCGGTTTCAGATTCAGTTGAAATTGCCAATATCATTCTTTCTTTAGACTTACCACCAGCAAAATTAGATATTGGAAAACTTACTTATGAATATCGATTAGAGGATGAAAAATACCCAGATGCAAGGCATTTTGTTTTAGATAAATTAAAAGAAACCAAATTCTCTGAAGAAATCCAACCCAAAGATGTTGTGTTGTATGGTTTTGGTCGTATAGGACGTTTATTAGCTAGAGAGTTAATGTCCAAAACAGGCAAAGGAGAGCAAATGCGTTTGAGAGCAATCGTTACAAGAGACAAAAACGATGCTACAAGCCTGGAAAAAAGGGCTTCTTTATTGCGTTATGACTCCATTCATGGCGATTTTCAAGGTTCTGTCGTTGCCGATACAAAAAACAATGCTTTAATCATCAACGGCACTACTGTTCATATCATAACAGCAAACACTCCTGAGGAAATTGACTATACTAAATACGGCATCAATAATGCACTCGTAATCGACAATACTGGTGCTTTCACTACCAAAGAAGCTTTGAGCCGTCATTTAGTTTCAAAGGGAGTCGATAAAGTATTGCTTACCGCTCCAGGAAAAGGAGTTCCAAATATCGTTCATGGTGTGAATCAAAACGAGTACAACCCGGACGAAATCGACATTTTCTCTGCTGCTTCTTGCACCACCAATGCGATTACTCCGATCCTAAAAGCGATTGAAGACACTTTGGGAGTAGTAAAAGGACATTTAGAAACCATTCACGCTTATACAAACGACCAAAATTTGGTTGATAATATGCACAATAAATACCGTCGTGGTAGAGCTGCTGCACTAAACATGGTCATCACAGAAACTGGCGCAGGTACTGCAGTTGCCAAAGCATTGCCGTCCTTGGAAGGCAAATTAACTTCAAATGCCATTCGTGTTCCGGTTCCAAATGGTTCATTGGTTGTATTAAATCTTGAAGTAACCAAAGAAACTTCGGTAGAAGCTATCAACGCAATCATGAAAAAATACGCACTCGAAGGCGAACTGGTAGAACAAATCAAATATTCATTGAATAACGAATTGGTATCTTCCGACATAGTGGGAACTTCGGCTCCTTCAATTTATGACAGCAATGCAACAATCGTTTCCAAAGATGGAAAAAATATAGTGCTTTATATTTGGTACGACAACGAATACGGGTATAGTCACCAAGTGATTCGACTTGCCAAATACATTGCCAAAGTAAGACGTTTTACGTACTACTAGCATTCATTTACAGGTTGGGAAAGCTCTTTTAGTTTTAATTTTAGTTTTTTAGATAATAAAATCGCCCCAGCCTGAATTTAACAGAAATCCGCCAAGTTGTAAAACGAGGCGGATTTTTTATTTTTAGGTAAAAAAATGATTAACCGCAAAGTTCGCTAAGGAGAGCCCAATGTAAGCAAAGCTTTGCGAACTTTGCGGTATTCTTTGTGTACTTTGCGGTTAATTTTTAGATATGTATAACTCGAAAAATTTAAATAGGTAAAACCGTCGTACTCTTCACTTCCGAAATAATAAAAAAACTATTTATCAAAGACACCTCAGGCAAAATCGACAATTTCATTTGATGAAAATGATGGTAACTTTCCATATCGGGCAATACAATTTTGAGCATATAATCAAAACTTCCCGAAACAAAATTGCACTCTACCACTTCGGGTAAATTCAGTATCGCCTGATTGAAACTATCCGAAATATCAAAAGTTTGCTTCACCAATGTCACCTGACAATAAACTGTAAGGTTTTTTCCTAGCTTTTTTTTATTTAAAATAGAGACATACTTCTCTATAATACCCTCTTTTTCAAGACGTTTCACTCTGTCATGAACAGGTGTTAGCGAAAGATTTATTCGATTTGAAATGTCTTTCAATGTCAAATGAGCATCTTCTTGCAGAAGACGCAATATTTTTCTGTCGGTTTCGTCTAAAATCATAGTATACAGGGATTCATTAAACTTAAAATAATCAGATAATTTTTCTTTTTAGAAACAAATAACGAACTAAATAAAGAAATAATTAATGCTAAATTAGTTAATAAAATTAATATTTTCTTATTTTTAATCACAATGCATAAAATTTTTCTTTATCCCCTAAATTTGTATTTCAATTTTGAATTAACCACTAAATACAACTGTTATGATAATCGGTGTACCAAAAGAAATTAAGAATAACGAAAATCGTGTTGCTCTAACTCCAGCAGGTGTTGCTGAGATGAAAAATAACGGTCATAGTGTTTATGTTCAAGCAACTGCAGGTGAAGGAAGCGGTTTTGCTGACGAAGAATATGCTGCAGCCGGTGCTATAATCTTGCCTACTATTGAGGAGGTATACAGCATTGCCGAAATGATTATCAAAGTAAAAGAGCCAATTGCTTCAGAATATCCTTTGATAAAAAAGGACCAATTACTTTTCACATACTTTCACTTTGCATCATCAGAGCCATTAACTCATGCAATGATTGAGCGTCAAGCTATCTGCTTGGCATACGAAACTGTTGAAAAAATAGACCGTAGCTTACCATTATTAGTTCCAATGTCTGAAGTAGCAGGTCGTATGTCTATTCAAGAAGGTGCAAAATACTTAGAAAAACCATTAAAAGGAAGAGGAATTCTTCTTGGAGGTGTTCCAGGTGTTCCTCCTGCTAAAGTATTAGTACTTGGTGGTGGAATCGTAGGAACTCAAGCAGCAAAAATGGCTGCCGGTTTAGGAGCTCAAGTCACTATTATGGATGTAAGTTTACCACGTTTACGCCAATTAGACGATATTATGCCAGCTAACGTTATGACTCAAATGTCTAACAACTATAACATCAGAAAAGCAATTTTGGACACTGATTTAATTATTGGTGCAGTATTAATTCCAGGAGCAAAAGCACCTCACTTGATTACTCGTGATATGCTAAAATTAATGCGTCCGGGAACTGTTCTTGTTGACGTAGCAGTTGACCAAGGAGGTTGTATCGAAACTTGTACTCCTACAACTCACGAGAATCCAACTTTCATCATTGACGATATCGTACATTACTGCGTGGCTAATATGCCAGGTGCAGTACCTTATACTTCAACATTAGCGCTTACAAATGCCACTTTACCTTATGCTGTACAATTGGCAAACAAAGGATGGCAAAAAGCGTGTGCTGAAAACGAAGAATTAAAAAAAGGATTAAACATTGCTAACGGAAAAATCCTTTACAAAGGAGTAGCCGAAGCTTGGAACCTTCCTTTTAATGAAGAGTTAGTATTAGAAAACGCTGTTTGCTAATATTAAATAAGTGCTTACTACACTAGAAAAACCCGACTTGTTTCTACTTGTCGGGTTTTCTGTTTTATAAAAAAATTCCGTCTCGTTTGATGAGACGGAATTTTAAAAATCCTTTTTAAAGCTGCAATCTAAAATATTATTCCTTCGGTTTTGATAAATAATAGACAGGAATACCTGTTAGCATAATCAAAACTCCCCAACCACAAGTAGAAAACTTGGTAAGCAATAATCCAATACATATAGCTACAGCCACAATAATATATACTAATGGTAAAAAAGGATACCCAAAAGCTTTGTATGGTCGTTCTACATTGGGCATTTTCTTTCTAAGAATAAAAATTCCATATATAGTAAGGATATAAAAAATCAAAACGATAATAATTACAAAATCCAATAAATCACCATACTTACCTGTCAAGCATAAAGCCGAAGCCCATACGCATTGAACCCACAAAGCCCACGCTGGAACACCAGCTTTATTAATCTCACCCGCTTTCTTCAAAAACAATCCATCTTTCGCCATCGTATAATACACTCTCGCTCCAGCCATTATCAAACCATTATTACAGGCAAAAGTCGATATCATAATCATCACCGCAATGATAATCGTTCCCATATCTCCAAAAGTATATTGCGAAGCTACAACCGCAACACGATCTGACTTTGCCGTGGCAATTTCCTGAAAAGGAATAACGGCCAAATACATCAAGTTTGCCAATAAATAAATAATCGTCACAATAAATGTTCCCAAGAACAAACTCAGTCCAACATTACGTTTTGGATTTTTAATTTCCCCAGCTATAAAAGTAACTCCAACCCAAGCATCACTTGAAAATAAAGAACCCACCATTGCTGCAGAAATACCTGTTAGCAAAGCAGTCCCTCCAATAGGCATCCAAGAACCACTTTCAGTATCAAAAGCTCTTGAACTCCACGCATTAGACCAGTTGGCATTCCAAATATCTGCTTTCGCAGCCAGAAGAAACCCAAAGACAATCAAACCAAACAGCGATAAAATTTTAATTATAGTCAAAACCGTTTGCATAATTTTACTGTTCTTTACCCCGCGACTATTAATGTAAGTCAATAAGACAATCGTGATTATAGAAACAATTTGAGCAGCATTTAGTTTAAAAGCTCCCAATTCATACAAAACATTTTCATCACTCAATGGTGAATACAAATAAGCTGCAAATTTGGAAAATCCAACACCCACTGCCGCTATAGTTCCTGTTTGTATCACAGCAAAGAAACTCCAGCCATATAAAAAGGCAATTAATTTATTATATGCTTCTTTTAGATAAACATATTGCCCTCCAGCATTAGGAAACATGGCGCTCAATTCGCCATAACTTACGGCTGCAATCATGGTAATTAACCCTGAAATAAGCCATATCAATATAAGCCAGCCCGCAGATCCTACTTGTCTAGCAATATCTGCACTCACTATAAATATCCCTGAACCAATCATTGACCCTACTACAAGCATAGTTCCGTCCAGTAATCCAAGTTCTCTTTTAAATTCTCCCTGTTTGTTTTCTTCCATTTTTATTGGTTTAAATTTTGGTTGCCTAAAGATATACTTTTTTTTGAAAATTACTAATGCTGGCTTATTTTGAGATCGAAACAACTGCCAAACTTTCGTTTCAAAAAAGAAAAACACAAGCATAAAAAAACTCCTAAGTTCCCTTAAGAGTTTGATTAATTTTTTTGAATATTATTTTAACACCCGATTTACCTGAGCAAAATATCGCCGATAATAAGGCTCCTTTGTAGACGAAATAATTACGCCCGAATGAATAGATGAATGGATAAATTTAATTTCATCATCTACTACTTCTACAACCATTCCAACGTGATTTATTCGACTTCTCCCGTTTGTTCTAAAGAAAATTAAATCTCCTTTTTGCACCTTTTCAGTATCAATTCTTTCTCCAAAACTTGCCTGTTCAATTGATGATCTAGGCAATTTTATATCAAAACTTCCAAAAGTAGAACACATAAGTCCTGAACAATCAAAACCTGAACTTGTTGTACCGCCACTTCTATATCTTGTCCCAATATGTACTGATGCAGATTCAATCAGTTGATTGATCAAATCCTCATTAGCAATAGTAATATTAGAATTTGCACCTGCACTTTCTTGTATTTCTTCTGTTTTTACCATCCCAAGAGTTGAATTTGGCAACTTGATAGTCAACTTCGAACCAACTAATAACTTTTTTTCTATTTCAGGATTTTGCTTTTCTAAAACTGCCACGGTAATTCCGTATTTCTTAGCAATTCCGTATTTTGTTTCTTTAGGCAAAACTTCATGAAAAACAGCTGTTTCATTAGCAGAATTTGCAATTGAGTCATTATTCACACTTGCAATATCATCCCTAACAAGTACTTTATCTCCTCCAATATTGCCTTCTCTGGAAACACTTTGAGTCAGCTTTTCTTCAACTGCAATGGCTTGAGTTGCATTTTTTCCATTACTCGGAACTACGATTGTTTGACCAATACTCAGCCCTTTTTTACCAATTTTTGGGTTGGCTTTTTTCAATTCATTTAATGTAATTCCGTAGTTTTTCGCAATAACATATAATGATTCTTTCGGCTTCACTTGATGCAAAACAGTTGCATTTGCCAAACCATTTGAGGAATTTTTCTGAGATAAGTTTGAATTTTCAGTCGGACTGTTTGTTTTTGTGTTTTTAACTGAACTCAAATCTTTATCTGTAGAAACGTCACTTTCCTTATAATCAATTCGAACAGGTTTTTCTTCGACAGCAAGAGCTTCTGATGCAATTTTACCATTAGCAGGAATTACAATTATCTGACCCGCTTTCAAACCTTTTTTACCAATTTGTGGATTTATTTCCTTTAACTCCTTAACCGTTATTCCGTAATCTTTCGCAATTACATACAAAGACTCTTTGGGCTTTACCTTATGGGTAGCTGTTAATACAGTATTTTCAGCAGCGGTAGTTTTTTGCGATACATTTGAAATTTCTTTTTCTGTCAAACCAGTTGCAGGAATAACAATAGTCTGTCCAATTTTTAACCCTTCTGCCTCCAATTGCGGGTTGGCTTTATAAAGTAATTCTGCTGTAGTTTTGTATTGTTTTGTTATTCCGTAAAGTGTTTCTTTGGGTAAAACTTCGTGATTAATATCAATTATCTTTGCCGAAACACTTACTGTTTCTTTTGATTTCGAATTGGAGTTTGGAATTAATAAAACCTGATTGAGTTGTAAGGTTTTTTTAGCTTTTGGATTAAGCTTATAAATTGAAGCTGCAGAAACATTGTATTTTTGAGCAATACTAGAAATTGTTTCTCCTTTTACGATTGTATGCTTGATGTTTTTATCCTGAGAAAAAACACTAACACTACAAAAAATTAAGGTTAAAACAATTATTCTAAAAAACTTCATACTTTTTAATTTTACCCCATTTTTAACAATACCAACTATAACGAGGCAAAATATTGAATTTTACTGTATTTTCTGCCTCAAAACGAGGCTTTTTTGAGGTTTTACAAATATAACTTATTTGTTAGATTTGAAAGTTAAAGGGTTCTTAAATTTTTAAAAAATGTTATATTTATGATTTTTCAACCCTTGAATGTTATTTTATAAAAAACCTGACTGTAGTATTTTATAGACTTATAAAAACAGCAATAAAATGAAAAATGGTCCCTAAAAGCACAAAAAAATGCCAAATCGTATGGAAATATTGTTTATCCCCTTTTATATAGAAATAAACGCCTAAAGTGTAACAAATTCCTCCAGCAAGTATCCACAAAAAGACGGTCAAAGGAATTGTATTCCACAAAGGTTTAATGACAAAAATAATCATCCACCCCATTATTAAATATAGGAAAACTGAAACAAATTCAAAACGTCTGGTATAAAACACTTTGAAAATTGTACCGAGCAGCACAACAAACCACATGATTCCAAGAAACAGCAAGGCAGTATCTCTTTTCAGATACAGCATCATAAGAGGCGTATAGGTTCCCGCAATAAGATAATAAATACTTATATGATCGGCAATATTTAATATTCGTTTCGCTTTTTCATTTCGAACTAAATGATAAAAAGTTGAGAAAGTATATACTAACAGCATTCCAATTCCGAAAGTAAAAACCGAAAATAAAGTTATTAAATCATGTTTTTGAAAAGCGATTGCAATCACAAAAGGCATTCCTATTAAACAAAAAAGAATTCCCATAATATGAGTGATCCCATTTGCCAATTCTTCTTTTCTAGTTTGAATTCTTTTGTCCATAATTTAATTTACAAAAAACAACTTATTACCTTAAAAAAATATTTTTAAGTGTAGTTACAAAATAAGGAACCTCTTAACGATTGCTTTAAAGGTACTATTCAATAGTATTATTTAACTCATTATTCCCAACAATTCTTTTATTTATTATAGCAAACCAGAGTGGTGGAATTAGAGATAACAACATGCTCCCAGGATACCCTAGTGGCAGTTGCAAACTATCGTCAAGATGTCTTAAAATTTGATATTTTCGAGTTGATTTATAATGATGATCGCTATGGCGAGTAAGTTCAAATAACAAAATTCTTCCCATTTCATGATCGCTATTCCAAGAATGTTTAGGCAGCACCCTTTCTGGACGACCCGAGGGTAATATTTTTCGCTGTAATCCATAATGCTCAATATAATTGATAATTTCTAAAAGCATTACTCCAACAAAAGCTATTGCTACTGCAAAAGGAACTAATGCAAATCCAAAAAGCAAACCTACGACCAAAAGATAAAGCATTTCATAAATTGAGAACCGAATCATTTCATTGTTCCAACTCCAAATTGCTTTATTTTCCCGTTTCAATCTGTCGTTTTCCAATTTCCAAGCGTCTAAATATTGTCCCATTATTGAACGAAAAAGGAATACATATACCATTTCATTCTTCCTTGCAGTTGCAGGATCGGCCATAGTCGAAACATTTTTATGATGCCCCCGATTGTGTTCTATAAAAAAGTGTTGATACAATACGAATAGCAAACCTGCTTTCGCAAAAAGTTGAGAAACTTGATCCGTTCTATGTCCCAATTCATGAGCGACATTAATTCCCGTAGCACCCAAAACAATCCCAATACTCAAAGTCAGACCAACCAATTCTGAAGTTGATAAAACTTTAGTCTGAACTGTGTATAAATAGTAATAAGTCAAAAACAAACAAATGGGAGCACAAATAAATAAAAGCACATCAAAAAACACTTTTTTGGAGCGACTTTCTTCTACCTCAACAGGTACATTTTTTTCAGATGCTGGTATAATGGCATCCAAAATCGGAATAATTCCAAAAGCTAGAATAACGGTTGCCCAAGACCAGATCCCTTTATTTTCCAGCGCTATCCAACCAGAAAAAGGAATTATATAAGCCAGTATATATTTTAAATCTTTCATTCTAATTTATTTTAGAATTTCGCCAAGACTGCCAAGCACCAGTTGACCACAAAGCTACAATTATAAGTACGGGTTGAAATGGAAGTCTAGCCCAACGAGCAGCATCGGTATCTAAACCAAAAGCATTTCTATGTTCCACCAACTGAGCTATATTTCCTGGAAAAACCAACACAAAAAACAAAGCTACTATCCAACCCACTTTTACTCTTTGCTTCAAAAGAAAAAGCAAAGACAGTCCCAAAACAATCTCAACAAAGCCAGAAAGCAAAACCACCAAGTCAGGATCTATAGGTAACCAAGGTGGAACTTGAGACAGAAACTCTGTGCGACTCCATGTAAGATGTCCAATTCCTGCCAAAAGCAGAAAACACCCTAAAATGATTCTAGCTCCATTTTGAAATAGGGTAGTTTTATGATTTTGAATTACCGTCGTTTCCATTTTTTTTTATAAAGATAAAAACAAAGTAAAATGAAATAAAACCGTTAAGCAATAACAAATGTTATCAAAGCATTATGCATTTTTCAACCTACTCAAGTGAACGGAGGAAATATTTAGGTACGATGCAATGTAATGCTGAGAAACTCTATTGACAATTCCCGGAAAAATGATATTCATTTTATTGTAACGTTGCAAAGGGCTTTCAGTATAAAGTGACTGAATCTTATTGCTAAAAATAAAAAAATAATCCTCGGCTAATCTTCTCCCTAACTTTTCTCCTTGTTCCAGAATTGAATAGCCTTCATGAAGTGTCGCAAAAGACATTACAACCACTTCTGTTGCTTCCAATGCTTGAATCGAATAATTGGAAGCTGTCTTTTTGAGAAAACTTTCATAATCGGCGGAAAAAGTATTTTCTAAAGAAAAATGAAAGGTATGTTCTTCTTCTTTTTGATCTACAAAGAACACTCTCAACAGTCCGCTATTGACAAAATAAATTTCCTTACAAACACTTCCTGGAGAAAGAACCATTTGATTTTTCGTAAAATGCTTGATAGTAAATTTTGGTGCATACAAATTCCATTCCTCTTCTGTAATTGTAATATAAGAAGACAAAACTTGATGCATTTGTTGCAGTTGATTTTCGAGCATAAAACAGTGATTCTAATAAATAATCATGAACAAATTTTGAGTTACAATTTCCATAACAATTCCAAATTTACACTTTTATTGACGATTCCTGCATTTTTGAATTTGACCCAATATTTTTTTTCTCAACCAAAGCTAATTATAAAAACAAAAGCCCTAGCCCTGATCCTTTTTTGTCTCTTTTTTAGAGACACGAAAAGATACAAGTGGACAGCAGGAACTGGCTCCTAAAAAAGTGCCCCCTGAATCAATTCCTGTTGCGCATTGTCGCTTTTTTGCATATTAAGAATTAACTATAATTTCTTTTTCATCATTGTAACCTTTGATAAACCACCACTATAATAAGATGGTTTCTAAAAAGAAACTATCAAGATAGGAGCACAAAACAGTTATTTTGTCTCATCCAAACTCTATTTTAATAGTTAGATTGTATAAAATCAAAAAAAATAGCTAACTTTAATCACAAATACCACAAAATAATATACAAATAATTAACATTTTCTTTAAAAAAAAAAGATAATGGTTTGTAATATATATAAATTATGATTGGTAAAAAAACGTTACTTGAGTTCTTCAAAATTTCGCCCACTCCAAGTTTGCTTTTGCAAATAGACTCACCTAAATTTAGTATTGCCGATGTCAATGATGCCTTTCTAGAAGCTACTCATTCGCAACGAGAAGATTTAATTGGAAAAGGTATTTTTGAAGTATTTCCTGCTAATGATTCCTACAATGCGACTGATAGTGAAATAAATTTAACACTTTCGTCATTGAATACTGTTCTTAAGACTCACAAGAAACACCAGATGGCTATTCAAAAATATGATATTCCTATTCGAGGAACATCAGAATTTGAATTAAAATATTGGGAGTCAGAGAATATTCCTCTGTTTGATGATGATGAAAAATTAAACTTAATAGCCCATTGTAGTAGAGATGTTACCAAGCAAATTATAACAGAAAAACAATTCAAAGAGTTTGAATATTTCTTTAAAAATAGTAACGACTTTTCTTGCATCGCGAACACAGAAGGGTATTTTGAAATTACGAATCCAAGTTTTAATAATGCATTTGGGTATTCACAAAACGAATTAGAAAAAGAACCCTTTATTGATTTTGTTCATCCTGACGATATAGCTGACACTTTGAAAGTATATGACAAGTTAAAATCGGGCGCAACTGTAATTCATTTTATTAATCGCTATCGAAAGAAAGACGGTAGTTACCTGTTTTTAGATTGGAGTGCTACTCCTAATCCGGTTACCGGAAAACTGTATTGCATTGCCAGGGACATCACAGAACATAAAAAGGCAGAAAGTGATCTGAGTAATTTAAATGAACAACTGGAACAAAGGGTTCAGGAACGAACTGCGGAAGTGGAAAAAGTCCTTGAAGAAAATAATGTAATTCTGGAGAGTATTGGTGATGCTTTTTTTGCTGTAGATAAGTTTTGGAAAGTTACCTACTGGAATCGTATTGCCGAAAGGGATTTAAGCGTTTTAAAACAGGATATTGTCGGTAAAAATTTATGGGAAATGTTTTCGGATAGTATTGATTCAGAATCCTACAGAAAATATCATGAGGCAGTTGCTACCAATCAAGTCGTGCATTTTGAAGATTATTATTTAGCTTTAAACAAGTGGTATGAAATAAGTGCCTATCCATCAGAAAATGGTCTGTCAGCTTATTTCAAGGATGTAACCGAAAACAAGAAAGCCAAAGAAATAATCAAAAAAAGTAACGAACGTTTTGAATATGTTACCAAAGCTACTTTTGATGCCATTTGGGATTGGGATCTAACCGATAATAAGTTTTATTGGGGAGACGGATTTGAAAAAATATTTGGTTATAATCTCACAGAACTCAAAGATGATAGCGATGCTTGGATGAAAAACATCCATCCTGATGATTTGGAAAAAATAACACAAAGTTATTATGATACTGTTAAAAGTAATGCCATCAATTGGATTGAAGAATACCGATTTAAAAAAAATAATGGACAGTACGCCTATATAATCAATAAAGGAATAGTAATTCGGGATACTTCTGGCAGAGCTACCAGAATTATTGGAGCCATGCAGGACATTACCAAAAGAAAACAAGAGGAGGTGCGATTAAAACTCTTAGAATCTGTAATTACCAATACAGATGATTCTATTTTAATTACCGAAGCCGAACCCTTTGATCAACCCGGGCCACGAATAATTTATGTCAACGATGCTTTTACCAAAATGACCGGATATACAGCGGATGAAGTCATAGGTAAAACACCCCGAATATTACAAGGTCCAGAAACCGATAGAGAAGAACTAAACAAATTAGGTGCTGCAATACGCAAATGGCAGCCTTACGAAGTAACCTTATTGAATTATAAGAAAAATGGAGAAGAATTTTGGCTTCATATCTCTATAAATCCGGTTGCTGATGCCACTGGTTGGTTTACGCATTGGATCGCTATTGAACGGGATGTAACACAACAAAAAAGAGAAGAAGAAAGATTAAAATTATTAGAATCGGTAATTACCAATACCAATGATGCAGTAGTGATAAAAGAAGCGAAACCTTTAAGTGAATTAGGAAGAAAAATTGTTTATGTCAATGAATCCTTTACTCGTATGAGTGGTTATACTTCGGATGAAATTATTGGTAGAACGCACAAGTTATTACAAGGCCCTAATACCAATGAAGAAGAATTAGTTCGTTTTTATAAAGCCCTGGATGAAGGGCAACCCTGTGAAATTGAAATTATCAATTATAATAAAAACGGCAAAGAATATTGGGTGAATTTGTCACTAAATCCGGTGACCAACTCTAAAGGAGAATACACACATTGGATTTCTATTGAACGGGATGTAACCGAAAGAAAAAATCAGGAAAAAAAATTAAAAGAAACAACGCAAAGGCTATTAGATACTATTGAAAGTATTCAGGACGGGTTTTATACTCTAGATTCCAATTGGAATGTAAGCTATTGGAATATAGAAGCCGAGAGAATTTCCGGTAAGACCAAAGAAGAAATGATAGGTAAGAACTTTTGGGAACTATACGATGGTCGTATTTCCGAAAAGATTAATACTGCTTTTCATAAAGCCAAATCTAACAATAAACCTATTCGATTTGAAGTATATTCAAAACAAAGCAAATATTGGTTTGAATTAAATGCTTTCCCTTCAGAATTGGGGTTAACTGTCTATTTTAAAAATATAACCGAAAGAAAACACACCGAGTCCAAACTCAAAAAAATAAACCGCTCATTGGAAAACCATGTGAAAGAATTGGCTATTTCTAATCAAGAGCTTGAGCAATTTGCCTATGTAGCTTCTCATGATTTACAGGAACCTTTGCGAATGATTACGAGTTTTCTAACACAAATTGAAAAAAAATATGGAGATGTACTGGATGAAAAAGGTAAAAAATACATCTTCTTTGCCGTTGACGGTGCCAAACGAATGCGACAAATTATACTGGATTTATTAGAATTTTCACGAATAGGTAAAAATGAAAACAGACACGAAAAGGTTGATTTGAATAGTATAGTCGAAGAAATCATTTTATTATACAGGAAACAAATAGAAGAGAAAAAAGCCATAATAAATTATGAAGCACTTCCTATATTGCATAGTTATGCTGTCCCATTAAGGCAGGTTTTTCAGAACTTAATAAGCAATAGTTTAAAATACTCCAAACCAGACAGTGCGCCTGTTGTCAGTATTTACTGTAGTGAGAGTGCCGCTTTTTGGAAATTTGAAATAAAGGATAATGGTATTGGTATTAATTCAGAATATTATGATAAAATATTTATTATTTTTCAGCGCCTGCATAGCAAAGAGGAATATTCAGGAACTGGCATGGGGTTAGCCATTACCAAAAAAATTATTGAGAATTTAAGAGGGGAAATTTGGGTAAAATCGGAAGAAGGTAAAGGCACTAGTTTTTATTTTACTATTCCAAAAAAATAAACAACAAAAAACATGAAAAGAATTCACATTTTATTAGTTGAGGATAACGAAGGGGATATTCTTTTAACTACTGACGCACTAGAAGAAGGAAAAATAATCAATAAAGTGAGTGTCGTTAAAGACGGTAAACTAGCTATTGATTTTTTAAATAATAAAGAACCCTATGTTGATGCAGAAATACCCAATCTAATTTTACTGGATATTAACTTACCAAAAAAAAATGGTCACGAAGTATTGAAGTACATTAAAGGAAGTGAAAAATTCAGACATATTCCTATCATTATGCTTACCACTTCTTCTTCCGAAAAAGACATTCATGAAGCTTACAATCATTATGTTAATTGTTTTATTACCAAACCCGTGGATGTAGATGAATTTATGGAAGCTGTGACAAAAATTGAAAGTTTCTGGATTAGCATAGTACAACTTCCTTAAAAAAATTAAAATGAAAGCGATTAATGATAATAAGCATTATGAGATAGTCGTCGTCGAAGACAATTTAGGCGACTATACCCTTATTGAAGATTATTTAGAAGAACAATTTTTATCTTATAACATTTCTTGGGCTAAAAATTTTAATGAGGCCAAAGGAATAGTAAACAATGCAAAAATTAAATATGATTTAGTACTCTTAGACCTTTCGCTACCTGATAAAAGCGGTGAAGAACTTATAAATGAAATAGCAGTACTTTACCATGGGATACCAATAATTGTTTTAACAGGATATTCCAATATTAATTTTGGTGCAAAATCATTATCGCTGGGGGTCTCTGATTATTTGATAAAAGATGAATTAGATGCCAATATACTATATAAAAGTATTGTTTATAATATTGAAAGAAGAAAAACAGTATTGCAATTAGAGACTTCTGAAAAGCGGTATAGTGATTTATCTCATTTAAGTCCCCAACCTATGTGGGTTTATGATATAGGGACTTTGCGCTTTTTAGACGTAAATCTAGCCGCAGAAAAGCATTATGGTTATTCTTTACAGGAATTTTTGGAAATGACAATTAAAGACATCAGACCAACTGAAGATGTCCCTAAATTAATCAAAGAGCTTGAAATCCTAAATAAAAAAGAAGAGATTCGATCATCGGGGCCCTACAGGCATCAAAAGAAAAATGGTGAAATAATATACGTTGAAATACAAAGCAATACCCTACCTTTTCAAAACACAGTCGGCAGAATTATTTTGGCCAACGATGTCACAGAACGTAATGCTTATGTCGAAGCCATCGAAAAACAAAATGAAAAATTAAAAGAAATTGCCTGGATACAATCTCATGTGGTAAGAGCTCCTTTGTCGCGAATGATGGGTCTTATTGATATTATTAAAAACTACGGAATTGATGATACTGAAAATAAAAATTTATTAAATTATTTGTTAGCCTCAGCCGAAGAACTTGATACTATTATTAAAGATATTTCAAAAAAAGCGGAAACTATTAATCTTGATAGCGCCATACCTTTAAAATCAATTGGAAAAGAATAAATATAAAATGTAATGCTGAAAATACTAAAAATACGTTTTATTAAAGACGATACTATTGAAGTTGTGAAATTCAATAGAATCATAAAAGCATTAGGATTAGAACACCGCTAAGACAAAGTCCCCCTATTTTTTTCTTAAATCTCTTTAGAATTTTATGTAATTTCCAAAATTATAAAAAAAAGAAAATATTCATGCTTTATGAATTTCTATGGTGTGCTCATCTTGTGTAACAAAGTCGGGGGAATTTGAAAACACAAAACCAAAAAAAGTCAAAAATTTATAAATCAATACTTTTATAAAAAAACTCCCAAGTTATCTTGAGAGTTTTTACTATAAAGATTTTTAAATACTTATGCGTTACTTGCAGCTGCAATTAAGTTTAAAGCTGAACCGGCTTTGTACCAACCAATTTGCCCTTCGTTGTAGGTATGGTTTGCCAAAATAAGATCTTTGGTTCCATCGGAGTGAACTAATTCTAAAGTCAATGGTTTTCCTGGAGCAAAATCAACTAAATCAATGAAGTTGATGGTATCATCTTCTTGGATTTTGTCATAATCAGCTTCGTTTGCAAATGTCAATCCCAACAAACCTTGTTTTTTAAGGTTCGTTTCGTGAATACGGGCAAATGATTTGACTAATACCGCTTTTACGCCCAAGAAACGCGGCTCCATGGCAGCATGTTCACGAGAAGATCCTTCTCCATAATTCTGATCTCCAACGACAACTGAAGGAATACCAGCCGCTTTGTAGGCACGAGCTACAGCAGGAACTGCATCGTACTCTCCTGTCAATTGATTCTTGACTGAATTTGCTTTTTGATTGAATGCATTGACGGCACCAATCAACATATTATTTGAGATATTATCTAGATGTCCACGGAAACGCAACCATGGTCCTGCCATAGAAATGTGGTCGGTAGTACATTTTCCAAAAGCCTTAATTAATAATTTAGCTCCCGTAATATTTTTACCGTCCCATGCATCAAATGGAGCCAATAATTGCAAACGATCTGAAGTTTCGCTTACCACAATCTTAACGCTTGATCCATCTTCGGCTGGTGCTTGAAAACCGTTGTCATCAACATCAAAACCTCTTTTTGGCAATTCGTCACCAAATGGAGCCGTCAATTTTACTTCTTCCCCATTGTCATTCAATAAAGTATCGGTCAACGGATTAAAATCCAATCTTCCTGAAATAGCCAATGCAGCTACCATTTCTGGTGACGTTACAAAAGCATGTGTATTTGGATTACCGTCTGCTCTTTTAGAGAAATTACGGTTAAATGAATGTACGATAGTGTTTTTCTCGCCCTTATCAGCTCCTGCTCTATCCCATTGTCCAATACATGGTCCGCAAGCATTGGTAAATACTTTGGTTCCCATTTTTTCGAAAGTGGCAATTATACCGTCTCTTTCGATAGTATAGCGAATTTGCTCTGAACCTGGATTAATTCCGAATTCCGCTTTTGGAGTGATTCCGTGTTCTACGGCTTGGTTTACGATTGAAGCCGCACGAGCCATATCCTCGTAGGATGAGTTCGTACAAGAACCAATCAATCCCCATTCTACTTTTATTGGCCATCCATTTGCAGCCGCTTCCGCTTTCATTTTAGAAACAGGCGTTCCGCGATCTGGTGTAAAAGGCCCGTTGATGTGAGGCTCTAATTCTGATAAATTAATTTCGATAACTTGATCAAAATATTGTTCTGGATTTGCATATACTTCTGGATCCCCAGTCAAATATGAAGCTACTTTATCGGCAGCATCAACAATATCCTGACGATCTGTAGCCGCTAAATACCTACGCATAGAATCGTCGTAACCAAATGTAGATGTGGTAGCACCAATCTCTGCCCCCATATTACAAATTGTTCCTTTTCCTGTACAAGACATTGAAGTAGCACCTTCTCCAAAATATTCAACAATAGCTCCAGTTCCACCTTTTACGGTAAGAATATCGGCTACTTTTAAGATAACGTCTTTTGGAGCTGTCCAACCCGATAATTTTCCGGTCAATTTTACTCCAATCAATTTAGGAAATTTCAATTCCCAAGACATTCCAGACATTACATCTACTGCATCAGCACCACCAACACCTATTGCTAGCATGCCCAATCCACCTGCATTTACAGTATGGGAATCGGTACCAATCATCATTCCTCCAGGAAAAGCATAATTTTCTAAAACAATTTGGTGAATAATTCCTGATCCTGGTTTCCAAAAACCAATTCCATATTTATTTGAGACTGAGGACAAGAAATCAAAAACTTCTTTTGACTGTTTATTTGCAACAGCCAAATCTGATTCAGCTCCGTTTTTAGCTAAAATCAAGTGATCACAGTGAACAGTAGTTGGTACTGCAACTGTTTTCTTTCCAGCGTGCATAAATTGCAACAATGCCATTTGAGCCGTGGCATCTTGACAAGCCACTCTGTCTGGAGCAAAATCAACATAATCAACCCCTCTTCCATATGCTTGGGTAGCGACGCCATCCCAAAGGTGACTGTACAAAATCTTTTCGGATAAAGTAAGTGGACGACCAACTATTTCGCGTGCTGCATCAACACGACTTGTCATGTTAGCATACACTTTTTTAATCATTTCAATATCAAAAGCCATAATGTTTTAGGTGTTTTTGTTATTATATTTTGAACATTACAAGGTACAAAAAAATAGAGTACAAAAAAAAGCCTGAGTCATTAGGCTCAGGCTTTAACATTATAATTAACTAATTATGTATAATTATTTAACTAGTAATTTATGAGAAGGCGCAAACTTGGTTAGATTAATACCTTCTACAGCAGTTTTATATTCTTCTATTGTTGGGGTTCTTCCAAGTATTGTAGATAAAACTACAACTGGCGTAGAGGAAAGTAATGATTCTCCTTTTTTACCCTCAGTATCTTCAACGACTCTTCCTTGGAAAAGACGAGTAGATGTTGCCATAACCGTATCTCCTTTGGCCGCTTTTTCTTGGTTACCCATACAAAGATTACAACCTGGACGCTCTAAGTACAACATATTTTCGTATGATGTACGTGCTGCAGCTTTAGGAACATTATCGTCAAATTCGAAACCAGAATATTTTTGTAAAATTTCCCAGTCACCTTCTGCTTTCAATTCATCAACAATATTATAAGTAGGAGGTGCTACAACTAGAGGCGCTTTGAACTCTACTTTACCTTCTTGCTCATCAATATTCTTAAGCATGTGAGCAAGGATTTTCATATCTCCTTTGTGAACCATACAAGAACCGATAAATCCAAGATCTACTTTTTTAACTCCACCATAGAAAGATAAAGGTCTGATGGTATCGTGAGTATATCGTTTAGAAACATCAGCATTATTTACGTCTGGATCAGCAATCATTGGCTCAGCAATCTGATCCAAATCTACAACCACTTCAGCGTAATACTTAGCGTTTGCATCAGGTCTTAGCGCTGGTTTTTCACCTGATATAATCTCAGCGATTCTCTTGTCAGCTATAGCAATCAATCCTTTAAGAACTTGATTTTTGTTATCCATTCCCTTGTCAATCATGATTTGAATTCTACCTTTCGCCATCTCCAAAGATTCAATCAAAGTATAATCCTCAGAAATACAGATAGACGCTTTTGCTTTCATTTCAGCAGTCCAGTCCGTAAACGTAAACGCTTGATCCGCATTAAGAGTTCCTAAGTGAACCTCAATAATTCTTCCTTGGAATACATTTTCTCCACCAAATGTTTTAAGCATCTGAGATTGTGTAGCATGAACCACATCACGGAAATCCATGTATCCTTTCATATCTCCTTTGAAAGTTACCTTCACAGATTCTGGAATTGGCATAGAAGCCTCACCAGTAGCCAATGCAAGAGCAACAGTTCCTGAGTCAGCACCAAAAGCAACACCTTTAGACATTCTTGTATGAGAGTCACCACCGATGATGATAGCCCACTCGTTTACAGTAATATCATTAAGCACTTTGTGAATTACATCCGTCATTGAATGATAAACGCCTTTCGGGTCACGAGCTGTGATCAATCCGAAATCGTTCATGAATTTCATTAATCGCGGGATATTTGCCTTAGACTTATTATCCCAAACTGAAGCAGTATGACAACCTGATTGGTAAGCACCGTCAACAATTGGAGAAATCACAGTAGCAGCCATAGACTCTAATTCCTGAGAAGTCATCAAACCAGTTGTATCTTGTGAACCAACGATATTCACAGTAACACGAACATCAGAACCAGCATGTAAAATTTTACCTGGTGTTGTTCCTACCGCATTTTTATTAAATATTTTTTCTACAGCCGTAAGACCTTGCCCTTCAACAGAAACCTCTTTTGATGGAGCATATACTGATACAATAGGAATACCCAGAGTCTTTGATGCAAA
Source organism: Flavobacterium sp. N3904 (assembly GCF_025947305.1). NCBI lineage: Bacteria > Pseudomonadati > Bacteroidota > Flavobacteriia > Flavobacteriales > Flavobacteriaceae > Flavobacterium > Flavobacterium sp. N3904. The sequence goes on from NZ_CP110009.1 coordinate 60,882, forward strand.
TGTTTGCAATTTTTTTCCAAATACAATTGCGTAAGATCCACCTGCTTTTATAAATTCAATTTTCTGAGGAGTAAATGCCTTAGAAATATCAATCAATTCTTTATCACCGTTATAAAGTTTCTTTGTCTTTGTATTAATAGTAAGAACAGTACCGGTAGCAACAGAATAAACTTCTTCAAGAATAGGATCACCACTTTCATTACGAACAACGTTCCCATTTTCGTCAAGTTTTTTTACCCAGTTTTTAAGGTCAAGACCAATACCACCAGTAACATCAACAGTTGTTAGGAAAATCGGAGAAATACCATTTGTTCCCGCAACTATTGGAGCAATATTAATAAATGGAACATAAGGACTTGCTTGTTTTCCACTCCAAAGTGCCACGTTATTTACACCTGACATTCTTGAAGAACCCACACCCATAGTACCTTTTTCAGCGATTAACATCACGCTCTTATCAGGATTCGCAGTTGCTAATGCTTTGATTTCAGCTTGTGCTTCAGGAGAAATTAAACATTTTCCATGAAGTTCACGATCTGAACGGGAGTGCGCTTGGTTTCCTGGAGAAAGTAAATCAGTTGAAATATCTCCTTCACCAGCAATAAAAGTAACTACCTTAATTTCTTCTGCAATTTCAGGCAATTTAGTAAAGAACTCAGCCTTTGCGTAACTCTCTAAGATATCCTTAGCAATTTCGTTACCGTTTTTGAAAGCCTCAGCCAAACGATCAGTATCTGCTTCATAAAGATAAACTTGTGTCTTTAAAACTTCGGCAGCATCTTTTGCAATAGCAACATCATTACCTAAAGCTAAATCAAGTAATACCTTTATAGAAGTACCACCCTTCATATGCGATAATAACTCTAAAGCAAAAGCAGGGGTAATTTCAGCAACTACTGATTGACCTAGAACGATTTCTTTTAAAAAATTAGCTTTAACATTTGCAGCAGGAGTAGTTCCAGGAACAACATTATAAATAAAGAAGTTAAGAGAATCTACTCTGTACTCGTTATTTAAATCTTTAATTTGCGCAATGATTTCGCTTAGCAATTCGGCGCCATCAATAGGTTTCGGGTGAAGCCCCTGACCTTTTCGTTCTTCGATTTCTTTAATGTAATCGCTATAAGTCATAATGATATCTTTTCAATGTTATATGGCATTTTTTTTTATTATTTTAAAATAAAAAAGCCATAATAATAAGTGAGTTATTTTTTTGTGTTGCAAATCTAATAATTAAAGATGAGAATTAAAAAAAATTTAATAGAAGTCGCCTTTTTGAAAATTATTATTGCAAAATTAAAGATTTCGATGCGATAAAATAAGAAAAAATCATGTTTTAGCCTTTTATTTTAAATATTATACAAATAAAAATTTTAATTTTAACAAATAGAAAAAATAATGTTAAAACAAAAAGTGCTACATTCTTATTAGAACATAGCACTTTTCAGTAATTTATTATTTTTTCCTTTTAAATTAGCTTTCCAATTATCATTTCCTCAGTCACTCCTTCGGCGTCAGCTTTGTAATTTTTAATAATTCGGTGTCGCAAAATACCAACCGCCACAGCCTTTACATCTTCAATATCCGGTGAAAACTTTCCGTGAAAAGCAGCATTGGCTTTGGCCGCCAAAATCAAATTCTGTGAAGCCCTTGGGCCTGCACCCCAATCTAGATAATTTTTAACAAATTCATTCGAAAGCGCGTTATCGGGACGGGTTTTACTTACCAATGTTACGGCATATTCTACAACATTATCCGCTACAGGAATACGACGAATCAAATGCTGAAAATCGATTATCTCCTGCGCTGTAAACAATGCATTTACAGTAGCACTTGAATCTGCAGTTGTGCGTTTTACCACCTGTACCTCTTCTTCAAACGAAGGATATTCCAATTTTATGGCAAACATAAAACGGTCCAATTGTGCTTCGGGCAAAGGATAAGTTCCTTCTTGCTCGATTGGATTTTGGGTTGCCAACACAAAATAAGGCAAACTCAATTTATGATTTGCTCCCGCAATAGTAACCGAACGTTCTTGCATCGCTTCTAATAAGGCAGCTTGCGTTTTTGGAGGTGTTCTATTTATTTCATCTGCCAGAATAATATTCGAAAATATTGGTCCTTTTATAAATTTAAACTGTCTATTTTCGTCCAAAATTTCACTTCCAAGAATATCTGAAGGCATTAAATCCGGAGTGAACTGAATTCTCTTAAAATCCAATCCCAAAGCCTGCGCCAAAGTGTTTACCAATAATGTTTTTGCTAATCCAGGAACACCCACTAACAAGGCATGTCCTCCAGAAAAAATACAAAGCAAAATTTGATCTACAACTGCTTCTTGGCCAACAATTATTTTTGCAATTTCTTTTTTTAGTTCGTTACGTTTTTGAACCAAATTCTGTATTGCTGTTACATCCGACATTTTATATTTTTTTAATTAAAAAAGGGTTAGTACTATGAAAACATAAAACTAACCCTTTTTATTTATTTAATGAAAATTATTTTTTCAACCAGTTATTTGTAAAAGGGCAATCTCTATATTCACCCAAAACTTTAATATAGGTATCTTTTATTTTGGCATCAAACCATTTTCCAATAGCCTGAATTTGTTTTTCTTTCAAAGCCAAATCTTTAATTTTGATGTAATCTTTAGCATAATCAGCCGTGTGCTCATCGATTCTATTGGTTACAATCATAATTTTATAATCTTTCTTACCTTGATTATCTTCAAGAAAAGGCATAGAAATTTCGTTGTCTTTTAAATTGGAAACCTGAGTATATAGTGACGGATCCATTTTTGTCAATTCAAATCGGGTATCTTGCGTCTTAGGATTTACAAGGGCTCCACCATTTGCTCTCGTTTCTTTTTCATCAGATGTTGTTCTGGCGGCTTCCGCAAAAGTGATTTCTTTGTTTAAGATTTTATTTCTAATCAAGGTAATTTTTTCCTTCGCTTCTTTCAAAGCATCTGGCGAAAATGTTGGTGAAATCAATATATGTCTCAATTCAACTTCTTGACCTTTTATTTTTTCAACATAAATAATATGATATCCAAAAGTAGTTTCAAAAGGTTCTGAGATCTCGCCTTCGGCAAGACTAAAAGCGACATCTTTAAATTCTTTTACAAATGGGGTTCTCCTTGTCATTTTATAATACCCACCATTCTTACTGGAACCTGGATCTTCTGAATACAAAACTGCTTTGGTCGCAAAACTCGCGCCTTCCTTACATTCTTTTCGGAATGCATTGAGTTTGTCAATTACTTTTTGCTTATCCGCATCGGTAAGTTTTGGCTTGATAACAATTTGAGCAACTTCCAATTCAGCTCCAAAAACGGGTAAATCTGCTGTTGGTATTTTTTTATAGAATTCACGAACTTCTTCAGGTGTGATTTCGACTTTATCTATAATTTTTTTTCTCATTTCTTCAGTCAGCTTTTGCTCTTTCAAAACATCAAAGAAATAAGTTCTAAATTCTTCCTCAGAATCCTTTTGATAATACTTTACCACTTTATCCATAGAACCTATTTGTTCTACCATATAGTTTAGTCTTTCATCCATCATCCCTTTTACTTCGGCATCACTTACTATAATACTGTCTTGAACCGCCTGATGGGCATACAATTTATCTTCTAGCAGACTTCCCAGAATCTGGCATCTTGTAATATCTTTTATTGAACCACCGCGACTGCTAATTTCTAAAAAGGATTTATCAATATCCGAATCCAAAACAATATAATCACCAACAGTTGCTACCACTCCATCCACTTTCAATCTTTTGCCAGATGGCTCAACCGCTTTAATGGCAACCACACTATCTTTTATAATTTCTTGAGCATGCATTAATAAAGGTGAGATAAAGCAAAGAAATAATGTAACAACAACCTTATTCACCAAGGATTTCATTCTGACTGTTTTTAAAGACATTTTATATAATTTATATATTATTTTACAGGATATATATTGATTTAAAAAATCACAAATAACTACAAACAAGCACTTTAGTTGCAAATTTATTTAATTATCCGTTTTTTAAGCATTAAAAAGCATTTATCCTACAAAAAATAACTACCATTTACAAAACTTAAAGCGAACAAAAATAACAATTCGATTGCATTAAACAAGTTTCCCTACTAGTATTAACAAAAAATTATTAAGTTCCTAAATGGTCACTAATGCATTGATTGTAATTCGGAAATCAAATGCTTCTTTAAAATTGAAAAATCATTAATAATCTTAAAAAAATTTGCGAATTTAAATTTCACTCGATTTGGTTATTTTTTAAGGAATTAGCATTTAAAAAAAACATAAAATATCGTATTCTTATTATTTTATTTAAAAATCATTTTTTGCATTTTTAAATAATTAATAAAAAATAAGCATTTTAATAATTATTCGAAAAAAGCAACTTTTAAGAACCATTATTAAGACTGATTTACAACAACTTATAAACACTACATCGTTATAGTTTTGCTTTGAAATAAAAAATTTACAAACAATAGTGTTTTTTAAATACATTCGCTACAGCATAAATATAAATACATCGTTTTCAGTAATTTATAATTTAAAATAATGACTAAAAATTAAGCCTATTTATATTCAGCTAAAAATAATTAACACCAATTAACCAACTAAATTTACCAGATTATGAAAAAACCAAATTTTAAAATGTACGCATTATGTGCATTATTAGTCGGGCTTTATTCCTGTAATTCATCGGATGAAGCCACTACTAATAGCATTGAAACCGCACGTGAATTCAAAATCATCAATGTCACGACACATGATGGCCGCCCTTTTAGTACAGGAAAAACAAGTTCTTCAATTACAGGAAAATATGTCGACAATCCTGGCGGGGGCGTTATGATGCAAGCCTTTTATTGGGATGTTCCAGCAGGTGGAAACTGGTGGAATACAGTAGGAACAAAAGTTGTAGCATGGGGAAATGCAGGAATTGGTTCCATCTGGCTACCTCCTGTGTCAAAAGCACAAAATGGAGCTTTCTCAATGGGATATGATCCAACAGATTATTTTGACTTTGGAGATTATAATCAAAATGGAACTGTAGAAACTCGTTTTGGATCTAAAGCCGAACTGGTAAGCTTAATAACAAAAGCACACGCAGAAAACATAAAAGTGTACGCCGATATTGTAATCAACCACAATAGTGGCGGACAATTAGAAAACAATCCATTTACAGGAACCCAAACCTATACTAACTTCACGGGTGTTGCTTCAGGAAAATTCAAAAGAACTAGTGCCGATTTTTACAAAAATTCATTCGGGAATAACGATGAAGGTTCTTTTGGAGGATTTCCGGATTTATGTCATGCTGCACCAAATGTACAAGACTGGTTATGGAAAAGAACCGATGGTGTAGGTAAATACTATAAAAACACAATGAAATTTGATGGATGGAGATTTGACTATGTAAAAGGTTTTGGATCATGGGTAATAAAAGACTGGAATACAAACGTAGGCGGATTTTCTGTTGGTGAATTATGGGATTCAAATGTAAATATCCTAAACAATTGGGCTAATGCAGCAAATAGTTCAGTATTTGATTTTGCTTGTTATTACAAAATGAATGACGCTTTTGACGGCAACAATCTAAACTTATTGACAGATGACATGATGTGGAAAAGAAATCCATACAAAGCAGTCACATTTGTAACCAATCACGATACAGATGAAATTTGGGCCAAAGAATTAGCTTATGCATATATACTTACCCACGAAGGTTATCCGACAATTTTCTACAGAGACTATGAAGAATGGCTTAATAAAGCAAAATTGAACAATCTAATTTGGATTCATAACAACAAAGCGACAGGAAATACATCAATATTATATGCCGATAATGATGAATATGTTGCAAGAAGAAACGGCTACAATGGCAATCCAGGATTGGTAGTATACATCAACAATTCTACATCAACACTAGAAAGATGGATTCAGACCAATTGGGCATCCAAACAAATCAAAGATTTTACAGGAAATTCTACCTGGTATCCTACAACCCAAGCAGATCAATGGGTAAAAATACAATGTCCTCCAAAAAGCTACACAGTTTGGTCATTAAATATCTAAAACTAAAAGTATAAAAAATTTAAAGCTATCCATTATTGGGTAGCTTTTTTGGTTATAGCATAAATTAACATCAAAGAGAAACAAGAAAGACTCCTTTTATTATAAGTATATTTTTCAAATAGCATTTATAAATAGTACTTTTGCAAACTATTGAGATAAAAATATGAGTTTTTTAAAAGAAATACAACGAAGACGCACTTTTGGGATTATATCACATCCTGATGCTGGAAAAACAACTTTAACTGAAAAATTACTTCTTTTTGGAGGAGCTATTCAAGAAGCAGGTGCCGTAAAAAATAATAAAATAAAAAAGGGAGCAACGAGCGATTTCATGGAAATTGAACGTCAGAGAGGAATTTCGGTTTCTACTTCTGTTTTGGCCTTTAATTACAAAGAAAAAAAAATAAACATTCTTGACACGCCTGGTCACAAGGATTTTGCCGAAGATACCTTTAGAACTTTAACTGCCGTAGACAGTGTAATTGTTGTAATTGACGTTGCAAAAGGAGTCGAAGAGCAAACAGAAAAATTGGTAGCCGTATGCAGGATGCGTAAAATTCCAATTATAGTTTTCATCAATAAATTAGACAGAGAAGGAAAAGATGCTTTTGATCTAATGGATGAAGTAGAACAAAAATTGGGATTAACCGTAACTCCACTAAGTTTTCCAATAGGAATGGGCTATGACTTTCAGGGAATTTACAATCTTTGGGAACAAAATATAAATCTATTCAGTGGTGATAGTCGAAAAAATATTGAAGAAACAATAGCTTTCTCTGATGTTCAAAGTCCTGAATTAGAAAAAATAATTGGTCAAAAACCAGCGGATCGCTTACGCGAAGAACTAGAATTGATTGACGAAGTATACCCAAAATTTGATCGTCAGGATTATTTAGACGGAAAATTACAACCAGTATTTTTTGGTTCTGCCTTAAATAATTTTGGAGTGAGAGAACTTCTTGATTGTTTCGTTGCTATTGCGCCATCTCCTAGACCGAAAGATTCTGAAACAAGGCTAGTAGATCCAAAAGAAGAAAAAATGTCCGGTTTTGTATTTAAAATACACGCCAATATGGATCCAAAACACAGAGATCGATTGGCTTTTATAAAGATTGTTTCTGGAACTTTTGAAAGAAACAAACCTTATTACCACGTTCGCCAGAAAAAAAACTTAAAATTCTCTAGTCCAAATGCATTTTTTGCCGAAAAGAAAGAAATTGTCGATATTTCCTATCCGGGGGATATTGTAGGATTGCACGATACGGGGAATTTCAAAATCGGAGATACTTTGACCGAAGGTGAAATCATGAGTTTTAAAGGAATTCCGAGTTTTTCTCCAGAGCATTTTAGATACATCAATAATGCCGATCCGATGAAAGCCAAACAACTTGACAAAGGGGTAGATCAGTTGATGGATGAAGGGGTAGCTCAATTATTCACTTTAGAAATGAATAATAGAAAAATAATAGGAACAGTTGGAGCCTTACAATATGAAGTTATCCAATACCGATTAGAACATGAGTATGGCGCTAAATGTACTTATGAAAACTTCCCGGTTCATAAAGCGTGTTGGGTAAAACCAAATGATCCAAAAAGCGATGAGTTCAAAGAATTTAGACGTATCAAGCAAAAGTTCCTGGCCCATGACAAATATGGTCAATTAGTATTTCTTGCTGACTCGGACTTCACTATACAAATGACTCAAAATAAATATCCAAATGTAAAATTATTTTTTACATCAGAATTTGAATAATTTCTAAGCATAAAAAAAACGCTAATTTATAAAGTTAGCGTTTTTTTTATGCTTAAAATGAATTAATTTAACCTTTATAAATTTTAACAAAACTTAATATTTATCGTTTTTTTCAAAAGTGTTTTAATCAACAAGTGATTAGGTACAGTTCCAGAAATAATGATTTGTTTCTTTGTATACATTCCATCACTTGAAATGGTTTTGTTTGGATCTTCTTTTGTACCCATAAACCATAAGATGAAATGAACATTAGAATTTGAAGTAGCAGGAGCTATTGATACAGTATCACCTGCTGCAATAGTATTTATTTCCTCAAAATTCTCAGTAGTAACACTTACAACTGTATTTTGTGCAAAAGTAGATGAGTTAGTCAAAACAGTGAAAACAAACAGTAAATACAAGCTTACTTTTCTATTCTTACCGTAAATTTTTTCGAAAAAATTATTCATACTTTGCAAATTATGGCTTGGTTATGTATTAACCGAGCACAAAACTAGTTGAATCACTAATTACAAAAAAAAATAGTCGTTGAAATGTAAAAATAGCCGTTTAATTACCTGAATACGTATTCTTAAGTGTTTTAAAACAAAAAAAGTAGTTAAGATTATAAAATATGTAATTTGTTATTCCAGATTTATAACAAAAAAAAAGAGGCTCTATTACTAGAGCCTCTTTTTTACTATTTTATTATGCTTGTCCAGCTGGACCAAAATTTAATGGAATTGGAGGTTGTTCACCTTCTTTAATTTCGCCATGAGCGACTTCAAAACGATGTACATTCTCTCCTATTGCCTTCAACAATCTTTTAGCGTGTTGCGGTGTCAAAACAATCCTTGATTTAACTTTTGCTTTTGGTACACCAGGCATGATACATACAAAATCCAAAACAAATTCAGACGAAGAATGATTAATTATTGCTAAATTAGAATAAATTCCTTCAGCAATTTTTTCATCCAACTCAATATTAATTTGCTCTTGTTGTTGTTTAGAATTACTCATAAATAATTGTTTTATCCAAGATTCCCTTTCTGCTTTTCAGCAGAAAGGGTTCTATTTGGAAAATGAATTAATAAATATATTCCTCTTTATTTGCCATCATATCATTGTAATCTTCTCTTGACCCTACAATTGTATTATCATATTCTCTCATACCGGTACCGGCAGGAATTCTATGCCCTACAATTACATTTTCTTTCAATCCTTCTAAGTAATCAATTTTACCTGCAACCGCAGCTTCGTTTAATACTTTTGTAGTTTCTTGGAAAGAAGCTGCAGAAATGAATGATTTTGTTTGAAGAGATGCTCTAGTAATACCTTGCAATACCGGTGTTGCTGTTGCGGTGATAACATCACGAGCTACAACTAAGTTCTTATCGGTACGTTTCAACAATGAATTTTCATCACGCAATTGACGAGGTGTAATAATTTGACCTGGTTTTAATGCGCTTGAATCTCCTGCATCTTCCACAACTTTCATTCCGTAAAGATTATCGTTCTGAACAATAAAATCTTTTGTATGAATCAATTGATCTTCAAGGAACAAAGTATCTCCTGGATCTTGAACTCTTACTTTACGCATCATTTGACGTATTACTACCTCAAAGTGTTTGTCGTTGATTTTTACCCCTTGTAAACGGTATACTTCTTGAATTTCATTTACCAAATACTGTTGAACAGCAGCAGGTCCTTGAATTCTTAAAATATCATCTGGAGTAATTGCACCATCAGATAATGGTACCCCTGCACGTACGAAGTCATTTTCTTGAACTAGAATTTGGCTTGATAATTTAACCAAGTATTTTCTAATATCACCAAATTTAGATTCGATAACGATCTCACGGTTCCCTCTTTTGATTTTTCCAAAAGAAACAACTCCATCAATCTCAGAAACGACAGCTGGATTAGAAGGATTACGAGCCTCTAACAATTCTGTAATTCTTGGTAAACCTCCTGTAATATCTCCTGATTTAGAAGAACGACGTGGGATTTTCACCAATACTTTACCTGCTTTAATTTTCTCACCGTTTTCAACCATCAAGTGGGCTCCAACTGGTAAGTTATAAGAACGAATCAACTCTCCTTCTTTACCGTAAACCAATAAAGTTGGAATCAATTTTTTGGCTCTTGATTCAGAAATTACTTTCTCCTGGAAACCAGTTTGCTCATCAATTTCAACCATGAATGATTGACCTTGCTCTAAATCTTCGTAAGCAATTTTACCAGTAAACTCAGAAACGATAACTCCATTATATGGATCCCATTTACAGATTACATCTCCTTTTGCAACTGATTGACCATCCGCAACAAAAATACTTGAACCGTAAGGAATATTATTAGTACTTAATAAAATACCTGTTTTCTCGTCAATTAATTTCAATTCCGTTGAACGGGAAACTACAATATCAACAGCATTACCTTCGCTATCCTCACCTTTAACGGTTTTCAAATCTTCAATTTCAAGTTTACCTGCAAAACGAGTTACAATACTAGATTCTTCAGAAATACCACCCGCAACCCCTCCAACGTGGAAAGTACGTAATGTCAACTGTGTACCTGGCTCACCAATAGATTGTGCAGCAATTACACCAACTGCTTCACCTCTTTGAGTCATTTTGCCAGTAGCTAAGTTTCTACCGTAACATTTAGCACATATACCTTTTGTAGCCTCACAAACCAAAGGAGAACGTACTTCAACTTTCTCAACTGGAGAAGCTTCAATACCTTTTACCAATGCTTCAGTGATTTGCTCACCAGCATGAACTAAAATTTCACTTGTTAATGGGTTAATTACATCTTGCAATGCAACACGTCCTAAGATTCTCTCTCCTAATGATTCAACAATTTCTTCGTTTTTCTTCAATGCCGAAACTTCAATACCTCTAAGAGTACCACAATCTTCAACATTAACAATAACATCTTGAGAAACGTCATGTAATCTTCTTGTAAGGTATCCAGCATCTGCCGTTTTCAAAGCGGTATCTGCAAGACCTTTACGAGCACCGTGAGTAGAAATGAAATACTCAAGGATAGAAAGACCTTCCTTAAAGTTAGAAAGAATAGGGTTTTCAATAATTTCACCACCACCAGCAGTCGATTTTTTAGGCTTAGCCATCAAACCACGCATACCAGTTAACTGACGAATTTGTTCTTTGGAACCCCTTGCTCCAGAATCAAGCATCATATACACTGAGTTGAAACCTTGTTGGTCTTCTCTAATGTTTTTCATTGCCAATTCCGTAAGCTGAGCATTCGCTGATGTCCAAACATCAATAACTTGGTTGTAACGTTCGTTATTGGTAATAAGACCCATATTATAATTCACTGAGATACCTTCAACTTGTTCTCTGGCATCAGCGATTAATTTTGGTTTTTGTTCTGGAATTCTAATATCCCCAAGAGAGAATGACAAACCACCTTTGAAGGCAAATTTATAACCCATATCTTTCATATTGTCCAAGAACGCCGCTGTAGTAGGCACATTGGTCACATTAAGAACGTGTCCAATAATGTCTCTAAGGTTTTTCTTAGTCAATACATCATTGATATATCCAGCTGCTTCCGGCACTACTTCATTAAATAATACACGACCAGCAGTTGTTTGAATGATTTGGTACACTAATTCACCTGCTTCATTAAAATCTTTTGCTCTAATTTTCACTCTAGCATTCAATTCTAATCTTCCTTCATTCAAAGCAATATTTACTTCTTCAGCAGAATAGAAAGTGATTCCTTCACCTAAAATAGCTTTTTCTGGAGTTGACAAACGCTCTTTGGTCATGTAGTAAAGACCAAGTACCATGTCTTGAGAAGGTACCGTGATTGGCGCACCATTCGCAGGGTTCAAGATATTGTGAGAAGCCAACATTAACAATTGCGCCTCCAAAATAGCTTCTGGTCCTAACGGTAAGTGAACAGCCATTTGATCCCCATCAAAATCCGCATTAAATGCAGTACAAACTAAAGGGTGCAATTGGATTGCTTTTCCTTCAATTAATTTTGGTTGGAATGCTTGGATACCTAATCTGTGCAAAGTAGGAGCACGATTCAGTAATATTGGATGACCTTTGATAACATTTTCAAGGATATCCCAAACTACAGGCTCTTTCTTATCTATAATTTTCTTAGCTGATTTTACAGTTTTTACAATTCCTCTTTCTATCAATTTACGGATAACAAAAGGTTTGTATAATTCGGCTGCCATATCTTTTGGGATACCGCATTCGAACAATTTCAATTCAGGTCCAACAACAATTACCGAACGAGCAGAATAATCCACACGTTTTCCAAGTAAATTTTGACGGAAACGTCCTTGCTTACCTTTAAGGGAATCAGATAATGATTTTAATGGTCTGTTTGATTCAGTTTTTACTGCAGACGCTTTACGTGTATTATCGAAAAGTGAATCTACAGATTCTTGCAACATACGTTTCTCGTTACGAAGGATTACTTCTGGAGCTTTAATCTCGATTAATCTTTTCAAACGGTTATTACGGATGATTACACGACGGTATAAATCATTCAAATCTGAAGTTGCAAAACGACCACCATCAAGAGGCACAAGAGGACGTAATTCTGGCGGAATAACAGGAACCACTTTCATGATCATCCACTCAGGACGATTTTCTCTGTTCAAGTTAGACTCACGGAAAGACTCAACAACTTGTAATCTTTTTAAAGCTTCAGTTTTACGTTGTTTTGATGTTTCGTTATTTGCTTTGTGTCTCAAATCATATGACAATTCGTCAAGATTAATACGAGCCAATAAATCCATAATACACTCTGCTCCCATTTTAGCAACAAATTTATTAGGATCAAAATCATCAAGATATTGATTGTCTGCAGGAAGAGTATCTAAAATATTCAAATATTCTTCTTCTGTCAAGAAATCTAATCTTTGAACTGATTCACCTTCTGCATTTTTAGCGATACCGGCTTGGATTACTACGTATCTTTCGTAGTAGATAATCATATCTAATTTCTTAGATGGAAGACCCAGGATATAACCAATTTTGTTTGGAAGAGAACGGAAATACCAGATATGGGCAATTGGCACAACAAGATTGATGTGACCTACTCTGTCTCTACGTACTTTTTTCTCAGTAACTTCTACACCACAACGGTCACAAATGATCCCTTTGTAACGTATTCTTTTATATTTACCACAAGCACATTCAAAATCTTTAACTGGTCCGAAAATACGTTCGCAGAAAAGACCATCACGCTCTGGTTTATGAGTTCTGTAATTGATGGTTTCAGGTTTTAATACTTCACCTCTAGACTCTTTCAAGATTGATTCTGGAGAAGCAAGACCTATCGAAATTTTATTAAACCTTTTTACAGGATTCTTATCTTTATTATTTCTATTATTCATCATAGTTTTTACTATTGATTTATTTGCAATTAAAAATTGATTTTATGGAGTCATAGCGGCGCTACTTCTCTACACATTACCTCGGATTACTTCTCTAAACTTCAACTAAATTTTTGAAGTGCTAATTATAAAACTATTTAAGTTATTATAAAAAATCGGAACGGTTTACGGGTCTAAATCCTAAAAACTCTTATAAATGAGTAATCAGTTTTCAGGTATTGCGACCTGAAAACTGAATACTGTAACCCTTTTTTATTCTTCTAAACGAATGTCAAGTCCAAGACCTTTCAATTCATGCATTAATACATTGAATGATTCAGGTAATCCTGGCTCTGGCATCGATTCACCCTTAACGATTGCTTCGTAAGTTTTTGCTCTACCAATAACATCATCAGACTTCACAGTCAAGATTTCTCTAAGTGTACTTGATGCTCCATAAGCTTCAAGTGCCCAAACCTCCATCTCTCCAAAACGTTGTCCTCCAAATTGCGCTTTACCTCCTAAAGGTTGTTGCGTAATTAATGAGTATGGTCCGATAGAACGTGCGTGCATCTTATCATCAACCATGTGTCCTAATTTTAACATATAGATCACACCTACGGTTGCTGCTTGATGGAAACGCTCTCCAGTACCACCATCATAAAGATGTGTATGTCCAAAACGTGGTACTCCAGCTTCGTCGGTCAATTCATTGATTTGGTCTAAAGTCGCTCCATCAAAAATTGGCGTAGCAAATTTTCTACCCAAGTTTTGTCCAGCCCAACCAAGAACAGTTTCATAAATTTGACCAATGTTCATACGTGAAGGTACCCCAAGTGGGTTCAACACAATATCAACCGGTGTTCCGTCCTCCAAGAAAGGCATATCTTCATGACGAACAATACGAGCAACAATACCTTTGTTACCGTGACGTCCTGCCATTTTATCCCCAACTTTCAGTTTACGTTTTTTAGCGATATACACTTTAGCCAATTTCAAAATTCCTGCTGGCAATTCATCTCCAACAGTAATTGTGAATTTCTCTCTACGTAACGCCCCTTGTAAATCGTTCAATTTAATTTTATAGTTATGAATTAAATCATTAACCATTTTATTAGTCACATCATCTGCAACCCATTGACCTTTACTTAAGTGAGCAAAATCTTCCACTGCATAAAGCATTTTTTGAGTATATTTTTTACCTTTTGGTAAAACTTCTTCACCCAAATCATTCATTACACCTTGAGAAGTTTTTCCGTTTACAATAGTAAAAAGTTTCTCAATCAATTTATCTTTAAGCTCAACAAACTTAACTTCAAACTCCATTTCAAGTGCTCCTAAAGCATCTTTATCTTGAGTACGTTTACGTTTGTCTTTTACGGCTCTTGCGAATAATTTTTTATCTAAAACCACACCATGTAAAGAAGGAGATGCTTTTAATGAAGCATCTTTTACATCACCTGCTTTGTCCCCAAAGATTGCGCGAAGCAATTTCTCTTCCGGAGTAGGATCTGATTCTCCTTTTGGAGTAATTTTACCGATAAGAATGTCACCAGGTTTAACCTCGGCTCCAATTCTAATCATACCATTTTCATCTAAATCTTTAGTAGCTTCTTCAGAAACGTTTGGAATATCATTCGTTAATTCTTCGTTACCTAACTTAGTATCTCTAACTTCCAATGAATAATCATCAACGTGAATAGAGGTAAAAATATCGTCACGAACTACTTTTTCAGAAATCACAATCGCATCCTCAAAGTTATATCCTTTCCATGGCATAAATGCCACTTTTAGGTTACGACCCAAAGCTAATTCACCATTTTGAGTAGCATATCCTTCGGATAATACTTGACCAAGAACCACTCTGTCCCCTTTTCTTACGATAGGTTTCAAATTGATACTTGTACCTTGATTGGTTTTTCTAAATTTAATTAGATTGTATGTTTTCTCATCAGTTTCAAAACTTACCATTCTTTCTTCTTCAGAACGGTCGTATTTGATAGTAATGATATTTGCATCTACATATTCAATAACCCCATCACCTTCAGCGTTTATCAAAACTCTAGAATCCGAAGCTACTTGACGCTCTAAACCAGTTCCAACAATCGGTGCTTCAGGACGAATTAATGGTACGGCCTGACGCATCATGTTAGATCCCATCAAGGCTCTATTCGCATCATCATGTTCCAAGAAAGGAATTAATGAAGCAGAAATCGAAGCAATTTGGTTAGGAGCAACGTCTGTATAATGTACTTGAGAAGGGTCAATTACCGGGAAATCACCTTCTTGACGTGCAATTACGTTTTCGGCAGTAATTTTACCAGTAGCATCCATTTTAATGTTTGCTTGGGCAATCAACATTCCTTCTTCTTCTTCCGCGCTTAAATAAATTGGTGTTGCATCTAAATCAACAACTCCATTAGTTACTTTACGATAAGGTGTTTCAATGAAACCCATTCCGTTTACTTTAGCATAAACACCAAGAGAAGAAATCAAACCAATGTTTGGTCCCTCTGGAGTTTCAATTGGACATAAACGTCCGTAGTGCGTATAGTGAACATCACGAACCTCAAATCCAGCTCTTTCTCTCGAAAGTCCACCTGGTCCAAGTGCAGATAATCTTCTTTTGTGTGTAATCTCAGCCAATGGATTCGTTTGATCCATAAATTGAGATAACTGGTTTGTTCCAAAGAAAGAGTTGATAACAGATGATAATGTTTTAGCATTAATCAAATCTATTGGTGTAAACACCTCGTTATCTCTAACGTTCATACGCTCTCTAATGGTTCTAGCCATACGTGCTAAACCAACACCGAATTGTTGAGACAATTGTTCTCCAACTGTTCTAACACGACGGTTTGATAAGTGGTCAATATCATCAATATCCGCCTTAGCGTTTATCAATTCAATTAAATACTTCACTATAGTGATGATATCTTCTTTGGTAAGCACTTGCTTTTCCATTGGAGTATCAAGACCTAGTTTTTTGTTTATTCTATAACGACCTACTTCACCTAAGTTGTAACGTTGGTCAGAAAAGAATAATTTATCTATAATACCACGAGCAGTCTCTTCATCAGGCGGTTCTGCGTTACGCAATTGTCTGTAGATATGCTCAACAGCTTCTTTTTCAGAGTTTGTTGGATCTTTTTGTAATGTATTGTGAATGATAGAATAATCTACAAGATTATTATCTTCTTTATGCAACAAAATAGATTTAACATTTGAATCAATGATTTCTTCTACATTATCTTTGTCGATAATAGTATCTCTATCAAGGATTATTTCGTTACGTTCAATAGAAACAACTTCGCCAGTATCTTCATCAACGAAATCTTCATGCCAAGTGTTCAAAACACGAGCAGCTAATTTTCTACCAATATATTTTTTAAGTCCTGTTTTAGAAACTTTAATTTCTTCAGCAAGGTCAAAAATCTCAAGGATATCCTTGTCTCTTTCGAACCCAATTGCGCGGAATAAAGTAGTAACAGGTAATTTTTTCTTTCTATCGATATACGCATACATTACGCTATTGATATCTGTAGAAAATTCTATCCAAGATCCTTTAAAAGGAATAACTCTCGCAGAATATAATTTTGTTCCATTTGCATGGAATGACTGTCCAAAGAAAACACCAGGAGAACGGTGCAATTGTGAAACCACAACTCGCTCTGCTCCATTGATAACAAAAGTACCACTTGGTGTCATATAAGGTATTGTTCCAAGATAAACATCTTGCACAATAGTTTCAAAATCTTCGTGTTCAGGATCGGTACAATATAGCTTCAACCTTGCTTTTAAAGGCACGCTATAAGTAAGACCTCTTTCTATACATTCTTGAATGGTGTAACGTGGTGGATCAACAAAGTAATCAAGGAATTCCAAAACAAAGTTATTTCTTGTGTCTGTAATTGGAAAGTTTTCCATGAAGGTGTTGTATAACCCTTCGTCGCCTCTTTCGTCTGATTTAGTTTCTAATTGAAAAAAATCTTTAAACGATTTTACCTGAACATCTAGAAAATCTGGATAATCAGGAATATTTTTTGTAGAGGCAAAATTCAATCTTTCAGTCTGATTTGTTATCATCAATGGACAAAATTTTGATTAAAAAAAAGTAGTTTTGTGTGTAAAACACAGTAATTTATAAAACAATCTATACTTTCTTTTTACAATCAATACCTCTTTAAAAATAATATAAAATAAATCTTGTATTATTTTTTTTCTTCGTATTGATTAAAAAAACCTTTTCGTATTTTAAACTATTTTATAATAAAACTTGATATAATTTTATTATACGAAAAATGGTTTAGGCCTTGAGAAGACTCTCAAAGACCTAAACCTGTTTCAAAAACTAGTTAAACTTATTTAAGCTCAACAACAGCTCCAGCTTCTTCTAAAGATTTTTTAAGCCCTTCAGCTTCTTCTTTAGTTACACCTTCTTTAACGTTGCTAGGAGCACTATCAACTACATCTTTAGCTTCTTTCAAACCTAAACCTGTAAGTTCTTTAACTAATTTTACAACTGCCAATTTAGAAGCGCCAGCTTCTTTCAATACAACTGTAAATTCTGTTTGAGCTTCTTCAACAGCAGCTTCTCCACCACCTGAAACCACAACTGCAGCAGCAGCTGGTTCGATTCCGTACTCATCTTTTAATATTGTTGCTAATTCGTTAACTTCTTTTACAGTTAAATTAACTAATTGTTCTGCGAATTGTTTCAAATCTGCCATTTTTTCTATCGTTTTAAAATGATTTGTAAAATATAATTTATTTATTGTGCGCTAATTTAAGCAACAAGGAAAACCTTGTTTTGAGCATTATGCTTCAGCCTCTTCGCTATTAGCGAATTGGTTTTGTAAAGCAGAAATAACTCTTTGAGCTGGTGATTGTAATAATCCAATGATTTCACCAATAAGCTCTTCTTTAGATTTAATAGTTGCTAATGCATCTAATTGATCATCACCAATATAAATTTCAGAATTAATGAAAGCCCCTTTTAATACAGGTTTATCCGATTTTTTTCTAAAATCTTTAATGATTTTTCCAGGAGCATTTGCAACATCTGAAATAAATATAGCACTGTTACCAGTCAATACTGATGGTAAATCACCATAATCATTAGCAGAAGCTTCCATTGCTTTTGCAAGCAAAGTGTTTTTTACTACCTCTAATTTAATACCTGCTTTAAAACAAGCTCTTCTCAAGTTTGAAGTTGTTTCTGCGTTTAATCCAGAAATATCAGATACATAAATAATGTTTGTACCAGCTAACTGTGCAGTTAAATCTTCAATCGCGATTGATTTTTCTTCTCTAGTCATACTAAAAATTATTAACTACCAATTATACTGCTTTAGGGTCCAATGCAATTGCAGGACTCATAGTGCTTGTAAGGTGAATACCTTTAATATAGGTCCCTTTAGCAGCAGTTGGTTTAAGTTTGATTAATGTTTGAATAATTTCGTGTGCATTGTCATAAATTTGCTCAGCTCCAAAAGAAACTTTACCAATTCCTGCATGTACAATACCAGTTTTATCAACTTTGAAATCGATTTTACCAGCTTTCACTTCTTGAACAGCTTTTGCAACATCCATAGTTACAGTACCTGTTTTAGGGTTTGGCATCAAACCTCTAGGTCCTAAAATACGACCTAATGGACCTAATTTACCCATTACAGCAGGCATAGTGATGATTACATCAACATCTGTCCAACCGTCTTTTATCTTTTGCAAATAATCGTCAAGACCTACATAGTCTGCACCAGCTGCCAAAGCTTCCGCTTCTTTATCTGGAGTAACCAATGCCAATACTTTAACGTCTTTACCTGTACCATGAGGTAATGTTACAACACCTCTAACCATTTGATTCGCTTTTCTTGGATCAACACCCAATCTAACTGCGATATCAACAGACTCATCAAATTTTGCAGAAGCTATTACTTTAATTAATGCCGCAGCATCTTTTAAAGAGTATAGTTTGTTCTTTTCAATTTTTGAAGCAGCCTCTTTTTGCTTTTTTGTCAATTTTGCCATGTTTTTCTCTTAATTAAAAAGGAGAATCTCCTGATACAGTTATACCCATAGATCTAGCTGTTCCAGCAATCATGCTCATAGCAGATTCGATTGTGAATGCATTTAAATCTACCATTTTATCTTCAGCAATTGCTTTGATAACATCCCAAGTAACGCTAGCTACTTTTTTACGATTTGGTTCACCTGATCCAGACTTTAGCTTTGCAGCTTCCAATAACTGGACAGCCGCTGGAGGAGTTTTTACAACAAAATCAAATGATTTGTCTTTATACACAGTAATTTGTACTGGGCATATTTTGCCGGGTTTATCTTGAGTTCTAGCATTAAATTGCTTACAAAACTCCATGATGTTTACCCCAGCAGCTCCTAAAGCAGGTCCAACCGGTGGCGACGGATTCGCAGCACCTCCCTTAACTTGTAGTTTAACTACCTTACTAATTTCTTTAGCCATTTTTTAAAAAATTTAACACGACAATCATTGGAAGCGATTGAAGTGGTTATTATAGATGTAACAAAAATTATACTTTTTCAACTTGCATAAAACTCAATTCCAACGGTGTTTTTCTTCCGAAAATTTTCACCATTACTTCGAGTTTACGCTTTTCTTCATTAATTTTTTCAACCGTACCGTTAAAACCATTAAAAGGACCATCGATCACTTTTATTGTTTCACCCAAGTTGAAAGGAATAGAACGAGTATCTGTATTTACAGCCAACTCATCTACTTTACCTAACATTCTATTTACTTCAGATATTCTTAAAGGAACAGGCTCTCCACCTTTTGTTTCTCCAAGAAAACCGATAACACTGGTTATAGACTTAATAATATGTGGAATTTCACCAATAAGATTAGCTTCAATCATAACATAACCCGGAAAGTATACTTTGTCCTTGGATAGTTTTTTACCATCTTTTACAGTAACTACTTTTTCAGTAGGCACAAGAACTTGCGAAACATAATCACCCATTCCAAGACGCGCAATTTCTGTTTCGATATAAGCTTTCACTTTATTTTCTTGTCCGCTTACTGCACGAACTACATACCACTTTTTTATATTATTCTCTGCCATTACAAAAAATTATGCTTTTATCCAGTTAAAAAACACAGCTAATGTTTTTGCAAAAAGTTCATCTACACCCCATGTTGCCAAAGCGAATACCACTGAAAAAACAGCAACAACAATCGTAAGACGTTGTACTTCAGCCCAAGCTGGCCAAGTTACATTTGATTTTAATTCTTCAAATGATTCTGATATGTAATTAACAACTTTTGTCATAGTGATTAGTTTATTTTGCACGGGCGGAGGGATTCGAACCCCCATCAACGGTTTTGGAGACCGCTATTCTACCCTTGAACTACGCCCGTAGTTAATAAAAACCAGTGTCGCAAAAAACGACACTGGCTTAGATTTTATAATAGTATTAAGCTACAATTTCAGTTACCTGACCTGCACCTACAGTTCTACCACCTTCACGGATAGCAAAACGTAAACCTACGCTCATTGCGATTGGGCTTAACAAAGTAACATTGATAGTTAAGTTGTCTCCTGGCATTACCATCTCTACTCCTTCTGGTAAAGTAATAACTCCTGTTACGTCAGTTGTACGTACGTAGAACTGTGGACGGTAGTTATTATGGAATGGAGTATGACGTCCACCTTCTTCTTTTTTCAAGATATAAACCTCAGCTTTGAAAGTAGCGTGTGGTTTTACTGATCCTGGCTTAATGATAACCATTCCTCTTTTGATAGATTCTTTATCAATACCTCTTAACAATAAACCTACGTTATCTCCTGCTTCACCTCTATCAAGGATTTTACGGAACATCTCAACTCCAGTAATAGTAGAAGTTAATTTTTCAGCTCCCATACCAATGATTTCAACAGCATCTCCTGTATTAGCAATACCAGTTTCGATACGACCTGTAGCAACAGTTCCACGACCTGTAATTGTAAATACATCTTCAACTGGCATCAAGAATGGTTTTTCAGTATCACGTACTGGCTCTTCGATCCAAGAATCTACAGCTTCCATTAATTCAATGATTTTTGGTACCCAAGCTGGATCATTATTCAATCCTCCAAGAGCAGACCCTTGAACAACTGGACAATTATCTCCATCATATTCATAGAAAGACAATAAGTCTCTAATTTCCATTTCAACAAGTTCCAATAATTCCTCATCATCAACCATATCCACTTTGTTCATGAATACTACCATTCTAGGAATACCTACTTGGCGACCTAAAAGGATGTGCTCACGTGTTTGTGGCATTGGTCCATCAGTTGCAGCTACAACAAGGATAGCACCGTCCATTTGAGCAGCACCAGTAACCATGTTTTTTACGTAATCCGCGTGACCAGGACAGTCAACGTGTGCGTAGTGACGGTTTGCAGTTTCATACTCAACGTGTGAAGTATTAATTGTAATACCTCTTTCTTTTTCTTCTGGAGCATTATCAATTTGATCAAATGATTTTGCTTGACAGTAACCAGCATCAGATAACACTTTTGTGATTGCTGCTGTTAAAGTAGTTTTACCGTGATCTACGTGTCCGATCGTACCAATATTTAAGTGTGGTTTCGAACGGTTAAAGGTTTCTTTTGCCATTTTACTTAATTTTTAATCTAGTTTATATATTTATTTCAATTTCCTACTTACTTGAGCCAACTACGGGAATTGAACCCGTGACCTCTTCCTTACCAAGGAAGCACTCTACCTCTGAGCTAAGTCGGCAGTTTTTTAGATTACAGATTGGACAATTCAGATACTAGAACCTAGCTTAAAAATCTGCCAACTAAAATCTGCCATCTGGCTAGTGGGGAGAGCAGGATTCGAACCTGCGAAGTTCACACAGCAGATTTACAGTCTGCCCTCGTTGGCCGCTTGAGTATCTCCCCAGACAATTTATGATTAAGACTTACAATCTTAGATTAAAACCTAAAAACAGTACCCTAAACCACAAATCAATACTTTTTTATTTACAATCCAGAAAATATAAAATCTCCAGTCTTTTGAGCCGGCGGAGGGACTCGAACCCACGACCTGCTGATTACAAATCAGCTGCTCTAGCCAACTGAGCTACGCTGGCAATTTCAAAAAAAAAGTCCGCTATTTCTAACGGACTGCAAATGTAGAGATTTTATCTTTTAATCAAAACATTTTATTGAAAAAATTTTAATTAAATATGTGTTCTTAACTTTTCTTTACGTTTTACCAGTAACCTTTCTATTGATTCTGCAGCTTGTTCCGTTGCTTCTTCAAAGGTTTTGCATTGTTTTTTTACCAAAAAATCATCCCCTGGAACATTAATCTTCATCTCAACTATTTTATTTTCTTTGTCACTTGTCTTTTCAACTTTCAAAAAAACATCAGATGACACGACTTTGTCATAATACTTTTCTAATTTATCCATTCTATCCTGAACAAAATCTACTAGCTTTTTGTCAACAGTAAAGTTAACCGCATGAACATTTACCTTCATAATCAATCTATTTTAATGGTTAAACATTTTTGAATTATTTTTTATTCCGAGGATGTGACTCTTGATACACTTTTTTAAGTTCTGACAAACTACTATGAGTATAAATCTGAGTTGAAGCCAAACTGGAATGTCCTAATAACTCTTTAACTGAATTTAAGTCGGCTCCGTTGTTTAATAGATGGGTCGCAAATGTATGTCTTAATATATGAGGACTTTTTTTTACTTTCTCGGAGACACTACTAAAGTATGAATTTATTAAACGATACACAAAAGAATCATTCAATTTTAATCCTTTTTTTGTGAGGAACAAATATTCGTCGTCCATTATATTTTCTAAAGATGATCTTTCTTTTTTATACAGCAATAATTGCTCTATTATAACTGGCAGAATTGGCAGTATGCGCTCTTTGTTTCTTTTTCCCAATACTTTTAAAGTTTGATTCGAAAAATTAATATTCATCAATTTTAAATGAATCAATTCTGTTCGTCGCATTCCGGTTGTATAAAACAAATCTATAATGAGTTTATTCCTTATTTCCTCAAATCCATTTGTCTCGAAAGTGATATCTAAAACTGCATTCAATTCTTTTTCCGAAAAAGGAATTTGCAATATCTTGGGCGTTTTCAAAGCTTTATGCTTTAATAATGGATTCAGTTCAATTTGCTTTGTTTTTAATAGAAATTTATAAAAAGCCTTAAGAGAAGCCACTTTTCTATTTATGGTAGTATTTGAAACCCCATCGTCTACAAGCGAAACAACCCAACTTCTAATCTGGTTGTAATTTACCTGTTCGATTGTATCTTGCCCGAAGTTATCCTTATTAAATGATTCAAAATAAGTGATATCATTTAAATAAGCATTTATGGTATGAGAAGAATATTTTTTTTCTAATTGCAAATAATCTTTAAATGCATCTTTATTTGTAGCCATAAAAAAAACCGTTAGCATCAAAGTTAAGAAACTTTAATGACTAACGGTATTTTATTTTCAATCGAATTTGACTAGATATTCTCTAAACCATCTTTCATGTTTTGGATGTAAGCTGCTTTTTGAATTTTCATTCTATTGATAACTGATGGCTTTATAAAAGCAGTACGTGCTCTTAGTTGTCTTACAGTTCCAGTTTTGTCAAACTTTCTTTTATAGCGCTTAAGTGCTCTATCGATATTTTCTCCGTCTTTAATTGGTATAATTAACATAATTTTATCACCCCCTTTCGTTAAGTGCGCAAAAGTAAAAATTAATTATGAATTATTAGTTATGAATTATAAATTATTTTAAAATAAAAAAGTCAAGTCACAATTTCTTGCTTCGTGACTCTTTTATCTATTCTCAATTTTTAATTAATCTTTCAAAATATTTCTCGAAATTACCACTTTTTGAATTTCGGTAGTTCCTTCGCCTATAGTGCATAATTTTGAATCTCTATAGAATTTTTCTACAGGATAATCTTTGGTATAACCATAACCTCCATGTATTTGCACAGCATCATTGGCTACTTTTACACAAACTTCTGAAGAGTACATTTTTGCCATAGCACCCGATACTGTTACTGGCCTGTGCTGTTGTTTAAGAAAAGCGGCTTTATGCAATAACAATTCAGAAGCTTCAATCTCGGTGGCCATATCGGCCAATTTGAAAGAGACTCCTTGAAACTCTGAAATAGGCTGACCAAACTGATGTCTTTCTTTAGAATATTTCAAAGCAGCTTCGTAGGCCCCTTTTGCAATTCCCAAAGACAATGCTCCAATGGAAATTCGTCCTCCATCCAAAATTTTCATGGCCTGAATAAATCCTTGCCCTACTTCTCCCAATCTATTGGCATCAGGAATGCGACAATTATCAAAAATCAATTCTGCCGTTTCGCTGGCGCGCATTCCTAATTTATTTTCTTTTTTCCCTGATGTAAATCCTGGCATGCCTTTCTCAAACACAAATGCAGTCATCCCTTTTGAATCTCCTTTTTCGCCAGTTCGAACAATGACTACAGCAATATCACCAGAAATGGCATGGGTAATAAAATTTTTTGCTCCATTAATTATCCAAAAATCACCATCGCGCACAGCCGTTGTATTCATTCCACCAGCATCAGAGCCCGTGTTATGTTCTGTCAAACCCCAAGCACCTATATGCTTGGCAGTTGCCAATTTCGGAATCCATTTTTTCTTTTGCTCTTCGTTTCCAAAAGTCAAAATATGATTGGTACATAACGAATTATGTGCCGCAACAGACAATCCAATAGAAGGGTCAACTTTAGAAATTTCCTCAACTATCGTTATGTATTCGTGATAACCTAATCCAGAACCTCCTAATTCCTCGGGCACCAAAACGCCCATGAATCCCATTTCTCCTAATTTTTTGAATAATGAAATAGGGAAAATCTGTGCCTCGTCCCATTCCATTATATAAGGTCTTATATTTTTTTCCGCAAAATCTCTTATAGATTGCGCTATCAAAGACTGCGTCTCGTTGTAATCAAAATTCATCGTAAATCTATTTTGTATTAAAAGTCCAAATATAAGGCAATAAAATTTGCTTTTTCAACAGGAAAGCCGTTAATTTTTATCAAATCCTCAATATTCTTAATATTCCCGTTCATGCTTCTGTATTTTACGATTTGTTTTGCCAATTCATATTTAAAATAAAAAAACTGAGAAAGCTCCTTTAACGACGCATTATTGATGTCAATTTTATGCAAATTGGGTAATTTTGCTATTGTAAAATGAGTATTTAAATTTGAAATTACTTCAGGAGTCAATCCCCAAACATCATTGAGTTGCTCGATCGAGACAAATCCACCTAATTTTTCTCTTTGATTAAGAATACGAATTGAAATGGCTTCCCCTATTCCATAAATTTTAATTAAATCTTCTTTGGTAGCGCCATTAATGTCGATTGCAATGATTTTTTCTTTTTTGGCAAAAGCCCTATCAGGAAAATCTTTGTAAGTCCCGTTTTCCTTTTTATGGCTCACCCAATCCGGGAATTTAAAAAACGGCGCAATGGTATTCAGCAACGAATCCGATACTTTTGTAACTTTTTGAAATTCTTCTGCTGAATTGACGTATTTGTTTTGCTTCCTGAACGCAAAGAGCCGATCAATTTCCTGAACAGACATGCCGAGTTTATATCCTTTGTAATCTGAAATAAAATTGGGATTGAACGGGTATAACTTGGCAACATAATTACGGTTCTCTAATTTTGCAGCATCGATTTCAGATTGTAAAGAAAGCCATTTTTGCTTTTCTGGATTTTCTTTTGATAATGAATTGAAATCAACAAAAAAACAAACGAATTGCAAAATAATTATTATGCCAAATAAAATAGCAATTCCCGTTTGTTGGCTTTTAGAAAATTTGAATAAATGCTTAATTGTATTAAAAGTCATGCTTTAAACTGTTTTAATTGTTTATTAGAATGGAAATCTAAAAATATAAAAAAATAGTATAGCTCGTTTATTTCTATAAGAAAAATATTAGTATAGAAATCAAATTTCAATATTGTAAAATAAGAAATACCAAATTTTGGCAAAACAAAAAATCACAACTTTTAATATTTTGTTAGTTAATTTAAATTATAGTTTTTTATTTTTTATAAAAAACTATACATTTGGCGCTTAATAACACTAAACCATAAAACCATGTCTATTTGGAAAAGAAAACCATTAGCTCAACTATTAGCAGAAGCTGCTGATTCTGAAAAAGGATTAAAAAGAACGTTAACCGCTTGGTCCTTAATTGCATTAGGAATTGGAGCTATTATTGGAGCTGGATTGTTTGTAAGAACAGCAACAGCGGCCGCACAAAATGCTGGTCCGTCGGTAACTTTAGCTTTTATAGTAGCCGCCATCGGTTGCGCTTTAGCTGGGCTATGTTACGCTGAACTCTCATCTTCTATTCCTATTTCCGGTAGTGCATATACTTATACTTATGCAACAATGGGTGAGTTTCTTGCTTGGATTATTGGTTGGGATTTAATACTCGAATACGCAGTAGGTGCTGCAACAGTAGGAATTGCATGGAGTGAATACTTAAACAACTTATTGATTAATGTCCTCCACATGAGCCCCATACCCTTTGAATATTCACATTCACCCTTTCAAACTTCTGCAGAAGGTGTACACGGAATAATCAATCTTCCAGCATTGTTTATAGTCGTTGCAATTAGTCTTATATTAATAAAAGGAATTCAAGAATCAGCCTTTATAAATGGAATAATTGTAATTGTAAAAGTTACTATTGTTATATTAATTATTGTATTTGGATGGAATTTTATAAATCCTGCAAATCACGTACCTTATATTCCAGCACCTTCAATTTTCACAGATGAACATGGAGTTGACCATCATTACGGGGGGATTTTAGGGATTTTAGGAGCTGCCGGAACTGTTTTCTTTGCTTTTATTGGATTTGATGCAGTAAGTACAGCTGCTCAAGAAACAATAAATCCTAAAAAGAATATGCCAATTGGTATTTTAGGATCATTGGCTGTTTGTACCGTTTTATACATACTTTTTGGTCATGTATTGACAGGTCTTGAACCAGTAGAATTTTTCAGAACCGATGGTAAAGAAGCGTCAGTTGCCAATGCAATCATAGCTGCTATGGGAGAAAGCTACAACTGGCTAGCACAGTTTGTAACTATTGCCATTTTAGCAGGTTTCTCGTCAGTAATTTTAGTAATGTTGTTAGGACAATCTAGAGTTTTCTATGCAATGGGTAAAGACGGTTTATTACCAAAAGCTTTTAGTGATTTACATCCTAAATACAAAACACCATACAAAGCCAATCTTGCCATTTTAATAATTGTAGGGGCCTTTGCTGCTTTTGTTCCTGGTGACATTGTTGGCGATATGACAAGTATAGGAACTTTATTTGCTTTTTCACTTGTATGTATTTCGGTTATTATTTTAAGAAAAAAAGAACCAAATATGGTAAGAGAATTCAAAACACCATTTGTTCCATTCGTTCCAATATTAGGGGTTATAGTTTGTGTCGCTATGATGTACGGTTTAGGCTGGACTAACTGGTTAAGACTATTTGCTTGGATGGCAATAGGAGTCGTTTTCTATTTTGCTTACGGAAAGAAAAACAGTGTCTTGAACAACACAAAAGAATAAATTTAATTTAAACCAAAAAAAGGGATTTTAAAGTTTAACCACTTTAAAATCCCTTTTTTTATTTTACTTTTTCTACAAATCAAAAACTGAAGTTCTTTTGGCCCGTATCAAATCTTTAAGCCGAATCCAGAAAGCCAATGTAAGGTACACTCCAAACCCTAATCCTGCTGTAACAAACGAAATGTAAATAAAAAAAAGTCGCACACTCGTCACACGCATTCCCAATTTATCGGCTAATCGCGAAGACACATGAAAACCGTATTTTTCTAAAAAAAACTTTAATCTAATTACTGCTCGCATTTTTTTTTGAGTTATGAGTTATGAGTTATGAGTTATGAGCAAAATTACGAAATTTTAGGTTTAACAAATAATCAAATTAAGAGGTCAACATTTTTTCAACAATTCCATTCCGATTGCACATTCTAAGCAACGGCTTTTATTGCAATATTCATTTTTGAGTTGCAATAAAGATTGACTTTCAAATGCATTTTTGGCTTTTATTCCAAATGAATTAAACTTATCAATAATTGAATTCTTCTCTGGATGTATCTCATTCAAAATCATTATTAAGTCCTCAGATATTTCTTTTCCCTGACTTTTTGCATAAGCAAATTGTAGCGGAATAATCGTATTTAAAACAATCAAATCAACAAATGATTTTGATACCGTTTTCTTTTTCTTTGAGCTTTCCTTGTCAAATTGATAATGCGTCAGCCAATAAGGCGCTGCCGAAACCTGAAATACTTCATAAATAGATTCTAGCAAATTTAAAGTAACTGCTTTCGAAAACAAATTATGCTGTTTATGATACAAATTAGCCAACTGCGACAGTCGGATAGTTGGAAAATTATCAGGACGGTGTTTAAAAAACTGAACGGGTTCGATACAACTTTTCCCCATTTGATATTTATGAAGCAAATAAAAATATCTGAATTTTAAGTCCTTGAAGTAGTTGTCTTCTTTTTCGGAATCCAATAATCCCGCTGAACCAAACAACAAAGCTTCCAGATTTTCGACTTCAAAAGATTCTTTTCGTATTACGGAAAAAGGAATAGACTGAGCAATTTTCAAAAATATTTCGCCATTGGTATTCAAACCAAAATTCTTTGCCAACAGGCAGAATAAAACTGCTTCCCAATCATTATTGGTTTGCTCCAGTAATTCAAAAATAGGTTTTGATTTCCTTTCCAAACGCTCAAAAAACAAACGTTCCTGCCAATTGATTAATGTAAATTGCGGAATTGCAGCTAATTGTTTTTCGCAAAAAATCCACGACTTTGGACTTATTAATTTTTTATAATTGGCAATTGTAATTCCATCAACATAATTTTTGAGTTCCAAGACTGGAATCTCGGTATTGTTGCTTCTGTAAATTTCAGAATCATGTTCCCAAACTACATGAAGTATTACATTCTCGTAACCAGCATCTTTCTCATGATGATGCACATACCAATCGGAGGATTTAAGATGCATTTCTACGTTTCCTGCCCACTTTTGATTGCCAATGGTGATTTGGGCATTAAAAAAATCAGGTCCGGCCATTTCTAAATACTGCCCAACATTGGTTATGGTGATTTCCTCCATGTTGGAAGTTTTTATATTTAAAGTGTCAAATTTTTTAAATTTCCAGAGGTAGTGCAGAAAATCTTCTTTCATAATTCCAATTTGTTAGACTCTTATTTTTGTTAGATTTTTAGACTAAAGTACTAAATAAATCAACAACTTGTCTTACAAAATATAAATTATCACAAAATTCTAAACGAGATTGCTTCGTTCCTCGCAATGACAGGGTGCCAAAACTATCTCAACATATACAATTTGGCACAGGCCCTGGCATCAGATAAAGCTTCGTGATGATTGAGCTGAATTTTCATTTCGCGACAGCAATCGCTCAGTTTCGTAGGTTTCAAGCCTTTGGCTTTGTATATTTTTACGGTACATTCCCAACGAGAACCGATATTCAAATCCTCATAATTCAAGCCGTAAAGCGCCATTGATTTAGCCAAAACATTGCGATCGAAACTTTCATTATGGGCAACCACTATCCTGTTTTGAAGTCTTTTTTGAATTTCAGGAAATACCTGCACGAATGTTTTGGCATTTACCGTATCTCTGGGATAAATCCCATGCACTTGTATCGTAAAGGGATTGTATTCGTTATTGGGTGGTTTGATTAAGGTCACAAACTCATCTACAATAATGCCGTTTTCTACGGTAACAATCCCAACAGAACAGGGATGATAAGCGGTTGCGGTTTCAAAATCTATAGCGGTGAAGGTCATGAAAATTAGAATTTAGATTGCAATATAAATTGCAGATTTTATCATTTATATAAAATCTGCAATCCAAAAAGTATTACTTCATCGACCTGATAATATCAGACTTAGTGATAATTTGATGGTTCCCATTTTCAAGTTCTACCAAAACAGCATCATTTTCTTTGGTAAATAATTTAGATACTTCGTCAATCGAGGCGTTCAATTTTACAATAGGAAACGGTTTTCCCATTACTTCTTTAATGGGTTTATCGGCTACGTTTTTGTCGGCTACGTAACTTCTGAACAAATCGGTTTCGTCTACAGAGCCCACAAATCCAGTAATATCGACTACGGGAATTTGCGAAATATTATACTTACGCATGCGATCAATGGCGTGCGAAACCAATTCTTCGGTGCGTACCACAATCAAAGGCTCATTGATATGGTCCCTGATTACATCTTCGGCTTTGGCAACATCGTCTTCCAGGAATCCTCTTTCGCGCATCCAGTCGTCATTAAACATTTTGCCTACATAACGACTTCCAGAATCGTGAAACAACACCACAACTACATCTTCCGGTTTAAAGTGCTCCTTAAGCTGCAACAGTCCTTTTATTGCTGCTCCAGCCGAATTACCAACAAATATACCTTCTTCGAGTGCAATTTTTCGAGTATAGACTGCGGCATCTTTATCGGTTACTTTGGTAAATCCGTCGATTAGAGAAAAGTCAACATTTTTTGGCAAAATATCTTCTCCAATTCCTTCTGTGATGTATGAATAAATTTCATTTTCATCAAAAATACCTGTTTCGTGGTATTTCTTAAAAACCGATCCATAGGTGTCAATTCCCCATATTTTAATGTTTGGATTTTTCTCTTTCAAAAATTTTCCAACACCGGAAATTGTTCCTCCTGTACCTACTCCAACTACAAAATGGGTGATTTTCCCTTCGGTCTGTTTCCAGATTTCAGGGCCTGTTTGCTCGTAATGTGCCAATGAATTGGATAAATTATCGTATTGGTTTACATACCAGGAATTTGGAGTTTCTTCAGCCAATCTTTTGGAAACCGAATAATACGAGCGTGGATCTGTCGGCTCCACATCTGTAGGGCAAACGACCACTTTGGCACCTACGGCACGAAGAATATCCATTTTTTCTTTGGATTGCTTATCCGAGATCACACAAATCAATTTGTATCCTTTGATAATGGCTACGAGTGCCAAACCCATTCCGGTATTTCCAGAAGTCCCTTCAATTATTGTCCCTCCCGGTTGCAAACGTCCATCGGCTTCGGCATCTTCAATCATTTTTACAGCCATACGATCTTTGACCGAATTACCTGGATTGAATGTCTCTACTTTGGCCAAAACCAAGGCATCAACTTCGGCAGTAACTTTATTGAGTTTCACCAATGGAGTATTCCCAATTGTGCCTAATATATTTTCTGAGTATTCCATTTTATATTTTTTTTGGGTAGTTGTTTTTCAAAACTATACCATTCCTATATAGTTTAATTTATTAAACAAAATTAGCTTATTTTTTAAATATCAGCTATTATAATTTAATTCTTTGAGGTCAAATTAATTGAAGAAGTTCCAAACCAATCCGAATCGGATCAAGAAATCACGATAGGGATAATTGGGTGACGAAAAATAATTGTCTTTAGAAAAAAGCGAGTTAAAATGCTCTGCCTTGAAATAAATACGGGTTCTAAGAATTCGTGCATTTACAAAAAAGTCCAGATTGGCATAATTACCAATTTTCGTTTTATTCTGAACAAAAAACTCTCCAACCAATGTGTTGTAATTATCACTATAATAATTTGTGAAATAGTTAAACTCCACACCCGTTTGAAGAAATAATCTTTTTTCGAATAAAGTATCCGAAAAATAAAAGGCATTTCTGGTCACAAAATCAGGCACATTCAAAATCAAGTCAGGCTGATCTACTTTTTGAAACAAAAAAGTATTGTCCAACGCAAATTTCCCCAACACAAACTCTCTGCTTATCTTTAGCGAAGCATAATTAATTACTTTACCATATTGAGCCGGAGCTACTATTTGCATACTGTCTTTTCTTTGCAAAGCATTGGTAACATCTGCAAAATACAAATGATCTTTTACCGAATTAAGCTGCAGCGAAAGGTTGACCCATTGGGTTGTGGCATTCACACTGATTGCATTAATTTTTTCAGTCTGAAAATTATTCGACCAATTGTATTTCAAATAACTGCTTTGAAATAAATTATAATTATTGTTTGGAAGCTTATTCATGTTCTGATATTGAAACGAGATTTGATTGTCGTCGTTAATATCGTATTTTGCAGATGCATCCAAGTTGTATAAATTTTGATCAGTAATAGATTTAGTATACAAAAAAGTACCACTCCATTTGTCTTTTTGATAATTGTATTGTCCACCGACAGTATTTATAACCTGATTTAGCAAATTGGGTATTGTTTCGGAATCCAAATACAAAATCTGATTGTAGTAATAATTAGACTGCAAATCTTCTCCAAAAAACGTAAACTTCCCTAAAGTAGTATTCTCATATACTAATCCGAATTTGTTGTACATTTTATTGTACTTCGTTCTGTCATTAATATTGCTAGTAACGAATGATTCTCCATAACGATACACCAATTTAGTACCTACTGTAGAAGCAATTGTTGCCTGTGTGTAATCAAAATACATGTTTTCATAATTAAACTGCTCGGTGACAAACAGGTTATTTGCACCTTTGGTTTTGTTTATCCTAAAGGTTTGATCCAGGAAAAAACGTTTTCCTTGCAACAAAGAAGTGGCATCTTCAAAATAAACCTGCAATCTTGCACGATTTGAATAAGCAGGATCACCACTCTCAAAATCTTCAACGGTGGTTATTCCCCCATTTTCTTGATTCTCAATTTTCTGAGACGTATAATGCATGTTGGCAATATAACGTCCGCTCTTACTGTTATAACTCGTAGTAAATTTAAAATTTCCCGATTTTGCTTCCTGATTAATATACCTTCCCTGAGAAACCAGTGCTTTGTAAGCAATAGAAAAATTCAATCTTGGAGAAACATTTAGGGTAAAAAACGAATCAGCAGAACGTCCCTGTTGTATCGTTGTTTTAAAATACAATTCGGTAGCAGGTGTAGCCACATTATAATACCTCACTTGATCGGCCAACATATAATCAAATTGTTTTGCCGTAAAACCGAATCCGGGATACGGGTTAAAACCATTTATGCCATATTGCAAGGTATTGTACGTTTGCCCCACATTGGTAAATTCCAAAAGACCAAAATTATCTTTTCTCAAATAATTATGGCTGTATTCTTTCTGAATGGTAAGTGATGTATCAATGTAAGTAGTGTCACGATCCAAAGTAATTACCTGATACATATCGCGAGTAGCTACAGGCTCTTTCTTCTTTTTTATGGAGTCCGAAGAATTGTATTTGCTATTATAATCGATTTCTTTAGCACTATTTACTTGAGAAAATAGGAGAATTGGGAAAGCTAAAAAAAATAACGAAAAGAAAATTCTCATTTGAAAAGGTTATAATTAGGCAATTATTTTACTGATATACCGAGCAAAGGTAAAGGATAAAAACGTATAAATAAAAAAACACCTCAATTTATGGAACAAACAACCAAACAAAATTTAGTTACAAACCACAACTTCACTCTTTCAAATAATTTGGGCGAGCCACCAGTAGGAAAAGGGGCTAACTCACTATGCCGCTTATTCGCCCCTTTCCCTAATGCTGTCGGGCTATACGCGCTACTTTGGTAGCTTGCTACTATACCTCTCGCAATCGCAAGATGTAGAATACAATCTCCACATCATTATTTCCGAAATGAATTTGCTCACAAAAAAGAAAATCAAGAAAAAATCACAATATTTGTCTTTATAAATCAAACAGCATGTTACTCACTAATTTTTCAAATTATATTCTAGAATCAGGCACCGACGAAGCGGGTCGTGGCTGTCTTGCTGGTCCAGTAACCGCCGCCGCCGTAATTCTACCAGTAGATTTTGAAAACAAAATACTAAACGACAGTAAGCAGTTATCTGAAAAAGTTCGAGAAAAGCTCAGACCGATTATAGAAGAACACGCCATTACATTTGCCGTAACCCATTTGCATCCAAATGAAATTGACGAAATAAATATTCTAAATGCTTCGATGAAAGGAATGCAGGAAAGTATTTTGAAATTAACACAAACTCCAGAATTTATCATTGTTGACGGCAATAGAGCATTGTATGCAAAACTAGGCTTGAAAAGCAATTTTGGAAAACAATTCTCTGAAGCCGAGATAGAATTATTGAAATCGATTCCCAATCAAAGCATCATAAAAGGAGATTCAAAATATTTGAGTATTGCTGCGGCTTCGGTTCTGGCAAAAACCTATCGGGATGAATACATGGATAAAATTCACGAAGAATTCCCGATGTACAATTGGAAAAAAAACAAAGGCTACCCCACCAAAGAACACCGCGAAGCCATTCGGAAATACGGTACGACAAAATACCACAGAATGAGTTTCAGGTTATTGCCAGAACAATTGAAATTGGATATTTAGTTCGATTACTGGATTATTAGATTCTCAGGTGTTTCTATACTTCGAACAATTTAATTATCGAATGATTGAGCATTCGAACAATACAGAGAAATGCTTTAAAATTTTTTCTTTGACTTCTCGTTCATCTACCCGATCAACTCCGAGTTCAACATTCAAAGAAGTTACCGCTTTACCGCGAATTCCACACGGAATAATGTTATCAAAATAACCCAAGTCGGCATTGACGTTTAAGGCAAAACCATGCATAGTTACCCAGCGGGATGCACGAACTCCCATAGCACATATTTTTCGAGCGAAAGGCGTTCCTACTCCAAGCCAAACTCCGGTTTCGCCTTCGCTTCGTCCACATTCCAAACCGTATTCCTGCAAAGTCAGAATAATGGCTTCCTCCAGAAAACGCAAGTATTTATGAATATCCGAGAAGAAATTCTCCAAGTCGATAATAGGATAACCCACAATTTGTCCAGGTCCGTGGTACGTAATATCGCCACCTCGATTGATTTTGTAGAAAGTAGCACCTTTGGCTTCAAGCTGTTTTTCGGATAAAAGCAAATTACTCAAATCACCGCTTTTCCCCAACGTATAAACATGTGGATGTTCTACAAACAGAAAATAATTAGGTGTCGCAATAGCAGTTTCTTCTCTCCTATTTTGAATCTTCAAATCCACAATTCCTTTAAACAATTCTTCTTGGTATTCCCAAGTTGCTTTGTAATCTTTATTTCCTAAATCTTGAAGTTGGATGGTTTTGTTCATTTTTTTCTCTGAGATGCTATCCCGATAGCTATCGGGACTAAGATTTATTTTTGCAAATGTACAAATGTTTATGGCATTTTAATCAACTGTTTCGGGCTCCAAAACCACTTCTAGATTTGTGATTTCAGGATTTTGTAAACAATCGGTTAAGAGAAATTGTAATGAAAGTGATTTACCATCCTCACTAATTTTGGCAAGTGGATTGGAAATCGATTGGATTTTTCGAGGAAAGTGGTAGTTCACCACATAATTTTGCACCAATTTGGAGCCTTTGTATTTCGCCTTTATTTCCTCAATTTTATCAAATTGTTTTTTTAGCTCTACTGAATCGATAATCGTTACGGATCTGCTGAAACGATTTCGATTGTAATCATAACTCACTTTATAATAATGCTCTTCGGCACTTAAGGCATAGTTGTTTTTAATGTCATCTAAATAATGATCCGTTTTTGAAAGGTCAACAATATCGCATGCTTTTTGAAAATTTTGAGTATAAGTAGTTCGAAATTCCTTCTCGTAGGAACTTGCTTTTCTATGAACTTTCACATCCGTATATCTCAAAAAAACTTGTTGATCGGCCGCAGCCGTTCTAGAAAACGTTTCTTGATGTTTCTTTATATAATCACCAAAAACATAAGTGGTGTCGCTGTAAATATCTTCTTTTGAATATTCTTCTTTTGCCAATTGCATGTAGCTGTTTTCATCTCGTAAATGGACTACTTCAATATTTCCGCTACCGTCAGGATTGAGATGAAGAGTTTCGGTCACTTGACAACTTACCATTAGGAGAATTAAGAGCAGGAAGAAATATTTTTTCATTTTTAAAGTTTTCTAAGTTTTGAAAAGCTAAGTTACTTAGTTTTCTTACAGCTGTTATTGTTGTTTTTAAATAATTAACAATTTTACATCACAATGCAGCTTTGTCAAAGATCTTATGAAAAACTAAACTTGTAGAATAGCCCCGATAGAAGGGAAAATCCTCTCTCGTTTTTCAACGGGAGAGATTGCAACGGATAGCGGGAGAAATGATCTTGAAAACACGCGAATTTTCTGCTCCAAAAAATCTGAAATCTGCTTTCTAAAATCTGCAATCTATTTGTTATCTTTGCACACTTAAAAAACAGTATATAATGGCCTTATCAGAACAAGAAATCATCCGAAGAGAAAAACTTCAATCTTTACGTAATTTGGGAATCAATCCTTATCCTGCTAATCTTTTTCCTGTAAATCATACTTCAAAACAAATAAAGGAGTCTTTTGTAGAAGGTAAAAAAGTGATTGTTGCCGGGCGTTTGATGAGTGTTAGAGATCAAGGAAAAGCTTGTTTTGCTGAATTGCAAGATAGCGAAGGGCGCATACAATTGTATGTGAATCGCGATGTTTTGTGTTTGGGAGAGGATAAAACATTATACAATCAAGTATTTAAAAAATTGACCGACTTGGGGGATTTTATTGGTATTGAAGGCGAATTGTTTACGACCAAAGTGGGTGCGCAATGTATTCGTGTAGATGGTTTTACATTTTTAAGTAAAACACTTCGTCCGTTGCCTTTGCCAAAAGTAGATGAAGACGGAAAAGTGCACGACGCTTTTAACGATGCTGAATTGCGTTACAGAATGCGTTATGTGGATTTGACTGTGAACCAGAATGTGAAAGAAACGTTTATCAAGAGAACGAAATTGTTTAATGCAATGCGTGGTTTCTTTAACGAAGCGGGATACCTTGAAGTTGAAACTCCCGTTTTGCAATCAATTCCTGGTGGTGCGGCAGCAAGACCTTTTATCACGCACCACAACTCGCTTGACATTCCGCTTTATATGCGTATTGCAAATGAATTGTATTTGAAAAGATTGATTGTTGGTGGTTTTGATGGTGTGTATGAGTTTTCGAAAAATTTCCGTAACGAAGGTATGGACAGAACGCACAACCCGGAATTTACCGCTATGGAAATATATGTAGCCTACAAAGACTACAACTGGATGATGGATTTTACCGAAAACTTGTTGGAACATTGCGCTATTGGTGTAAATGGAACTAGCGAAGCTGTTTTTGGTGAACACAAAATCAACTTCAAAGCGCCTTATGCCCGCGTTACAATGACGGATTCTATCAAACATTTTACTGGTTTTGATATTTCTGGCAAAAGTGAAGCGGAACTTTTTGAGGCTGCAAGAGGTATGGGAATAGACGTGGACAACACGATGGGTAAAGGAAAATTGATTGATGAGATTTTTGGAGCGAAATGTGAAGGGAATTATATTCAGCCAACATTCATTACTGATTATCCAAAGGAAATGTCACCACTTTGTAAAGAACACCGTGACAATCCGGATTTGACAGAACGTTTTGAATTGATGGTTTGTGGTAAAGAAGTAGCAAACGCCTACTCTGAATTGAATGACCCAATTGACCAAAGAGCCCGTTTTGAAGACCAAATGCGTTTGGCTGAAAAAGGAGATGATGAAGCGAATGGAACTATTGATGAGGATTTCTTGAGAGCATTGGAATACGGTATGCCTCCAACTTCCGGTTTAGGAATTGGAATGGATCGTTTGATGATGTTCTTAACAAATAATGCTTCGATTCAAGAAGTGTTGTTTTTCCCGCAGATGCGTCCTGAAACCAAAAAAGCTCAAATTGAATTGACTGATGAAGAGAAATTTATCGTAGATTTATTGAAAGGAAATGAAAATAAAATGGATCTTCAGCAATTAAAAATTACTGCGAATTTAAGTGGTAAAAAATGGGATGCTGCTATGAAAGGTTTGTCTAAAAATGGTTTGACTAAAGTAGCTATTGAAGGAGAATATAAGATTGTGGAATTAATAGAATAAGGTTTATTCTAAAACTATACTGAAAAAGGAGCTTCAAATTTGAAGCTCCTTTTTTTATGTTCTTTGACTTTCTAAAAATAGTACCAACTCATCAACATTTGTATATGGATTTAAATTAAAAACTTCAACACCATAATTATTTCCTACAACAGACAATCTAACATTTTCTGCATTTAATTTAGCAAGGGTCAACTTATCTTTTAATATTGCATAATGTTTAAAGTCATTCTTCTGATAATTTTCCATTCCTGAGCATTTCTTTAATTCTTTTTCCAAAACTTCTTCTGAAGTAAATACCTTAGTCGAATTTTTAAAATGGAACAAATACCAGGACTCAAAACAAATACTCGAAAAAATAACATTTGCATTCTTTTGAGAAGCTAGTTTAAAAACATCTCCTCTTTTTGGAAAATTATCATGGTCAAAAACTACAAATATTTTTTCAAAACCATCTTTCTTTGCATTTTTTAAAACATCAGTCACGTCACCTTTACAATCAATCACATTCACTGCAATAGTTTTAGGCAAACGAAAATCCTCTTTCATTGCATTAAAATAATTCTTCTCGGTCAATCCTTCACACAGAATCAAGACTTTAGATTTAAACGTTCTTGATTTAAAATTATTAGTAGGTCTTTTAGCCATATTTATGAATTTATATAATCAATCAATTCCTGCCTAAAAGTTTCCCTTGCTATATTTGGCACAGCTCCCAATCTACCTTCTAAATACCATTTTTCATAATTTCCTTCTCGAACTCCTTTGATATCTGAGATAGCAAACATTTCTGTCTCTCCTTTTGAATTTTTTTCAACCAAATTAATTTGATCTCTTCTCATATTGTTTTCAGGACTTAATAAAGTAGTATCATGAGTTGCAAATATAAACTGAGCCCCTTTATTGTTTACTCCTGGATCATTAAATAAACTCAAAATATATTGCGCAATTTCAGGATGTAAACTTCTTTCAAATTCATCTACGACAATAGTGCCTCCATGTTTTAAAACCATAAAAATTAAAGGAGAGAATGAGATTGCTCTTTGTGTACCAGAAGATTCATCAGAGAATTCAAATTCAATCTTTTCGTATTGATCATTCAGATGAATGGTTTTAATTACCCCTTCTTTTTCTTCAAAATCAACAACTTGTGTGTCTAATTTTTGTATTAAAGATTTTGATAATCTTAGAATTAAACTTCCGCCATCAAAACCACTGAAAAGATGTTTATTTGCAGCTTTATTAAATCTTTCAGAATGAAAAAGATCAGTAGTGAATACTAGTAAAGCTGAAATGGTCTCATAAACATTTTTAGCAATTTCTACATTTTCTAAGGCAGCTTTACTCAAAAACAATTGATTTTCAGTTGTTCTCTGTTTTATTGTTTCAAAAATACCTTCATATCCATTGCCCTTTTGGAAATCTTGTTTATTTCTTTCAAAAATTTTCGTTTTCAATCCTTTAGGGTAGAAATATAGAGATTCACTAATAACTTCTTTTTGATAAACCTCTATAGAATATGTATGTAGTATATTTTCAATTAAAATATCAATTGAAAAAAATGATGGTTTCAATACGTTTTTTTTAGATAACCTAAATGGATTAAATAATTTTATTGGATCATTGGGCTTATTGTCAGTGGAATTTCTGATAAATTCTTGAAACTCATGTAGAGCCCTGATAATATTACTCTTCCCACTAGCATTTGGTCCATATATAGCAGCAGAAGTCAGTCCGAAATAATCTTTATTTTTAGTCGCATTGGGATTGGTCTTTATGATTCTATTGACTGAATTTTTCAAATCACTAGGTATCATAGATAATTCTAACATTTCATTTATAGAACGAAAATTAGCTATTCTGAAGTTTAACAACATCACTTAAGGGTTTAATTTGTAAATATATTACAAATATATACTTTAATTGGTTTTTAAATCACAAATCAAACATAAAAAAAGGAGCTTCAAATTTGAAACTCCTTTTTTGTGTATTTTTCCGATTCAAACAAATCCTCTATTTAATATCCTTTGAATCAAACTTCACAAATCCGCCACAATTACCATTTCGGTCAATAGATTGCTGAACGATAAGATTTCCAATATCAATCATATTGTTCAGTTCGTATAAATCAGTACAAACAAGATGATTCTGTATTTTTTCGTCAATCTCATTTTGCATGCTTTTGAGTGCTTCTTTGGCTATCAATAAATCGGATTCAAATCGGACGATTCCCGCATTTTGACGCATCAGCAGTTGCAGTTTTGCTTTTGTCTGAGCAACATATTCGGGAGCAATTTTTGTTTTCGATTGGATAGACCATTTGGGGATGGTGATAGCTGTTTTTGGTTCAATAAAAGGATTTTCGGCCAAATAATGATAGATTTTATCCGAGTACACCAAAGCTTCCAATAAGGAGTTTGAAGCTAGTCTATTGGCCCCATGCAATCCTGTTCTGGAACATTCACCACAAGCAAAAAGATTTTCTATTGATGTTTTCCCGTTAATGTCAACTACAATACCGCCACATAAATAATGTTGAGCCGGAACAACAGGAATCCACTCTTTTTCAATATCGATTCCCATTTTTTTACAAAAATTGTAAATCATAGGGAAATGTTTTTTGAATCCTTCTATTTCAAGATGAGTGCAATCCAGAAAAACACATTCATCGCCCGACTTTTTGAGTTCTAAATCGATGCTTTGGGAAACAATATCCCTAGAAGCCAAATCTCCTCTAGAGTCATAATGATGCATGAACAAATCTCCTTTCTTGGTTCTCAATCGAGCGCCAAAACCCCGAACCGCTTCGGATATTAAGAATTTTGAACCTGCAGTATTATCAAACAAAGCAGTTGGATGAAATTGAATAAATTCCATATCCTTTATCATTGCATTGGCACGATACGCCATTGCGATTCCATCACCAGTTGCAATTATAGGATTGGTGGTATGTCCATACAAATGTCCGATTCCTCCAGTTGCCAATAAAGTAAAATCAGAACGATAGGTTATGATTTCGTTCGTCTTTTCGTCAAGAGCATAAGCGCCCAAACAGTTGTTGTTATGGGTTATTAATTCAAGGGCAAAATGATGGTCTAAAACCGCTATGTTTTCTTTTTGTAGTACTTGCTCCAGAATAGCACGCTGAATTTCGTGCCCGGTTTGATCTTTATGATGCACCACCCTATTCTCAGAATGGCCGCCTTCTTTTCCTAAATCAAAAGTACCTTTGGCATTTTTATCAAAAGTAGCGCCCCATTCAATTAATTCTTTCAGGCGTTTTGGCCCTTCGGTTACAACCATTTTTACTACCGTTTCATCACACAATCCATCTCCACAAATAAGAGTATCCTGTATGTGTTTTTGATAGGAGTCTTCGGTTTTATCGGTAACAATAGCGATTCCACCTTGTGCGTATTTGGTATTAGATTCGTCAGCGTTTGCTTTGGTAATAATCGTGATGCTTCTATCCGGAAAACGATCTGCCATTTTTATAGCAAATGTCAGTCCTGCAACACCGGAACCTATAATTAAATAATTGGTTGTAATCATTATTAAGATAATTCGAGCATGCGTTCGATTGGGATTAATGCTTTCTCTCTAATGTCATCCGGGACATTAATTTCCGGAGTTTCATTCAAAAGGCAGTCATATACTTTTTGAAGGGTATTCATTTTCATATAACCACATTCGCTACAAGCACAAGTATTGTCTTCGTTTGATGGTGCTGGAATAAGAATTTTATCTGGAACTTCTTGTTTCATTTTATGCAAAATACCCGCTTCGGTAGCTACAATAAATTTTTTGCTTGGATTGGTTTTTACATAATTTATCATTCCAGCAGTAGAACCTATGTAGTTTGCTGTTTTCAGGATATGGGTTTCAGATTCCGGGTGTGCAATAATCTGGGCATCCGGATTTTTTTTGTATAACGCAATTAATTTATCCAAAGAAAAGGCTTCGTGAACTACACAAGATCCGTCCCAAAGTAGCATTTCTCTGCCAGTTTGTTCCATTACATATTTGCCTAAATTTTTATCGGGTGCAAAAATAATTGGTTTATCTTTTGGAATCGATTCCACAATTTTAACAGCATTGGAAGAAGTAACCACAATATCTGTCAATGCTTTAACTTCGGCAGAACAGTTTACATAAGTGATTACGATATGGTCAGGGTGCGCTTCTGTAAATTCTTTGAATAAAGGAGCCGGACATGATTCTGCCAACGAACAGCCAGCTTTCAAATCGGGTAAAATTACTTTTTTGGTAGGGTTTAATATTTTGGCAGTTTCGGCCATAAAATGCACTCCTGCAAAAAGGATAATATCGGCATCTACTTTCATTGCTTCCTGTGACAATCCCAAACTATCTCCTACATAATCTGCCACATCTTGAATATCGGCTTCCTGATAATAATGCGCTAAGATTACCGCATTTTTCTCCTTTTTCAACTCCAATATTCGTTCTTTAAGACTTTTCATTTTTTTAAAAACTTTAATTGTATTTTCCTAATTGAAGATTAATTCTATGCAAATATAAGGTAAAACTTTGAAGCTACATCGAACTTATAGTTTTAGAAAACTATCAGAAAAGAGCTTTTTGTTAAATAGTTGCGGTTGTAATTTTTAAAACTTGCAAATGTATTCGAATATGATTCTTGTGAGTATGACATTTATCAGCTTTTTAAAGAAGAACATTCATAACCTTTGTAAAATCATTTAATAAACCAATAACACGCATGACAACAAAAAAACCATTGCATACTTTCCATATCCCTGTAATGGGATTGGCCTATACAATTGACAGTCCTATACGAGTGGCACAATACGGAATTTCTTCTGTAGTTTCAATTATTGATGATGATTTGATTGAAAGAATGAATGCTTTTTATAGCGAAAAATTCAAAATGCCTTACCAGGAAATCACTCAAAAAATGCATGATTATCGTGCCGAAAGAGTCACTTCCTATTTGAATTTAATGGACACGATTGTCAAAGAAAAATTTGAAAAATTCAAAGTTGAATTAACCGAAAGCAAACAAGCTTTAGAGAATTATATTGCAATGTTACCCAACAAATCTGAGATTAAAAAAGGGCTGCAAGATTTAATCGACGATGGAATTGCTTTTAAGGAAAACATCAAAAATTACCTTGAAAACAATCTTTCTCCTGGGGAAATAGATGTCAATATTATGACAAAGGTTGACAAAGACAACTTTAACAAAAATGAACAATTACCAGTTGAATTTAATGACGCACATGCTTCACTTCGTGGTTTTGCAAATAGCAATTTATCCTCTTCTGTAGTACTTTCTGCGGGTATGAATCCTAGATTATACGCCTATTTTGAAAACTTTCCTGTTTTTTATCCAGATGCAAATAATCAATTGCAAAAGAAAATTATCTTAAAAGTAAGTGATTTTCGTTCGGCGATGATTCAAGGGAATTTCTTAGCCAAAAAAGGGCTTTGGGTATCAGAATATAGAATCGAATCCGGTTTAAACTGCGGCGGCCATGCCTTTGCTACCGACGGATTTCTGTTGGGCCCGATTCTCGAAGAATTCAAGCAAAAGAAAGAACAATTAATACAATCGGCACATGAGTTGATGGTAAAAGCTTTGGATTTAAAAGGAATGCATGCACCAGAAAATCCATTAGAATTAAAAATCACAGTGCAAGGAGGAGTTGGAACCGCCGAAGAACATGAGTTTTTATTAGATCAGTATCAGGTTGATTCTGTAGGCTGGGGTTCTCCATTTTTGTTGGTTCCAGAAGCAACTTCTGTAGATCCTGCCACCAGAATTCTTT
Source organism: Flavobacterium sp. N3904 (assembly GCF_025947305.1). Taxonomy (NCBI): domain Bacteria; kingdom Pseudomonadati; phylum Bacteroidota; class Flavobacteriia; order Flavobacteriales; family Flavobacteriaceae; genus Flavobacterium; species Flavobacterium sp. N3904. The sequence continues at coordinate 104,935 of NZ_CP110009.1, forward strand.
TGGAAAAAGCCAAAGAAGATGATTTTTATTTAAGCCATATTTCACCTCTTGGTATCCCGTTCAATGCGGTAAAAGGAACTACGAATGAATATTTTAAACAAAAACGCATTCACGACGAAAAATCCGGAAGTTCGTGTCCGAAAAAATTCTTGGCCTTAAGCAAAGAATATGGTCCTAAAGGAATGTGTCCGGCTTCCAAAAAATACCAAGATTTAAAGTTAGATGAACTGGATGCTGCAAAAGATTCATTAACCTCATCAGAGTTTAATAAAAAGAAAAATAGCATTACAGAAAAATCATGTCTTTGCGTAGGTTTGGCAAATGCCTCTTATCTTGAAAATCACATCAAAATAACGGGACAATCACAAGGAGTCGTTATTTGTCCTGGCCCCAATTTGGCTTATTTTGACAAAGAAGTTTCGCTGCTGGATATGGTGAAACACATTTATGGAAATGCTTCTGTATTAGGAACTACCGATCGTCCAAATGTAATTATCAACGAATTGAAAATGTACATGGACTATTTGAAAAATGAAATCAATGAATTTTCAGAACAAATAACAGCACCTCAAGTAAAAAAATTGAAAGCTTTTAAAAGTAATTTAAATGAAGGAATTGAATATTATCAGTCCTTACTTGCTTCCAATACTTGGTTTGAGAAAAGCAAACAAACCATCGAAAATCAATTGCAACAATACAAAAAAGAACTGTTTGACCTTTGTATACCTGAATTAATAATAGTTTAAAAACAAAAAAGGCTTGACGTAAATCAAGCCTTTTTTTATTTACTAAGTGTTCTTTCTTTAGTTTAAATACCATTCAACAATAACGACCCCAAGAGAAGCAATTGCGATTATTAAAATCCAAAAAATAAAATGAGTCAATAGTGTCAAGAAAAATGTTTTTGTTTTTGACAACTGATTGAAAAATTGCTCGTTGGTCCAAAAATATAAGACAAAATCAATAATAAGAAGAATTTTGCTCAAAATTTCAACAGTTGGAGTTCCGCTATAATGATACAAAAGTGGAAGAAACAAAATGGAAACATATAATTTTTGAGCCGCTTTGTAAGTGTTGAGCACAAAATATTCTATAAAATTATACCCTTGATTTCTAAAGCAAATTGCTGTACCAACAGTATGTAAAGGAATGCTCAATAAGTTAATCCAAGCAAAATGAGAAAACAACCACTCTCTAAATTGTTCCATATCAATATGAGAATCTGGAATTACAGTTTCGTTTGTTTTTGCAAATAAATCAATATGAAGTATATGGATTGAAGCAATATAAGTCGTTGCCAAAACCATTATCAAAGAAATTGGCTTGAAATGTTTTATTCTTTTTCCCTCTATAAATTCCCGAATCGAATGGCCTGGTCTTGTGAATAATTCTTTGGCCGTATAAAATATTCCACTGTCAAAATGTAATAATCCATGTTGAATGTCATGCCATAAATAATGTAAATTGAGTTTGTGAGTCTCTGCGGTCTGCCCGCAATTACTACAATAATGCCCTTTGAAAGTTTGATGGCAGTTTTTACAAGTGATATTCATTTTTCTTGCTGATTATTAGTCTTTATAAAAAATAGAACAAAAATATTTTTTACGTAAATATAGCAGATTAATTAAAAAATTGAAACTAACATCCGAATAAATAATTGTGAATTAATCTTTAAACAATGTTTCCCCTTTGACCAACCAAGCAAAACCAAAACTTTCAATAGCAAGTGTCTCCATCCAAAAAGTCAACGGATATGTTTTAAAATAACTTGCTGGAATTATTTTAAGAGAACCGGCAAATAATATCAAAATGGCCAAAAACATTACTACACCACAAGTTCTATAAATTCGATTTCGAATGGTTTTTTGGATTCCTCTTTTACTTGGAGTTTTGTTTGACTTTGTAAACAAAAAAAAGGACATATAGGAAAGACAAATGAAGAATAATGCAGCAGAAATGTAATGAAAATACATTCTAAAATCGCTCGCAGGTAAAATCGTTACAGCGTATTTTTTGGTAGGATCACCACATATTTCAATGATATTACTTGTTGGGAATAAAACAACCAAGAGCGCAAAAACTCCTGCAAATAAAGAAATATAGAAATCAATAGGATTTTTGCCCTTGTAAACAATCAAGAAAAAGGCCAATAAGCTCAAAATAATTACAAATATTCCACTCACTCGGGTGTAATAATAATGACTAATGGACTCCAAAGGAGAACTTAATCCATTGTCAAGATATAAAAACAAAAACAGCAGCAATGGCATTACCATTCCCAGAACACCAATAATCTTTCGGAGTGTAAGACTATTGGTAAGCCAAATACTATTTTCTTCTTTGTAATCTACTTTTAAAAAAGTATTTAAATTGGATTCCTTAGATTTAGTCATGACAATTTAAGTTTTAAATTCAATCACTTAAAAAATACCATGTAAATATAAGATTACTTTTTATTAATATCTCAAAAAAGTATCTCCAGATTTAATTCCAAGAGCCAACTCTTCTAGATTCGTATTTTCGAGCATGAAAGCCAATTCGTTTCGGATGGCTTTGAATTTTTCGTGCATCGGACAAGGATGTCCTTCGGTACATTGACTGAGTCCCAAACCACAACCAGTAAAAACGCGGTCACCTTCCAAGGCATTTACTATTTGGGCCAATTTGATGTCTTTCATTATTTCCCGAGGTATTTCAAAACCTCCGCCAACACCTTTTACGGAATGTATAATGTTGTCTTTGGATAATATTTGAAGAATTTTTGCTGTAAAAGCTTCAGGGGAATCAATTTTTTTGGCAATGTCTTTGAGCCCAACTCTATTGTTTTGATAAGATTGGGAAGCTATGAAAATTGTAGCTCGAATGCCGTATTCGCAGGTTTTAGAAAACATAATCGGTTTTTTACAAATTTAAGAAATAAGTTTCATTTTTGAAAGTAAATACTAGAGTTTTGAACGCTTAAACGTTACAATTCGGTTAATAAAATTAAGTTTCTGTTACAAAATAAAAAGCCTAAAAGACAAACAGTTTCCTTCGACTGATTATCCTCTAAAATGCACTTTAATTTTTTCTGTCGAAAGATTTTCATTTTCCAATTCCTTGAATGAATGTCCTAATTTTTCAATCGTTGAAACCTCATTCATAAAATGCTGAATGTAATAGTTTCCAGTATAACCAATTGCTTCTAAATAGAAAATCATCTCCTGAATGTCCTTTTTCTTTAATAATTCAGAATGCACTGTTGTGCGTACTTCAAACGGTATTCTGCTTTGAAGCAATAAAAGCAATGACTTTTCGAAGGGAATAAAAAGTTTGGACTGTGTTATCTTTTCAAAACTAGCAGGCATTGCCTTAAAATCGAGCGCCACATAATTGATGAGCTCTTTTTCTATGAGTTCTTTTAGGACTTCAGGTTGTGAACCATTGGTGTCTATTTTGACCAAGAATCCCATTTTTTTGACTTCGGCGATAAATGAAATGCACTTTTTATGCAACAAACATTCGCCTCCGCTAAAAACAACAGCATCCAAAAGATTGATTCTGGATTTTAAAAAAGATATTATTTTTTCGAATGAAATTATTCCTTTACCCAAAACAATTTCGGGATTATAACAATAAAGACAACGCATATTACAGCCTGCAAACCAAAGTATGCAAGCTGATTTATGAGGGTAATCCAATAACGTAAAAGGAGTTAAGCTATAAATAGGTTTAGCAACACTTTCCTTCTGTAAAATGTGTTCGTTGTTTGTGTTCACCTTTTTTTCCTATGTTAAAACTTTCTACGGGTCTATGATAGCCCATAACTCGTGTGTACACTAAGCACTTGGTGCGTAATTCTTGATTTTGATCTAAAATCTCTTTGGTTGTTATTTTCATGTCTTTATTGTTTAATAGTTAGGTTATAAAATTTAACCGCAATCCCGATAATTATCGGGACGCAAAGGATGCACAATGTCCGCAAAGCTTAGGGAACTTAGCGTAATTTATTGCGAACCTTGCGGTTGAATTCTCTTCTAAATTTCAATGAACTTAGCTTTTTCTTCAATTATAATTTCATCACATTTCGGACAATATTCGTGTTCTCCATTCAAGTAACCGTGTATTGGGCATACGCTGAACACCGGCGTTACAGTGATATAAGGCAATCTAAAATTGGAAATCACTTTTTTTACAAACTGCTTACAGGCTTCTGGTGAACTTATTTTTTCGCTCATGTACAAGTGCAAAACCGTTCCGCCAGTGTATTTGCATTGCAATTGATCTTGCAACAACAAAGCTTCATAAGGATCCTCTGTATAATCTACTGGAATTTGAGAACTATTGGTATAATAAATATTCTGATTTTGTCCGGCTTGAATAATATCGTCAAAACGTTTTTTGTCTTCTTTGGCAAAACGATAAGTTGTCCCTTCAGCAGGAGTAGCTTCCAAATTGTAAAGATTCCCAGTTTCTTCCTGAAACTCTCTCATTCTGTTTCGAATGTGATCTAGAATTCCAGAAGCAAATTCAATACCCTCTTCAGAAGTAATTGTGTCTTGATTGTTGGAGAAATTCTGAATCATTTCATTCATTCCATTTACACCAATAGTCGAAAAATGATTTCTGAAATGTTGCAAATAACGTTTGGTATAAGGATATAATCCGCGATCATACATTTCCTGAATAAACACTCTTTTTTTCTCCAAAGTCGATTTGGCAATATATAAAAGCTGATCCAGTTGGGTATATAATTTATCTTTATTCCCTTTGTTTAAGTATCCCAAACGGGCCATGTTTATAGTCACCACGCCAATACTTCCGGTCATTTCTGCACTTCCAAAAAGTCCGTTCCCGCGTTTTAACAATTCACGCAAGTCAAGTTGCAAACGACAACACATACTGCGAACGGCATTCGGTTTGTAGGCATTCTCATTTTCAATTTGATTGCCATTTTCATCCAAAATATACTGACTTCCTATAAAATTCTGAAAATACGAAGAACCGATTTTTGCTGTGTTTTCAAAAAGCAAATCGGTATTTTCACCATCCCAATCAAAAGCTTCGGTAATGTTTACTGTCGGAATCGGGAATGTAAATGGTTGACCATTGGCGTCGCCTTCGGTCATTACAGTATAATACGCTTTGTTTATGAGGTTCATTTCTTTCTGGAAATGCTCATAGCGCAAATCGGTTACTTTGGTTACTCCTCTTTTTCTGGCTCTAATTAATAAATTAGATGTAATGTTATTTTCAAAAATATGGTAGTCATTTTTGGTTGGAATCTGAGTCTTTAGATCATCGGGAACAATCCAGTCCAAAGTAATATTCGTAAAAGGAGATTGTCCCCAGCGCGCCGGCACATTCAAGTTATAAACAAAACCTCTTACTGCCTTCAAAACATCATCAAAACCTAGATTATCTTTAAAAACATAAGGAGCAAGATAGGTATCAAACGAACTGAAAGCCTGTGCTCCTGCCCATTCGCTTTGAAGAATTCCCATAAAATTGGCCATTTGTCCCAGCGCCTCCCTAAAATGAGAAGGTGGTTTGCTCTCCACACGACCTCTAACGCCATTAAAACCTTCGTTAAGCAATACACGCAAGCTCCAACCTGCACAATATCCTGTAAGGCAATCCAAATCATGAATGTGAATATCTCCGTTGCGGTGTGCATAACCTTCTTCTTTGGTATAGACTTTATCCAACCAGTAATTGGCAATGATTTTTCCCGCCACATTATTTACCAATCCTGCATTAGAATACGAAGTATTGGCATTGGCATTGATGCGCCAATCGGTTTGCTCTATGTATTCTTCGATAGTTTGTGTACTGTCAACATAAGTAGTATCATCGTTTAATCCGTTGATATGCTCTCGCTGCAATTTTCTGGTGTGGCGAAACAACATAAAGGAGCGCATCACATCAAAATATTTTTTCTCAAACAATTTTTTCTCAATTAAGTCCTGAATTTCTTCAACGGCCCATACCTCTTTGCTCTCAAGTTGAATAATTATATTTTCAAAAACACTTTCGTCAACAACTACGGAGACACTCTTGAAACTCTTTTCAATAGCATCTTTTATTTTAAAACTTTCAAATGGCTTGTATTTTCCATTTCTTTTGATGACGTAATTTTCCATAGTTGTTAATTTTTAGTGTTTGACATTGGTTATAATTGTGTCGAAAAATCCTTTTCGAGCTTGGTTGCTTTTGGGAATAAAATATTATTTTCCAAATGAATGTGTTTATGGAGATCCTCTTCAAATTCCAGCAACATCGCAAATGTTACTTTATAGGTGTTGCATCCGTCTGATGGCGGTGTATAATTATTGCTTAATTCTGCTATTTTTCTAAAACGTTCTCCTTCGGCATCGTGTTCGTGCATCATCATAGTGATAGGATTTTGAATAGTTCCAAAATGAGGTTGCTCAATTAATTCATCCGAGATAACGGCATGAACCATGTTCTTTACAAATGGAAATAAAATCATTTCCTCTTTTTTCATATGATTAGCCAATTCTTCGGCGCAACCTTTAAAGAGTTCATTTATCTCCAACAATTCAGGATGATTTGCCCCATGCACTTTGCTTAATTTATCTAAAAACTGAAGCAAAACCGGTGTTTTTTCAACAACATAGCGATGATGCGTTTTCTCAATATAATCGGCCAATAAATCGATTGGCCATGCATTGAAATCGATTCCTATATCGCTTTTTGATGCTAAAATATTTTCAATTTCCCCTAATAAAATATCAGGGTTGACTGCTTTTTTCTGACAAGCTTCTTCAATGCTTCTGTTGCCATTACAGCAAAAATCAATGCCATATTTTGAAAATAAAGCTGCTGTTCTAAAGTCTTTTGCTACATATTCTCCTATTGTAATTTTCTCTAAAGTTTCCATTTTGTTATTTTTTATAATTAAAATTTAGAGTACAAAATTAGGTGTAATTTAAATAAAAGACAAATTTATCCTTAATTAAATATATTATTTTTTGTTTTATGTAAATGATTGAAAACTAAAAGAATGAGATTTGGGAATCTTCTTTTTTTGACTTTATAATTTTACGATTATTTAAAAACCTAGAACATGATTTTTATCATATTTCACACACGAGTTAAGAACATTCTACTGTTGAAAACTTATTCCGAAATGAATAGTGACATTTACCAGAATATTATTTTTGGTAATTATTATTTTTTTAAGTTTCAGGTTTCAATTAAAATGATTAATTGGTCAGAAATGAATTAATCCAACAAAATTATGGCTAATAGTATACATTAAATCACAATAAAAAGACATTTTTTTTAAGTATTATTAGACAAATAATAAGAAGAAATCTATTTGCATTTACTACAGATAAGATATCTTTGTAAATGAGAGAAAAGATTACTCCGACTGCCAATTATAACTAAGAAATTAACTTGAGTGTCGCATAATACTAACGTTCGGCAAAATAAACAAACACCATTTAAATATTTATAAGTCATGAAAAAGTACATTTTAGGATTTGCATTAATTGGATTAAGTCTAAAAGGTTTTAGTCAAGATACAAACAAAGGAAAGGGAGTTTATGCCAAAACATGTATCGCTTGTCATCAAGCTACAGGTCTTGGAATTCCGGGAGCTTTTCCTCCTTTGGCAAAATCGGATTATTTGAATGCCGACGTAAATCGCGCCATTAAACAAGTAATTAAAGGATCTAATGGACCGATAACAGTAAACGGAAAGAAATACAACACTCCTATGCCAGCACAAGTTCTAAATGATCAAGAAATAGCAGATGTGCTGACTTATGTTTATGCAAGTTGGGGGAATAGCAAAAAAGTGATTACTCCTGCAATGGTAAAAGCTCAAAGAAAATAACTGCAGAGAATTAATAAGCCTTCACCTCCTTATTAAAAAGCATTACCAAAATAACTACTACAGAGAGCTTTTTTTTATAAAAATCAGGCTCTTTTTGCTTTTATATTTTAAATCATACGATTAAGTCAAATTATTGTCTAATACTAAATTTATTTTTCTGCATATAAAAGTAAAAATCTACTAAAATTAATCATTGAATTAACTATTTAACCCTAAAAAAATAAGCAATTCATATCTCAAAATAAAAACAAAAACAAAAAAAGTGAAATATGATTTTTATCATGCCCTAGGTTTTAAATGACTTCTATTTTTACACCATTAAAAATAGGTTCTTCCAAAAAATTATTTACAGAAAAAGCCTACATATAATTGATTTTCTTAAAATAGTTAGGTTGCCTCACAAGAAACCAATAATGAAATCGCTAAAAAAAATCTTACTATCATTAATTTTAATGATAAACCTAGGAATCTATGCTCAGGAATTTGATGCTACATTACAAATCAGACCCCGTTATGAATTTAGAAACGGTTATCGCTCCTTTATTCCTTATGGAGTTTCCCCATCACAGTTTATTTCTCAAAGAACCCGTTTGAGTCTGAATTTCAAGCAAGATAAATTTGTTACTCGAGTGGTAATGCAAAATGTTCGAGTGTGGGGTGATGTACCGACAACAACAAAAACAGATGTTAATGGCGTTGAATTATTTGAAGCTTGGGCACAATATAATTTTGATGAACATTGGAGAATTCGACTAGGGAGACAAGCCATTTCTTATGACAACCAACGTTTATTATCCCAATCGGATTGGGCGCAATCTGGCCAAAGTCAAGATGCTGCTTTGGTAACTTTTCAAAACAAAAAAAATCAACTGGATCTTGGTTATTCCTATAGCGCTTTGTCTGAGACAGACATTGTAACCCCTTATTCGGTAAACAATTATAAAAGCATGCAATTTGCCTGGTATCACACTCAATTGAAAAAAGTGGATGTGAGTTTGCTTTTTCTAAATGCGGGATATGAAGAGGCTATGCCAAAACCAGTACCAGATCCGCTACCCGAGTTAAAACAAGATTACATGCAGACTTTTGGGACCTATATTAGTAGTACCTCAAATAAATGGACCGGAACTTTTGCCACATACGGGCAAACCGGAAAATACGAAAAAAACACTGTGAGTGCATGGTATGCCTGGGCAACATTAGGATATTCTTTTACAGAACATTTTAATACTACACTTGGATATGAGTTCCTTTCTGGAAAAGGACAAGACAATTCCAGTACGATGATTAAATCCTTTTATCCTAAAAACGGAGCCAATCATGCCTTCGATGGAAATATGGATTATTTCTATGTGTCTAACTACCAAAACAATGCAGGTTTAAAAGATTATTTCTTGAAACTCAATTACATTACAGGAAAATGGGATGCCTTGCTTACCAGTCATGTTTTTTATGCCGGAAATACTGTTTTGGATGCTTCCAAAAACAAAATGAATCCTTATTATGGTGTTGAAGAAGATTTTATTGTAAAATATGCCGCCCATAAAAACATAACAGTATCCGGAGGATATTCTCAAATTTTCGGAACCAGTACGCTTCAAAGCATTAAAGGAGGAGACATAGACCATCCCAACAACTGGGCTTGGGTAATGGTTAATGTAAATCCTCAAATATTTTCAACCAAAAAATAGTTCTATATGGTAAACTCAAAAAAAGGAGCTTTGAATTAGTGGCTCCTTTTTTTATTTATACCTCTATCCTATTTTACTATGACGTTTTTATACTCCTAAAAATTTTAGATTGTGTTTCCAAAACCGATTCATTAAAACCATGAGCAGTTTTCGGAAGCAAATAATACTTCTTTTCGGGTGCTTTTATTTTATCAAAATAGGCTTTCGAAGCTTCTTTTGGTGTCATTAGGTCTTCATTGCCTTGAATCAAGTAAACAGGAATTTTAAACTCTAAATTATCTTGCATCAAGTCAATCGTATCAATCATCGAATGCACTCCCAGTTTGCTGTCACCGATATAATTGACAAATGAATAATCATCACCATCCTCTCGATTTTGATTGTCTTTCGGACTGTTATAAGCAGTTGCTTCTACAAACCAAGTATCAGGAGCAGGTGTCGAATTGGCTCTTTCATACTTTTTTAAAACTCTAAATAACTGGCCCGTTTTTTTGGCTCTATCGTAAGGTGGTTTACCAATAGAGTTCAACACTTCCAACGATTCCGAGTCGTTTTTATCCTCAGCAATTTTATAAATTTTGGTATAAAATGCTTCATCAATCGCCGGTTTTACAATTTGTGAATGACCCACATAAGCATAAAATAAATCTGGTCTTTTGGTTACTATTTTGACTCCTAGTGCCGAGCCCCAGGATGTACCAAAAAGGATGAGTTTTTGTTTTCCCAAATGTTTCAAAAGATATTCAGACACTGCAATTCCGTCAGCTGTCATTTGCTCCAATGTTAATGGATTAGCCTGCAAAAATTCAGGTGTCAATTCTGCTGGAGCGTTACGTCCATACGTTTTTCCTGTTCCTCGCTGATCCCATTGAACAATGATAAAATCCTTTGACAAATCTTTGTACAGATTGTCCGAATAAGGACTTATAGGACTACCGGGACCGCCGTGAATAAACAAAACAACAGGTTTTGAACTTTCTCCTTTAATCGTTATCCATTGCTTGATGCCGTTGATCAAAACAAAGTTGTCTTCAGAAATTTGCTTTCTGACAATGGAGTCATGAGCGGTCTTTGCAATTATAGTTTGCGATGGAGATTTAGCAAAAAGTGATGCAGTTAAAAATAAATGAACTAATACTAATTTTAATGTACTGGAGTAATTTTTCAAAATGATGGTGGTTTAATGGATTGAAAGCTAATGAGCAGTAAGACTGCATTTTTTCAGTTTGTTACAGTATTTATACGAATTCTCTCAATTAAGGTTGCTTTTGAACAATCAGTTTAGCCTAATTATTTCTCCACTTTCTCCAAATCTTCCGCTTTGGTTTTAGTTAAATTCAGTTTATTGAATGCTTCATTATCGGGAATATGCAATTCAAAATCATCCATGTAGTCAATTTCAATTTCAAAATTTGAACCCGATAAATCCAATACGTGTCCACCTACCTTTTTATCATCCGACAGGAAATGAAAATGATATCCCGGAACATTAAGTCCTTTCATATAATCCGGAAATCGAAAACCAATCAGTGTTCCAGAAATAGTCCCCAACTCAAATACCGATTGCTTTTTTACGGCATCAATCATCAGAGGATACGGCCTCACTTGTTTGGAAACGCTTCTGGTTTTTAGAGTCTGACATTTTACTTTGATTTTATACGCCACATATAAATTTTTATTGGGCGATATGGTGTCCAGTAAAGCATAGAGCTTCTTGAGGTCAAATGTTTGATGTGCAAAAACAACATTGTCTTTATAAAAATTGGTCACAACTGCAAAAGGTGTTTTTTGCGAAGGCAAAACTTCATAAGCTTTTCCATCCGATTTAATTTGATAAAAATGATTGTCAAACCCAATCATTTCGCCGTCCAATTCATTAAAAGTTCCGATACCGAAAGTGCCTTTTTTTTGCAAATCGCTAAAAGTCATATCACCATCAAAACCACCTTCCATCAAGGCGTTGATTGTGGCATATTGATAAATCTTAGTGTTTCTGTCTTTTTGGGCGTTGCTCGTAAAATAGGATAATGTAATAAGTATAAAGCTAATTGCTTTTAAAGAATAAGTCATTGTAATTTGGTTTCGTTAGAGTAACAAAAGTAACACAATGATCTTGAAAATGAATTACCGCACATTTGCAGATTAAAAGTTTTTAAAATCTATGGCAATTTTAATCAATGTGGATTCTGTTACAAAAGCGGATGTTTTGCCTCATGCCTGAAATACTCAATTTTGTGATTGAACATCTCGGCCATCATTTTACCTCTCAGTTTGGCTTCATCAGCATTTTTACCTGTAAATAAGCTATCCACAGTTTCAGTAAAAACTTCCATCCAACGGTTAAAATGTTCTTTCTCGACAGGGAGTTGTTTGTGCGGTGGAAAAGGACTTCCTGAATAAGTGTGTTCTTCGAGCAAAATAGTTTGCCAAAAGCGATACATTTTCTCCAAATGTTCTGGCCAACGATCACCTATTTTTTCGTTGAAAATACCACTAATCAGATCGTCTTTTTTCACTTTGGCGTAAAAGCTGTTGACCAATAATTGAATATCTTCTATGTTTGTTATGTCTTTGTTTGTCATGATTTATGGATATAAAAAAACCTACGCAAAGGTAGGTTTTTGTCTTTAACTATTTTTATTTTTGGGGAAGTACAGGTGGGTACTGAGCCAAAATTTGAGTTACAAAATCATTAACAATTTTGTCTTTTTCTTCTGCTTTTTTACTTAGATCCCCTTTTCCTTCTCCTTGCCAAACTAATTCTTTCTTTTTGGCATCAACTAAATCAATATATAAAACCCCTTCTGTAGAGGTGGTAACTGTTGTTTGCCCTCCGTACAGGTAAGGATTCCATCCCCAACCCCATCCGTAACCCCAACCTGAGTTGAATTGATTGACGCTAACTTGTTCGCGGGATTTAGTAAAAATATTAATTAATAAATCGGGTGTTTCGCTTTTTGTAAATCCTTTGGCTAGCATTTGTTGATCAATGGCATTCAGGATTCGTTTTTTATCAATATCTGAAATTTCCACTTTGTCGATACCTGATTTCATATAGGCATACGTTTTGAACTGTGAAAAATTGACACTTTTATCGTAATCTGAATTTACTTTTATAGTACTGCATGAGGCTACTATGAAAAGCAATAATAAGGGCAAGAATTTAAATGTTTTCATGTTTCTGTGTGATTTAAGATAGAATAAATATTAATCAAAAATTATACCATAATAATTATCAGAAAGGTAATAATTATTTTTCTACTGGCGAAAAGTTTCTATCAAATCATTTTGTTACTGTTGGCCGCGCTAGCCCTGATAGCAGCGGAAAGCATTTTTGATAAACGAGTATTTTTTTCTTGAACAAAAAGAGCGACCAGAGGAAGCTCCTTTTTGTTCTTAGAAAAAAACGAGTTTGTAAAAAATCTTGGAGCGAATAGCGTGATTGGCTCCTAAAATATTTTAGTGAATAACTTATTTTGTGGCTAATAACTAATCACCAATAACTAATTACTATTCTAATAATGCATCGTCTACTAAATTGGGTAATGTTACTTTTAACAAAGGCTCAACTTCCATAGCGCGTTTTATAGCAAAAACAGCTCCTTCGTTACGTGCCCAGCTGCGTCTTGAGATTCCGTTATTGACATCCCAAAAAAGCATCGAAGCCAAGCGGCGGGAAGCTTCTTTGGAACCGTCCAGCACCATTCCAAAACCACCGTTGATGACTTCGCCCCAGCCTACGCCACCACCATTGTGTATAGAAACCCAGGTCGCACCACGGAAACTATCCCCAATCACGTTTTGAATTGCCATATCGGCCGTAAAACGAGAGCCATCATAAATATTGGAAGTTTCTCGGTAAGGAGAATCCGTTCCTGAAACGTCATGATGGTCACGCCCCAAAACTACTGTTTCTATCTCGCCTTTGGCAATCGCCTGATTGAATGCTTCGGCAATTTTTACACGACCTTCGGCATCGGCATATAGGATTCGGGCTTGAGATCCCACAACCAATTTATTTTCTTGTGCGCCTTTGATCCACTGAATATTATCCTGCATTTGTTGCTGAATTTCAATAGGAGCCGTTTTGGCCATTTCTTCCAGAACTTGACAGGCAATAGCATCTGTTTTGGCTAAATCTTCAGGCTTTCCAGAGGTACAAACCCAACGGAAAGGTCCGAAACCATAATCAAAACACATAGGTCCCATAATGTCCTGCACATAACTTGGGTATCTGAAGTCAATTTTATTTTCCGCCATAATATCGGCTCCTGCACGAGAAGCTTCGAGTAAAAAGGCATTTCCGTAATCAAAGAAATAGGTTCCTTTGGCAGTATGTTTGTTGATAGCCGTTGTATGTCGACGCAAAGTTTCTTGCACTTTTTCCTTGAATAAAATAGGATTGTTCGCCATCATTTCATTGGCTTCTTCAAATGAAATTCCGACTGGATAATACCCACCTGCCCATGGATTGTGAAGCGAAGTTTGGTCGGAACCCAAATCAATGTAAAGGTTTTCTTCGTCAAAACGTTCCCAAACATCGACTACGTTTCCGAGGTAGGCGATAGAAACGGTTTCATTATTGGCTTTCGCCAAAGCGACTCTTTTGACTAATTCGTCAATGTTTTCAACCACTTCATTTATCCAGCCTTGACTGTGTCGAATATGTGTTATTTTAGCATTTACCTCCGCACAAACTGTGATGCAACCTGCAATATTTCCCGCTTTCGGCTGTGCGCCACTCATTCCACCCAATCCAGAAGTTACGAATAAGCCGCCTTTTGGTGAGCGTTTTATTTTTCTAAAACCATTCAAAACCGTGATTGTCGTTCCGTGTACAATTCCCTGTGGGCCTATGTACATATAACTACCCGCAGTCATTTGCCCGTATTGCGAAACGCCCAGGGCATTCATTTTTTCCCAATCATCAGGTTGAGAATAATTCGGAATCACCATTCCGTTGGTAACCACCACTCTCGGTGCTTCTTTGTGGGAAGGAAACAATCCCATGGGATGTCCGGAATACATCGTCAACGTTTGCTCATCGGTCATTTCCGATAAGTATTTCATTGTCAATAAATATTGAGCCCAGTTTGAGAAAACCGCACCATTCCCTCCATAGGTAATCAATTCGTGCGGATGTTGCGCTACTGCATAATCCAGATTGTTCTGAATCATCAGCATAATGGCTTTGGCTTGCTCGCATTTTCCGGGATATTCCGAGATTGGACGGGCATACATTTTATAATCAGGACGCAAACGGTACATATAAATACGACCATAAGTCTCTAGTTCGTTGCGAAATTCAGGAATCAATTCAGCGTGATGTTTTGGATCAAAATAACGCAAAGCATTTCGAAGCGCCAGTTTTTTCTCGTCGTCAGACAAGATTTCTTTCCGTTTCGGCGCGTGGTTGATGTTGGCTTCATACGGTTTTGGCTGTGGTAATATAGAAGGAATTCCTTGTTGTATTTGTTCTTGAAAAGTCATCTGTTTTTAGATTTTTAGATTGTTGGATTGTTGGATTATTAGAATTTTATAAACTCAATAAAGCACATCTATCAATCTTTTTGGTTGTATTTATTTAGATTTTTCGAACTGTCGAATAATCTAAAAATCGAATAATCATTGTTTAATTAAAATGACAAACTTAGGGATACCGTATATCCGACCTATGGTAGGACTTATGAATTTTAATTCTATATTTTAAAGAAAGGATGTCCATTATAATTATTGAAATATTTAAAATACTGTTTTCTGAATTCTGCCTTCTGAATACTGCAAACTGATTACTTTTTCAAAAGCCCCGTTTTCTTATCAAATCCATAAGGACAATGACGACAACCACTTTTACAACAATAGCCTCTTTTCAAATGGTATTTTTCGGTAAAACATCTGTAACCTTCGGGTGTATAATAAAAATCTTCTCCCTCAATTAATTTATTTTCATTACTTTGTTCTGCCATTCTGTTTTTTATGCTTGAAATTCGTCTCTGAACGATTGTGTTTTTCTTTAATTTGACGCAAATTGCTTGTACAAATCTATAAATTTTATAATCAATGTTTGTTATTGTTGCCAAATATTTAATTCCTAAAGGATATCGCGGGCTAACCGTCTTTCCTTTTATGTTTATAAAACATCAATTCGATTCTGAAAATAAAGTGCTAATAAACCACGAAAAAATACATATCAGACAACAATTAGAATTATTAGTATTGCCTTTTTATGTTTGGTATTTTGTCGAATATGCGGTACGTTTGTTCCAGTATAAAAACGCAAATCTAGCCTATAGGAATATCAGTTTTGAAAGAGAAGCTTATGCCAATGAACTCGATTTTGACTATTTGAAAAAGAGAACTTTTTTTAGTTTTTTAAACCATTTAAAAACTAATAAATCCTAAACATTGAATCAAAAAATAACATACGAATTACCCAATGGAATTTCTCTTGAAATAAAAAGAGAAGATTTGCTTCATCCCTTTATATCGGGGAATAAATTTAGGAAGCTAAAGTATAATTTGCTTCAGGCGAAAGCCGAAAACAAGGAAACAGTATTGACCTTTGGCGGGGCTTATTCCAATCATATTGCGGCGGTTGCTTATGCAGGGAAAGAACAAGGTTTTAAAACCATTGGCGTGATTCGCGGAGATGAGTTGGGCGATAAAATTGACGAAAACCCAACATTGAAGTTTGCCCAAGAATGTGGAATGCAATTCGAATTTGTGACCCGAGAAGCTTATCGGCATAAAACCGAACCGGATTTTATAATTAACCTACAACTCAAATTTGGATCATTTTACCTTGTTCCAGAAGGCGGAACCAATGAGTATGCCATAAAAGGATGCGAAGAAATATTGACTGAGGAAGATATTAAATTTGATTATATATGTTGTGCGGTAGGAACTGGTGGCACCATTTCGGGGATTATTAACAGCGCATTACCGCATCAAAAAGTTTTGGGATTTCCGGCATTAAAAGGAGATTTTTTAAAAGATGAAATTCGTAAATTTGCCATCAACGAAAATTGGGAATTAATCACCGACTATCATTTTGGGGGTTACGGAAAGGTAAATGAAGAACTGATTCAGTTTATAAACCAATTTCATGAACAAACTGGAATTCCCTTAGATCCAATTTATACGGGAAAGATGGTTTTTGGCGTTATAGATTTAATTCAGATGAACTATTTTCCCAATAACACAAAAATTCTGTTGATTCATACGGGAGGATTACAGGGAATTAGAGGAATGAATGCGCTTTTGAAAAGTAAAAACAAAACATTGATTGAGGTTCAACAATAAAAAAAGTAAAAACACAACACCCAAACACAACTTCATGTTTAAAAAAATAATTTTATTTCTTCTAATTGGAACAATCGTCGGATGTGGTTCTTCGAAATCAACCATCGTGACGACAAAGAAACCAGTAGGATGGAAATACTCCAAACCCACTCAAAACGGAAGTAGTAGCAAAGTGTCTTCACAATCTACCACAAAACCAATATCGACAAATGAAGTGACTTATGCCTACATTGCACAATACAACACTGTTGCAATGGCCAATATGAAAACCTACGGAATTCCTGCCAGTATTATTTTGGCACAGGGAATTCTAGAATCAGGTGCTGGACAAAGTGATTTGGCAATGAATGCCAACAACCATTTCGGTATCAAATGTCATAACGACTGGACTGGAGACAAGGTCTACAAAGATGATGATTCCCTTCAGGAATGTTTTCGAAAATACAATCAAGCCTCCGAATCCTACCAAGACCACGCAATGGTATTGACCAGTAAAAAAAGATATGCCAATTTATTTACCTTGCCAAAAGGAGATTACAAATCCTGGGCAAAAGGTTTGAAAGATGCCGGGTATGCGACAGACCCTAGATATCCTGAAAAATTAATAAGTTATATTGAAACCTATAACTTAAGTCAATATGATACTAAAGTTTTAGGGAATAAAATCGCAAAAGAGCAAGCCAAAGTATTGCTTGATGATAATTTTGGTGCCGATGAAGCCAGTTTGTATGAAATTCAAAAAGGAGATACTTTTTATTCCGTTTCCAAAAAATTCAATTTGACCGTAGAAGAATTAAAACAGAAAAATAATCTAACAGAGAATACACTTTCAATTGGACAGAAGCTGATTGTGAAGTAAGATGGCAGTGTTCAGTTTTTAGTAATCAGTCAAGTCTTAATGCCTAATAATCCAATAATCGAACAATCAAAGAATCCAAAAATAATGATCTATAAAAGAAGTAGTCAGCTTTTTGCTGAAGCAGAAAAAGTAATCCCTGGAGGAGTAAATTCACCAGTAAGAGCTTTCAAAGCCGTGGGTGGAACTCCAATATTTGTAAAAAGTGCCAAAGGAGCGTATTTGTATGATGAAGACGGAAACCGATTAATCGATTATATCAATTCATGGGGGCCAATGATTTTGGGTCATGCCTACGAACCTGTGGTCGAAGCTGTAATCGAAAAAGCCAAATTAGGAACATCTTTCGGGATGCCAACAGAATTGGAAACCCAAATTGCAGCACTTGCCGTTTCGATGGTTCCAAATATTGATAAAATCCGTTTTGTGAATTCCGGGACAGAGGCTTGTATGAGTGCCGTGCGTTTGGCTCGTGGATTTACCAAAAGAGACAAAATTATCAAGTTCGCTGGTTGTTATCACGGTCATTCCGATTCGTTTTTGATTCAGGCAGGTAGTGGAGCGGTTACTTTTGGAACACCAAACAGTCCTGGTGTAACCGCAGGAACGGCTAAAGACACTTTACTTGCCAAATACAATGATTTGGATAATGTGAAGACTTTGATTGAAGCAAACAAAAATGAAATTGCAGCTATAATTGTAGAACCCGTTGCCGGAAACATGGGATGCATTCCACCAGTTAAAGGATTTCTAGAAGGATTACGTGAGTTGTGTACGGCCAACGGAATTTTATTGATTTTTGATGAGGTAATGACAGGCTTTAGATTGGCCAGAGGCGGAGTTCAGGAATTGTTCAACATCAATGCAGACATCGTTTGTTTCGGAAAAGTAATTGGTGGTGGTTTACCTGTTGGAGCTTTTGCAGCACGTGCCGAAATTATGAATTTCTTAGCGCCATTAGGGCCTGTTTATCAAGCAGGAACTTTGTCTGGAAATCCATTGGCTATGGCAGCTGGATTGGCGATGTTGCAGGCATTGGACAATGATCGTGAAATTTTCAAAAGGCTGGAAGAAAAAACGGCATATCTAGGAGCTGGAATCGAAAGGGTTTTGAAAGCCAATAATGTTAATTTTACAATCAACAGAATTGGTTCTATGATTTCGGTTCATTTTGATGCCAATCCAGTGATTGATTTTCAATCTGCTGCTGCAGGTGATAATGAAACTTTCAAGAAATTCTTCCACGGATTGGTTGTCGAAGGGGTCTATATCGCGCCATCGGCGTATGAAACTTGGTTTATCACCGATGCACTAACCTATGAAGACTTAGATTTTACTATTAATGCAATAGATAAAGTTTCTAAAACGTTCTAAATAACGCCAAATAATAAAACACGAATTCCACTAATTAGCACGAATCTATTTGTGTTTATTAGTGGAATTTTTTGTTTGACTTTTGAAAAGAAATGGAATTATGCTCTACATTCCTGCTCTTCTTTCTTTCATTTTTTCTTTATTCTCAGCTCTTAAGTCAATCCATTTTTGATATTGATCGGCAGATAAAACGGATTTCATTTTAGCTTCGGTATCTGCTTTTTCGGCTTGCATGGTGTTTTTAAAGGCAGTTCTTTCTTCTGTAGTCATTCTGTCTCCACTGGCTTTACGGGTATCTTTTTGAGCTTTCAGATCTTGTGCTTTGGCACTTTTCTCTGCTAAAATTTTACCAACTGCTTCTTGTTGTTTGACATCCAAACCTAATTCTTTGGTTAAGTAAGCCAAATGTTTTTGTTGGCGTTGCTCTGGAGTCATTTTTTCTATATTTGCTCGGTTGGGTTTTGGAGTCGCTTCTTGTGCAAATCCTGATATTCCCATTACTAATACTAAGGCAATAATTAAATTTTTCATTTTCATTTATTTTTAAGTTATAGGGATAAGATGAATGTAAGAAGCAAAGGTTTAATACTTTAACGTTAATTTAATAAATTCGGTTATTCGTTATTTGAATTTAAAAAGGGTGTACTATCTTTGCGCCGTGAAAAACCTCGTATTCATACTTATCATAGCTATTTTTCTAAAGCCGATTTTTCCGGTTATAGAATATGTGGTTAATTATGAATACATCTCAAAAGTACTTTGCGAAAACAAGGCAAAGCCAATGATGCACTGTAACGGTAAATGTCATCTGATGAAAGAATTGGCCAAAGCTGCCGAAAACGAAAAGCCTGCTTCTTCTGATAAAAAAGGATATTCTCCTGTTCTTGAAGTGTTGTTTTTTCAGGAAATCAACTCTTTTGCAATCGCTTCTTTTTCTTTTTTAGATAAAGAAAACAGCAGCAATGCTTATTCTAATTCATATTCCAATTCTCATTTGGAGTCCGTTTTTCGACCACCCATTTTTATTTCTTAGATTTTATTAAAACACCGTGTCAATTGTCGCAAATGATATTCATTATTTGTGCACACTTTCGCGCACGCATCAATTCTAAATAATTTAAGAATAAAAAACAATAATGAAAAACACAATAAACAAAGCAATTGCTGTAATGGCAATGGTTGCTGTAGTATCAGCATGTTCAAACAATAATGACGAAGTTATCACTGGAACCGGTAAATTGGGCGTAGAATTTGACAATGCCTTCGGATCAAATGACTTGATTTTAACGAGTCAAACCAACACCACCTCACAAGGAGAAGTATTAAAAATAAGCAGCGTAAAATACATTATTAGCAATATTGTTTTGACCAAAGAAGACGGAACTACCCTTACTTATCCAAAAAGCTCCAGCTATTTCATTGTTGATGAAGCTACTGCAGACAGTCATGAAATCGAATTGGAAAATATCCCGGCCGGGAATTACACCAAAATAAAATTCGGAATCGGAGTAGACAAAGCGCAATGGGAATTGGGAGTAACTGGACAAGGTGATTTTTTGGCAAAAGCACAAGATGCCGGAATGTTGTGGAGTTGGTCTGCTGGGTATAAATTCGTGGCTTTTGAGGGAACTTTCACTTCTGCTACTGTGACTACAGATACTTCTTTTATGGTGCATACAGGACAAACAGGAACCGATTACAATTATACAGAAGTAACTTTGAATTTGCCTACAAATGCAATGGTAAGAACTACAATCACTCCAGATATTCACATCATTGCCAATGTAGCTAAAATCATTGACGGGACCAATAAAATCAAGCTTTCAGACAACAATATGGGAGGTATGGGTGCCATGATTATGGGCGGTTCACAATTGCCTTTGATTACCACAAATTTAAACGGAATGTTCTCAGTAGCTCACGTACACAACGACTAACAGGATGCTGAAGTTTTAGGAGCAGACGATTTGTTTTCATAACAATTGTCCTCCCGCTATCCGCTATATCTTTTTTACTAACCCTGAATAGGTTAGTAAAAAAGGATATACGCTTCTATCGGGGCTAATCCACAACTTTAGTAATTCTTTCAACAGTATAAAAACATGAAGAAAAGACATTTCCTGTGGTTCATTATTCCGTTATTTTTTGGTTGTTCCAATGAAAACGAAGACAACTATATTGATGTGCCGTTAACATTCACCGTTCCGTCCAATTTCCCTCCTTTGGCTTACAATATTGCATTGAATCCACCAACAGAGAAAGGGTTTGAACTCGGTAAAAAATTGTTCTACGACGGAAGATTGTCTTCGGATGGAGTCGTTTCCTGTGGCTTTTGTCACATTCAGGAAAATGCATTTACCCATCACGGTCACGTCTTTAGTCACGGAGTCGGCGACAATGTCGGAACCAGAAACACACCTTCGATTCAAAATTTAGGCTATCAAACCGCCTTTATGTACGATGGTGCCGCTTCGCATCTCGATTTGCAACCGATTATTCCGTTTACAAGTCCAATCGAAATGAATGGTAATTTTAATGATGCGATTGCCATGATGAAGTCCGATGCAACGTATCAAAAATTGTTTGCTGTTGCATTCAAAGATGGAAAAATCAATTCCGAAAACATGCTCAAAGCACTTTCGCAATTCATGCTGATGGTAACCTCCAGCAATTCTAGATTTGACAAATACCGTCGCGACGAAGTTGGAGGAACGTTGACAACAGAAGAATTAGCCGGTTACGAAATTTTCAAAACCAAATGCAGTTCGTGCCACGCCACCGATTTGATGACGGATAATTCGTTTCGAAACAACGGATTGGCAGTCAATCCACAAATTAAAGATGTAGGTCGTTATCGAGTAACCCAATTAGCAGTGGATTATTATAAATTCAAAGTGCCGAGTTTAAGAAACGTTGAAAAAACAGCGCCTTATATGCACGACGGACGATTCGGAACATTAGAATCGGTTCTGGATCATTATGCCTCGGGTGTTGTAAACTCGGAGACATTAGACCCAATTTTGAATCAAAACGGCAAACTCGGAATCGCTTTGACTAATCAAGAGAAAACGCAAGTGATTGCTTTTCTAAAAACACTAACTGATAATCAATATCTAACAGATAAACGATTTTCGGAATTTTAAAGACTCACTAAAATGAAAAAATATTTATTAATAACCCTAGTTTGTAGTTTTCAATTCGCTTTTTCCGCTCCAGTAAAAGACAGTATTTATGCGGATACTTTTCGAAAAATGTTGTTGCAAAGCCAATATGAATACGAATATGAAGACTGCGATGCTTGCGGCTGTTCGGCCAGTAGCGGTGGTTTGGGTTTTGGCTCCATGCTCAATTCCAATTTTGTGGGAGTTCGTTATTTGAATCAAAGTTATACCAGCAAAGACGGAATTTTTGACAATTCCCCTTGGGTCGACGAAAATTTCAACACCATCCAGATTTGGTCCAAAATACCGATTACCGAAAAGCTTCAGGTTTTTACATTAATTCCTTTTCAGCATCACAGCCGTGAATTGACATCGGGAAAAGAAGAGATTCAGGGTTTGGGTGATATCACGGTGATGGGAATGTATACTTTGTATGAAACCCATAAAGACAGCATCACACTAACCCATAAATTCCAAATGGGAGGCGGTGTGAAAATGCCTACCGGAAAGTTCAACGAAGCCAACAATCTGGGAACAGTTAATCAAAGTTTTCAAGTTGGAACAGGCAGTTGGGATTATCTTTTGGTAGCTGATTATGTGATTCAAAAAAATAATCTAGGGCTGAATTTGCTTTTAGATTACACAATTAAAACAGAAAACAGTAAAAACTATCAATACGGTAACCAACTCAATTATGGCGGATTGTTGTTTTATTTATTGGAAGCCAATACCGTAAAAATAATGCCTCATCTGGGTTTGGTTGGTGAAACGTATGCTGCTAATAGGCAGCACGGTCAAGAATTACCCAATACAGCCGGTGATGTATTGTTTAGTAAATTTGGTCTCGAAATTGGTATAAACAAACTTTCACTGGGTATGAGTGCAATGTTGCCTGTTACGCAGCATTTGGCAGGTTCTAATATTGAAGCCAATTATCGTTTAATGTTCAATTTGAATTATAGTTTGTAATCAAAAAAAAAACGGCAAAGAGCGCAAAAGAAGTAGGATGTTCGCAAAACTTTGTGAACTTTGCGAAAATCTTTGCGCTCATTGCGGTTAATTATAAAAGCTACCAGTTTTTTTGTTACAATATTTGATTTTATTTAGAACCTCTCGTTAAAGTCATTTTCGAATTGTATTTTTGAATACTGTTAAAAATTAACCTATGATTTCCGTTCAAGAAGCCTTTTCGATATTAGAACAAAATTTGCCTACTTTGCACGAAGTGGAGTTGCCACTTTTTCAAGCCCGAAAACATATTTTGGCACAATCGGTGGTGTCGCCCATCAATATGCCACCCTTCCGGCAATCGGCGATGGATGGCTATGCTTTGTGTTTGCACGAGGCTTTGGTTTATGAAATTGTTGGCGAAATAAAAGCGGGAGATTCTCACTTGGTAAATTTGGTTCCTGGTCAGGCTGTCAAGATTTTTACTGGAGCCACTGTACCCGATTCGGCGCAGGCTGTAATTCAGATTGAATTGGTTGCGGCTAACGGAACACAATTATTACTCGACGAATTGGTAGAGCCCGAAACGAATGTCAGACCCATTGGCGAACAAATTTCTACTGGGGATTTGGCACTCGAAAAAGGAACTTTGTTGAATGCCGCTGCTATTGGATTTTTGGCGGGACTTGGTTTTACAAAAGTCTCTGTTTACAAAAAACCAACCGTTGGAATTGTAGTTACTGGAAACGAATTGTCAAAACCCGGAACTCCTCTTGAATACGGTAAAGTATATGAGAGCAACGGAATTATGTTGCAATCGGCATTAATTGATGCTTTTTATGAGGCAGTGACGATATACGAAGTCAATGATGATTTTGAAAATACCAAAAACAAACTGAATGAAGCGTTGACAAACAACGATATGATTTTGGTTTCCGGTGGCATATCAGTTGGGGATTATGATTTTGTGGCTCGTGCATTAAAGGAACTTCAAGTCGAAACCTTATTTTACAAAGTGAATCAAAAACCTGGAAAACCTTTATTTTCAGGAAAATTACAAAACAAAATGGTTTTTGCATTGCCAGGAAATCCTGCCGCTTGCCTGACTTGTTTTTATGTATATGTGTTGCCTACATTGGCCATACTTTCGGGTGCCAAGGCCAATTATCAACAGGCTGTTTTATTTCCAATAGCCCATGATTATGAAGTAAAAAATACCCGTTCCCAGTTTTTGAAAGCAAATATTAGCAATGGAGAAGCACAAATCCTGTCACATCAAAATTCGTCCATGCTTAATTCTTTTTCAGTTTCAAACGGATTGATTTTCGTTCCCCACGGACATTATGAATTGAAAAAAGGGGATATGGTTGAGGTGTATTTGTTGTAGACTTTAGATAGTTTTTTTTACTTTACATAGTTAAAAAAGAAACGAATAAATACCGAAAATCCAGAAGTGAGAATTAACAATAGGTATTGTTTTGTTTGTCTATTATATATTCTGTCTTAATTCGTATTCAATTTCGTTGTCTCCCAAATCAGTAATTTTAATAAAGTTTAGTTGCTCCAGAAGTTGTATTGCTTTCAAGTTTTGTTGGGTTGTTATTGCCCAAATACGTTTTAGTCCGATAGTATTTATTCCAAATTCTATCGCTAATACCATAGCAGAAGTCATAAAACCTTGTCCTCGATATTGAGGTAATAAAACGCATCCCAATTCGCCTTCTCCTTTGCGAAGGCCACGATAGTAACCACAAGTCCCAATAATTTTATTTGTTGAATTTTCTGCAATGCCCCAATGAATAGAATTACCTTCAAGATAATCCTTGTTTATTTTAGTCTGCATTTCCATCGCCTGTTGAACAGAAGTCGCCTGAATAGAATCGTAAAATGAAATTTCAATAAGATCTTCTATATCCGCAGTTAGGATTTTTCGCAACGAGATTTTCTCGCCAGAAATAATTGGAAAAATGTCATACGGAGGTAGTTTCATTTTGTATGTAATTGTTTTTTTAACGTTCTGGCACTAGCGGGTTTGGGATTAAATTAAGCCCTATTTTCGGATTTGCCAAATATTCTAAATACAAAACCAACTTTCCATTAAGCCAATTGCCCAAATCCGTTGTAGCTATTGTATGCTGTATTTATTTCTCGTATTTCCAATTTATGTTCTCTTCAATTGAAATTGCTTTAAAGATTTGGAATGCAAATTCAGCTAATTTTATTATTAAATATTCAAATTTCGTAAAGTCAAGTTATATTTTCAATTGTTCATTATTAATTTCTGAATAACTAAATAAAAATTCGAATATTTGATTGTGATATTGTGTTTTATTTATTTTTGATTTGTTTATTACTGATTTAGAATGAGTAATGGAATGACGTACTTCAGATAATATTTTTAATAGTTCTCCAAATTTTATATTTGTATTATTCTCTTTAGATAATTTATGTATTGTTTTTTTTCCAATCTTTTTAATTGCTTTATAAAGTAAATCACCTCCCTTGATATTTTCTCGAGTTAGTTCTCCTTCAATTTTAAAAGCTATTTTAATCTCTTCTCCAAAGTTAAAATTATTTTTTGCTTTATAAAACACACAATCTTTGAAGAATTTTTCAAGAGACTCATATGATTGGCAATACATTAAACAAAATTCTCGAGATAGAACGCTTATCATTTCACTTTTGTAATTTTCTCTGGAGGTATTTTTAAATAATCCTGAATGAAAAGGTAAAACCCAACCATTATCAGTTTTTCCAGTCCAGTCACTTAAAAGTAATGTAGAATTTGAATCATAAACGGAACCAGTTTGCGTGTACTTTTCAATATCCAAATTGATTACTTTATTTAATCTTCTGCTGGTATGAATAAATTCCAGTAAAGTTGAAAAGTAGTTGTCGAGAAATACTTTGTATTCATTATTCATATATAATTCAGATTATCCGATTCTGTGGGAATATAGCATACAACTTTCTTATAAGAGTGATGGAAATACACTTTTCTCAAATCCAAATATACAGATTAATCTTTGTAAATTATCAAATGCATTTGTTTTGCTAAATGTACTTTAGTTCTTGAAACAATTAAAATTTGTTGTTTTTTATTGAAGTCTTTGTGTTGCGTGAGGGATAGAAGCTAGCTACCAAAGTAGTGCGGATAGCCCGACCACAATATAAAAAGGGGCGACTGAGCGACACTATATTCTAGTCCCTTTTTTATATTGTGGTCACGCCCAAATGATTTTCCTTATTTTTAGAAAAGTCTTAAAACATTTCGCCAATATTCAAATAGACGGTAAAATAATCTTTACTGAAACCAAAATCGAGGTCGACATTGACATCTGAATATTTGTTGAACTTAACTCGTAGACCGAAACCTGCTGCTGGGTGCCAGTATTCAAAATTTTGCGTGTCAAATTGTGAAGCCGATACTACATTGGCAAATAACACTCCTCCTATTAATCCGTTATTGGTAATAACATAACGGTATTCGGATTCAAAATAAAGATTGGCATTACTACGGTACCTGTTTTGCTGAATTCCTCTGGAAGATGTCCCCTGAGCGGGTTCCCAATCATTTGACGGCAAATCGAGATAAGGCGTTCTACCTGAGAGTATTGTCCAATAATACGATCGAAGAGCGAGAACTGACCGGGTGTTTTTGATGGAGAAATATTTTCGAAGGTCTATAAATAGAGAAGACCAATCGCTGTCGCTGCCAAGTATTGTGCTGTTATATCTATAATTGAAACTACCATAGAATCCTTGTTTTGCATTTAAAGTATTTTTTCTACTATCAAAGACTATTGGAATTTCCAAACCTGAAGAAATACTGACATTGTTGACCACATCACTTTTTAAGGAATCAAGTACATGCTCAGGGGCATCAGGCAAACTGATGTTATAATGTTTATCGTATTGATAACCTAAACCCACAGCCAAATTTGGAAAAATACCTTTTAAGGTACTTTGATGCACTCTTATTTGTTTATAATCTACGAGTGTTTGATTACTGCTGGGTGTATTGCCTCCAAGTCCCCAAGTATCTTGTGGGTAGTTTAAAATAAAATACTCTCCTACAAAATTCCAACTGTTTTTTTTAAGCCAGATCGTTGGGTATAATTCAAAACCATATTTGCCTACAAAAGAAATATAAGGAATAAAATAAACATTGGAGACATTGGTATTTGCTTTTTCACCCAGTAAAAAAGTGGCGTTAAAGGTTGTTACCAATGCTCTACCTTCAGCAAAATTAGATTCGGTCGGAAATAAGGAAAACTGAATTTTTTTTGTGTCCTTATTGTCTATCTCGACCTTGGGTTTGAAAATTTTTCGAAAATAGTCAATAAGGTCAACTTGCTTAACGGTATCAATTTTATGGTAAACAAAATAGCTTTCTCCGTTTTGAGAAATCGCATTAAATGCAATAAGCAAAAAGAATATGAGTAAAGCTAATTTTAGTTTCATAATTAACGAAGCAAATTGAATATAAAAAACAACTGGTCCTAAAAATGGCTTGAATGTTGTTTCTTTTTAAATAATTACATACAAAAATAGACAAAAAAAGAATCTTCCAACTGGTAGTTTCTTTCCAATAATTTGTTTTTTTATCTTAAAATAATTAACTCAAAACAGATTTTTTTTTCTGGAAGTGCCAATCGGAATTTTGTTTTAAATTAGTAACTGTTTTTGGTATTTATTAAAATGGTCTTTCGTATTTTTACTTTTAATGCTAATAACCCGCTTTTTTTCAACACAATAATATAACTCTAAAAACAAATCCATGAAAATAGCTCTGTATACCAACGAATTTCCACCAAATATTTATGGCGGTGCAGGAGTTCATATTGATTTTTTAAGTCATGAATTGGCCAAACTGGCTCAAGTTGAAATTCGATGTTTTGGTGATCAAAAAGAAAACAAGGAATCCATGCATGTGGAAGGAATTGATTCGTGTTTGACAAAAATGGTTGATCCCGAAAACGAGCATATAAAGATGTTTCATAATTTAAGCCGCAATGTCGAAATGGCTCAGGCTACTCCAAAAGCAGACATTGTGCATTGCCATACTTGGTACACACATTTAGCTGGTGTCTTTAGCAGGGAATTGTTGCAAGTACCGTTGATTTTGACTACTCACAGTTTGGAAACGCACCGCCCATGGAAAGTAGAACAACTCGGAAATGGTTACTTTATGTCCCGATGGATTGAAACCAATGCCTATAAAACTGCCGATGGCGTGATTGCCGTAAGCGAACAAATGAAAACCGATGTTGTGGAAGCTTATGGTGTCGATCCCGAAAAAGTAACGGTAATTCATAACGGAATCGATCCTGAATTTTATAAACCAACTTTTGATGAAGCTTTGTTGACCGAATACGGAATCGACCCAAATATTCCTTTTGTGCTTTTTGTGGGGCGAATCACCCGTCAAAAAGGGATTTCGGGATTGATCGAAGCTGCTCAATATTTTAATGAAAATTGTCAAATTGTGCTATGCGCAGGCGCTCCAGATACCGAAGAAATTGCTCGTGAAACGGCAACTCTTATCGACCAATTGAAAGCCAAAAGAAAAGGCGTTATCCTGATTTCAGAAATGTTGCCTCGTGAAAAAGTTAAAGTGCTGTACAGTCATGCTAGGGTTTTTGCCTGTCCGTCTTTGTATGAGCCATTTGGAATTATCAATCTCGAAGCGATGGCTTGCGAAACGCCAGTTGTAGGCAGTCACGTTGGTGGAATCCCTGAAATAATTATTGAAGGAGAAACCGGTTATTTGATTCCACTGGAAAGCATTTCGAGAACAGATTTTAATCCAAAAGATCCAATTGGTTTTCAAAAAGCTCTTGCTGCCAAAATAAATGTGTTGTTGGACAATGAGGAACTAGCAACAGCCATGGGTAAAGCCGGTCGTGTGCGAGTGTTGAAACAGTTTAGCTGGGAATCGATTGCTAAAACTACGTTTAATTATTATCAGGAAGTAATTGCAAGATTTGAAAAAGAGACGGCATAAAGGAGTCGAATATATTTGCAAAAGTTTAACCGCAAGGTTCGCAAAGCAAGCGCTATGAACGCAAAGATTAGCGAACAATGCGGTTTTTCTTTGTGTTTAGCGGTTAAATCTGATAAGGATTTTTTTATGTCTTAATTTTGTACGACACATTCAGGAGTCACAACGGTTTTACTTACTGGGTTATATCCTACTTTGCTTAAATCTATAATTTTTTGAGCCACAGTTCCTTTCTCAAATAATCGAATAAGCTTGAAAATGCTACTTACAAAATAACCCGGATTCGAAACTAATCGAGCTATTTTGGTAATCTTGATGTCCCTTTCTTGTATGGAGGCATCTCTTTGATTTTCTGGAAGAAGGACAAATTCAGTAGCGTATTTCCATGCACCATCTCTAGCGGTTTTCATACTAAAATCAATAAAGAAATTGTCTATTTTGCCAGATAATTTCAATATATACGTGAGTGTTGGCCAAATTTCAACCAGACATTTTTCAACTCCTTCGACTAGATTGCTTAAAATTTCATTGATTTTATTATAGTCAGAATGTAAATCAAAAATGCTTTCAGGAGTACTGACTTGTGCGCAGGCAATTCCTAAATCTAAATTGATATGTGCATTGATTCCTAGTAGTAAATGTTGTACTACAATTGGCCAATATTCTTCTCCTTTCGTAAACGAAAATTCCCAGCATTCTGAGCATTTTTCTTTAGCTTTAAACTGGTAATAAGCTTTTAAATACCTATTGGCAAAAATAACATCGAGTTTTTCCATTCGTTCTGGATTTTGAAATAAACCCGTTTCGATACCATGTTTTATTTGCAATGTCACTTCTCTATATAAAGTACTAAACAAACCTATAGCACATTGTTCCAGTTTTGACGTTTCAATTATTTCATCCAAAAACTGAATGACTTCATCTATGGTTGTGGCTTGTTTCATATTCATTTAGAGTTGGTAATGGTTAAAAATGGAAGAGCGAATATAATTATTTTAATTTTTTAAAGAGTATTTTTTTTGAAGTAATTGTCTTGCTATTTTTTTGTATTTAATACTAAAAGCGAGTGAAAGCTTGGATTTTTATTTTTTTATAACAAAAAAGACATGGTTGAGCTATTTTTTATTTTTAGGAAATAATCATTTCGTTATATTTGTGAAAGTATAACGAAAACAACAGACATTGAAATCGCTCTGATTCAAGAATACAAACACGATGAAGAATGGCGATTCCATATTCCGATAAAAAACAAATATTAACTTCGTATGAAAATCAAGAGTAAAATTTGGATTGAAACCGATGAAGGGGTCCTCATTAGTGAAGGGCGAATTCAGTTGTTAAAGTTGATTGAGTCCACAGGTTCGCTCAATAAAGCGGCAAAGGAAATGAATATTTCGTATCAGAAAGCGTGGAAATTGATTGATGCTTCGAACAAAGCTTCCAAAGAGCCATTAATTGCAACCCAAGTGGGAGGCAATAAAGGTGGAGGAACTGTTATCACTCCCTATGGTAAATCCCTAATCGACTCTTTTGAAAAAATTAATATCGCCTGCTGGAAATTCTTGGATTTGGAACTTAAAAAACATTCTTTATGAGCGTAGAACATTTATTAGAGATGCCTTTGCTATTGTTGTTGTTTCCAATTGTAGCTTTTTTGTATGCCAGTGTAGGTCATGGGGGCGCAAGTGGTTATCTCGCCTTGATGAGCGCTTTTGCTTTTCCAATAACGTTTATGAAACCAACCGCTTTGATCTTGAATATTTTGGTTTCGGGACTTTCATTTTATTTCTATTACAGAGAAAAAAACTTTAAATTCAATCTGTTTTATCCTTTTGCTTTGACCTCAATTCCGTTTTCGTTTATTGGAGGCTATTTAAAAATAGACGCTTTTTATTACAAAATAATTCTGGCTACCGTTTTGGTTTTTGCCGTTTTACGATTATTGGGTGTTTTTGGTAAAGAAAAAGAAAATTTAAAAGTGATAAACATTCCGATGGCATTGGCTTTTGGAGCCCTCATAGGTTTTCTATCGGGATTGTTGGGCATTGGCGGAGGAATCATTTTGAGCCCCGTTCTGTTGCTGATGGGTTGGGCCAACATGAAACAAACTGCGGCCGTATCGGCATTGTTTATCTTGGTCAATTCAATTTCAGGACTTTTTGGTTTTGTCTTACAAGGCGGAACATTACCTGCTTCATCTGGAGTGTTAATCGGGTTGGTTTTTATAGGAGGATTATTAGGCGCTTATTATGGAAGTGCAAAATTCAATTCAAAAAGATTGCGAATCATATTATCAGTAGTCATTGGGATTGCGATTTTTAAATTATATACAACGGCATAACCACCAAACGCAAAGAGGAGTAAAATTGGCATAACTAATTAAAAAATAACTATGGAAAACAAAATAACAGCAATACTGCTGGCCGGTGGAAAAAGCCAGCGCATGGGAACCGACAAAGGATTATTGGTTTTAAATGAAAAAACATTCATCAAACATATTTGTGATGCTTTGCAACCCATTGTTGGGTCAAATATTTTAATTGTTTCGGACAACAAAGAATATGATGTTCTCGGTTTTACCAGAGTGGAAGATATTATAGAAAATAAGGGACCGGTTGGCGGACTTTATACGGCTTTGGCAACATCTAAAACCAAAGTAAATTTGGTTTTGAGTGTTGATGTGCCATTGGTGTCAACTGAATTGTTGCAATGGGTTTTAGAAAATCACGATGAAACGGATATGGTTACACAAACCAAAAGTGGCGATAAAACGAATCCATTAATTGGTGCGTACGACCGCTCGATGCGAATTGTCTTTGGAGAACATATGGCTGGAAACCAGTTGAAATTGCGAAAAGTGATTGAAGATGTCAAGCATCAAACTCTTGAAATACCTGAAAAATGGGATAACCAGATTCAAAATATAAACACACCAGAAGAATATCAAAATTTAATAAAATGACGATAACGCTAAAATATTTTGGCCTACTAGCGGATATTACACAATTGAAAGAGGAGCAATTTGCT
Source organism: Flavobacterium sp. N3904 (assembly GCF_025947305.1). Taxonomy (NCBI): domain Bacteria; kingdom Pseudomonadati; phylum Bacteroidota; class Flavobacteriia; order Flavobacteriales; family Flavobacteriaceae; genus Flavobacterium; species Flavobacterium sp. N3904. The sequence continues at coordinate 137,144 of NZ_CP110009.1, forward strand.
TTCGAGGAAGAGACTATTTCGGTTTCAGCATTAAAATCAAAAATAGAGAGTAGTTACCAAAGTATTCAAAATACTAATTACACCATTGCTGTCAATCAAGCAATAAGTAGTTTGCAAACCACCATAAAAGACCAAGATATAATTGCTTTTTTGCCACCGTTTGCGGGAGGGTGAAATTTGTTTAAAGTTTAATGGTTAAAACCCGTTTAACTTTAAACTTTTAAACTTTAAACACTATGAGATATTCCAGACAAATGATTCTTCCAGAAATAGGAGAAACGGGCCAGCAAAAATTGCAGGACGCTCGTGTCTTGGTAATTGGTGCGGGTGGTTTGGGCTGTCCTGTTTTGCAAAATTTGGCTGCTGCAGGAGTTGGAACCATCGGAATTGTAGACGGAGATGTGGTAGATGAAACCAACTTGCATAGACAATTATTGTATACCTTAAAAGACTGTGGCAACAGCAAAGCCGGAATAGCCAAGAGAGCGATTTTGGAACTCAATCCTGAGATTAATGTAACTGCTTTTTCAGGGTTTTTCACTGCTAAAAATGCAAAACGTATTATTAACGAATACCAAATAATTGTTGATTGCACAGATGCTATTCCAGTTCGTTATTTAATTAATGATGTTTCTGCGGCCAAAAGAATTCCGATGGTGTATGCATCCATTCATAAGTTTGAAGGACAGGTTTCGGTATTTAATTATAAAAATGGACCAAGTTATCGCTGTCTGTTTCCAGAGCAGGAAGGGTTAAATACGATTCCCAATTGTGTTGAATCTGGAGTTTTGGGCATTTTGCCTAATACTTTGGGAACGTTTCAAGCTACCGAAGTACTTAAGATAATTTTGGAAATCGGGACAGTATTGTCAGGGAAATTATTGATTTATGATGCTCTACATTTTCAAACGCAAACCATCAATTTCTCCAAAAATCCAAAAATGATTGAGAAAGGAATCATAAATGGAACACAAGTTTTAAACAGTAAAAAAACAGAAACCGATTTAAGCCCAGAATCTTTTTTTGAAAAATGCAATCAGTCAGGAATCGTCATTATTGACGTTCGGGAATTGGAAGAAACTCCAGATTTTAAAGGAATGAATGTTGTTCGGATTCCTTTGGGTGCATTAGAAGAGTATAGCAAGAAATTGGATAAAAATCAGGAAATAGTTTTGTTTTGCCAAACGGGACAACGCAGTCAAATGGCTTTGAATTATTTGATAAAATCAGGATTTGTCGGCGTTTTTCATTTGGGGAAAGGAATCGAATCTTTGAAAAATCAAATTCAATAGCAATGACAATATCAATTTAAAAAAATTAAAAAATACACTATTCATGTCAACAGATAAACCCAAAAAAAGTTCCTTTATTCAGGGGCAGATAACATCCGAATTTATTGGAAATTCGATTGCCAAACACCAAAGTAAAACTTCGATTGGCGCACATAATATTTTCTTGGGTCAGGTTCGTGCCGATGTGATTGAAGGAAAAACGGTCGCAGCCATTGAATATACAGCCTATGAAGAAATGGCAGAGCAAACGTTCTACGAAATTAGGGAATCGGCTTTTGCCAAATATGAATTGTCTTGTTTGCATATTTACCACAGTTTGGGAACTGTAAAAACAGGCGAAATATGTTTGTTTGTTTTTGTTTCGGCACCAAGACGAAAAGTGGTGTACGAAGCTTTAGAATTTTTGGTTGAAGAAATAAAAGAAAAGACAGCCGTTTTTGGAAAAGAAATTTTTGAAGACGAATCGTATACTTGGAAAGTAAATATCCCCCCAACCCCCAAAGGGGGAGTTATGTAGATTGTCTTAATAGGAGCAAATCTAAAATCTAAAATCAGTTAATCTGAAATCTAAAATCCCTATGGTAGATATCACCCATAAAATAATCACACAACGCACCGCAACTGCCCAGGCCATTGTAAAAGTAGGTTCGCCAGCAACCATGCAAGCCATTTTGAACAAAACAGTTCCGAAAGGCGATGTATTGGAAGTGTCCAGAACAGCAGGTTTGTTTGCTGTAAAAAACACTTCAACCTCGATACCAGATTGTCATCCTATGCCTATTGAATTCACTGGAATTGAGTATGAAATGCTCGAAGATTCAGTGTTAATAAAGGTAACCGTTAAAGCGATTTACAGAACAGGCGTTGAGGTCGAAGCCATGCACGGAGCTTCAATTGTAGCCTTGACAATGTATGATATGCTAAAACCCATCGACAAACAAGTTGAAATTTCGACTATCAAACTACTCCACAAAAAAGGAGGAAAATCCGATTATGGAGTTAAAGAAGATCTTGATTTATCGGTAGCGGTAATCGTTTGTTCGGACAGTGTTTCCAGCGGAAAAAAAGAGGATCGAGCTGGAAAAGTAATCTCAGACAAAATCAAGAATCTTGGTTTGAGCGTTTCGAGTTATTCAGTCATTCCAGATGAGGTTCTTGATATTCAGGAAACCATAAATAAATTGTGTTTAGCCAATAAAGATTTAGTTATCCTCACAGGCGGAACAGGTTTGTCCAATCGTGATGTCACTCCCGAAGCGATCATCCCATTACTTGACCGACGCATTCCCGGAATTGAAGAAGCCATTCGCTCTTATGGACAGGACAGAACGCCTTATGCAATGTTGTCTAGATCTGTGGTGGGTTTCAAAGGGAATACGTTGATTATGGCTTTGCCAGGTTCTACAGCGGGTGCCAGCGAATCTATGGATGCGGTTTTTCCCTCCATATTGCATTTATTCAAAATATTAAATGGTTTCAACCATGAAAAATAACAGCAATCCAATGCAGGACAACCACGGCAGGTCGCACAATTACCTCCGCATTTCGATTACAGAACATTGTAATTTGAGATGTACCTATTGTATGCCAGCCGAGGGGATTGCGCTTACGCCAAGAGCACATCTAATGACTGCAGACGAAATTGTTACCATCGCCAAGACTTTCGTAAAGCTCGGCGTGACCAAAATTCGATTGACTGGTGGCGAGCCACTGGTACGAAAAGATGCCAAAACCATTATTGAACAATTAGGCAAACTAGGTGTCGAATTGACATTAACTACCAATGGAATTCTGGTTCACGAATTTATTGACACGTTCAAAGAGGCGGGAGTCACTACTTTGAACATGAGTATTGACAGTTTAAAAAAAGACAAATTCAACCAAATTACACGCCGCAATTATTTTGAAAAAGTAATTGAAAATCTGGATTTATTAGAAGATAATGGGTTTCAGGCAAAACTGAATGTCGTTGTGATTAAAGGCTTTAATGATAACGAAATTATTGATTTTATAGAGATGACCAAAGACCGAAACATTCAAATACGGTTTATAGAATTTATGCCTTTTGACGGCAATCAATGGAACAAAGAAAAACTGGTGAGTTATGCCGAAATCCTATCACAAGTCAATGCTTTTTATACCGAACAAAAGGTAGAACGTACCCAAGACAAACCAAATGACACTTCCAAAAACCACAAAATTATAGGCTATCAAGGCAGTTTTTCTGTAATCAGTTCGGTGACCAATCCGTTTTGTAGTACTTGCAATCGCATTCGATTAACCGCAGATGGAAAACTGAAAAACTGTTTGTTCTCCAATTCCGAAACATCTTTGCTCGATACTTTGCGGGCAGGAGAATCCATAGAACCACTCATCTTCCAAAACATAAAATCCAAACACGCCATGCGCGGCGGAATGGACGATGATGCTAAATTTCAAAATCCGTTGCTTTTTTCCCAAAACAGAAGCATGATTAAAATTGGGGGCTAAAGTAAGAGAAAATCATTTCACGAAGACTCGCTAAAAAAACACAGAGGTGCGCTAAGAGTATTTTTGCTAAACCTTTGCGGTCCTTTGTGTATCCTTTGTGAAACTTTGCGAAAACAACTTCTCTTCAGCAACAGTTCATTATTAAATCCCTGATAAAAGTCATTGTTGGAACTATACAATAGTGAATATCTTTGCATGATGAAGGCAGAAAAAGAATCCAGTAAGAAAGGGTACAACAATTACGGGACCCATCTCCGTGAAAAATACAACGGAAAAAAAGTTTTCAAAGTAATTGTCGATGGAAATTTTAGCTGTCCCAATCGAGACGGATTAAAAGGCTACGGCGGTTGTACCTATTGCAATACCGATTCTTTCACGCCCGATATTTCCAGAAAAGCGCCTACCATCGAGGAGCAGTTGTTGCAAGGTATGGAGCGCGCCAAAAAATCATACAAAGCAGACCAATTCATAGTCTATTTTCAACCCAACACTAACACTTATGCCAGCGTCGATTATCTAAAAGAAATCTATGACCGAGCCCTGTCTTTCAATCCCGATGAGGTTGTTGGCTTTTCGGTAGGGACTCGTCCCGATTGCATTGATACCGAAAAAGTGGATTTGCTCGAAAGCTATTGCAACCGATTTGATGTCGATCTCGAAATGGGAATGGAGTCCATTTATGACGAAACCTTAGAAAAAATCAACCGAGGCTGTACGCACGCCGAGTTCATCACAGCGGTGGAATTATTAAAAGACAGTCCCATCGATTTGTGCGTTCACACCGTATTCGGATTCCCTTGGGAAACCCGCGAGATGATGCTCAACTACATTGCCGAAATCAACCGTTTCCCCCAAATAAAATTCGTCAAATTCCATCATTTACACATCGTAGAAGGCTCGATTATGGGCGTACACTACAAGCGAAATCCATTCCCTCTCTTCACTTTAGAAGAGTATACTGATTTGCTTTGCGACCTAATCCCGCTACTGCGACCGGATATCGTTATCCAACGCCTCTTCGGAATCTCCGATTGGGATCTACTCATCGCACCAAATTGGGGACTCAAAAAAACCCAAATCCAACATTATATCGACTCCACAATCGAAAGTAGAGGAATCATTCAAGGATCAAAATACAACACTATAAACGTTTAAAGGTCTCTTTGTTTTTGGCTCATTTTTTAAATAAAAACAATCTTAGATAATTTTTTAAAAAAGTATAAATTGATTTCAATAACTTACATGCGATAAAATCTTGACTCAAAAAGGTACAATTCGCCTCTGAAAATTGTACTTTTGCATAAAAACTATATCGTTTTCGTTATGAACACAAAAATAAAAAGCAATCCGTTATTAGACCGCTTGCCCAAACATTTAAAACAGTTTATCAAACCACAGGATTATAGCGATTACACTCCTATTAACCAAGCGGTTTGGCGTTATGTGATGCGCAAAAACGTAAATTATCTCTCTAAAGTCGCCCATAGTTCGTATCTGGAAGGATTGAAAAAAACGGGAATTGAGGTGGACAATATTCCAAGTATGTACGGAATGAACCGCATCTTAAGTGAGATTGGTTGGGCTGCCGTAGCGGTTGATGGTTTTATTCCACCAAATGCTTTTATGGAATTTCAGGCGTATAATGTTTTGGTTATTGCATCAGACATTCGTCAACTCGAACATATTGAATACACTCCCGCTCCCGATATTATTCACGAAGGTGCCGGTCACGCGCCTATTATTGCAAATCCGGAATATGCAGAATACCTGCGTCGATTTGGCGAAATAGGTTGCAAAGCGATTTCTTCGCATAAAGATTACGAAATGTATGAGGCCATACGTTTGCTTTCGATTTTGAAAGAAGCGGAAGGTACACCAAAAGCCGAAATTGAAGCTGCCGAAAAAGCTGTAGAAGACCTGCAAAACAATATGGGCGACTTGTCTGAAATGGCGCAAATTCGCAACCTGCACTGGTGGACCGTGGAATACGGTTTGATAGGAACTGTGGAAAACCCAAAAATATACGGCGCCGGATTATTGTCCTCTATTGGCGAAAGCGCTTGGTGCATGACCGATAATGTGAAGAAAATACCTTATGGTTTTTCGGCAGTCAATCAAAGTTTTGACATTACCAAATTACAACCTCAACTGTATGTTACTCCCGATTTTGCTTATTTGAGTTTAATTCTGGAAGAGTTTGCCAATACTATGGCCTTGCGCACAGGTGGATTGTCAGGGATTAAAAAACTAATCCATTCGAAAGCATTGGGAACCATTGAATTGAGTACCGGTTTACAGATTTCGGGCGTGTTTACCAATGTTATTGAAGAGGATGGAAAACCAATCTACTTTCAAACTACAGGAAAAACAGCTTTATCGTACCGCGAAAAAGAATTGGTTGGACATGGCACCGCGACACATCCGGAAGGTTTTGGCAGCCCGATAGGCAAACTCAAAGGTATCAATCTGGCTATTGAAGATATGAGTCCGCGAGACTTGAAAGCATACGGCGTTTATGAAGGACAAACTGCTTCTTTGGAATTTGAAGGTGATATAAAAGTCGTTGGAGAAATCATTACCGGAAAGAGAAATCTGCATGGTGAAATTATTCTAATTTGTTTTAAAAACTGTACAGTCACACACGGAGACACTATTCTATTTCAACCAGAATGGGGAAATTATGATATGGCTGTGGGGAAAAAATTGGTTTCGGCTTTTTCGGGTCCTGCCGATGTAAACAGTTTTGATTTAATTTTGCATGTGCCTTCGAGCAAAACCATTAAAGCCAAACAAACTGCCGAAAGAGATGACTTGGAAATATTGTACCAAACCGTAAGAAGTATTCGAGAATCGAATGATATGACGACTTCATTGGAACCGATTTTTGAAAAACTGCAAAATGCCCATCCAAATGACTGGTTGCTTTCTGTGGAATTGATTGAGATTTTAAACACACGAAACGAAACCAATTTGATGCAAGAAGTCCTTTTGCATTTGGAAAATCTTAAAAAACAACGACCTGAAATCGGAAAATTGATTTCGAATGGCTTGGAGTTGATTTTTGAGAATGAAGAAACGACACATTAAAATTTTTAAACACGAATTATAAGCAATTGTAATTCGTGTTTTTTTGAGTAAAAAACGACATTAAAAAGGATAACCAATAGCAATACTAAGTACTAGATTTTCTTTCCTCCAAGCACCGCTCCCGAAATCGACTGCATCAAACACCCAATTGCTTCCGTTAACTAGGTAAGGCTGCCTGATGGGAAAAGCAAGATCAGTTCGTAGGATTAAAAAAGAAAAATCAAAACGGAGTCCTGCTCCTACTCCAACGGCAATTTGCTTCATAAAATCTTTGGATATTTGTCCGCCAGACTCTTCTGGATTTTCATTCAAAAGCCAAATATTTCCCGCATCTAAAAACAGTGCCCCATTTACAATACTAAATAATTTGGTTCTGTACTCAGTATTGAATTCCAGTTTTATATCCCCCGTTTGATCGGGTAAAAAAGCTGGGTTTGGATTAATATCTTTATAACTTCCCGGCCCAACCGATTGCGATCTAAAGGCTCGAATACTATTGGCTCCCCCAATAACAAACTGTCTGGAGGATGGCATTTCGGTATTGTTTCCATAAGCATATCCTACTCCAGCAATAAGTCGGGTCGCCAATTTACTATTTTCTCCGAGCTTTAAATAATGTCTAAAATCTCCTTTGACTTTTACATATTGGCTGAAAGGGACGTCAAAAAACTTGATGGTATCTCCTTTTTTTGCATTGGCTCCCATAATCAGTCCCGTAATATTTCCAGCCAAATCCAATTCACCATTGAAATAGAAAGTGTTTTTCTTCCTTTTTTGCATGGTGTTGGTAAAAGTATACGAATAGGCAGGTCCAAAAATCAATTGCTTTTCGATTACTTTTCCTAAAGATGGATTTGCCAAAATTTCTTGCTGATATTCAGCTGTTACATTTTGAGGACTTACATAATTAATTTCGATTACTTTCAATTCATGTTCTGCTTTGGCACTTTCTTTCCATAAATAAACAAAAGAGGTTTTGAAAGAATTCAATGTATAAAGCTGAGCCTTACTTTGTCGTTCATATCGGAGAAGCACTTTGGTTTTTGGAACGAATTCGCTCGAATTTTGCCATTTGAAAGGCGCGATTAAACGAGGCCAAATCAAACTTGCTTCCCCACCAAAAGTATAAATATCGTTCCCCCCATTCTTCCCCGAAAGTTGAAAATCGGCACCACCAAATAAGGAAAGTGTAAACAATTCAGCTCCTCCAAAAGTGTTTCTATGATTCCAATTCACTTTCAAATCGGTACCCGTATAACCTGCCGAATTGGTACTGGCACCCACTTCAAATCGAAGAAATTTTTCGGGCAACATGGTCAAATAATAATAGGCATTTAATGCATCTGGAATTGAATCGTCTACTTTGAATTCATTTTTTACAAACTTAAAAGTTCCTAAACTCACGAATCGATTCAAGGAAAGGTTATGATTTTTTCTGTTGTACAAATCCCCTTTTTTAAAATATAAAGTACGGTCAAATACTCTAGGATTAAAGGTTTTGGCAGAATCAATAATGGTAAAATCTTTGTATTGAACAACATCTTCCTTTTTATAGGCGATACTATCCGTTAGAATAGAATAATTAGGATATACAATAATATCATTTATGCTATACGGTTTCCTCGCTTTGGTGGGTGTTTCTTCTTTTATTTTTAGTCTTATATTCACCTCCTGATTTCCCTTTGAACTATCAACCTGAGCCAAAATATAATCGGGATTAAAAAAATAATATCCTTTTTCTTTTAATCTGGCATCAATACGATCCCGTTCTGATTTAATGACTTCCAAATCATAAGGATTTCCTGGAATCAAAAGACTTCTTTTTTGGGTTCTGCTAATAGCTTTTCCCAAAGCTGTAGAGTCATCAGGAAAAGTAACAGTTTTAATTTTATATTGTTTCGAAGGCCAAACAGTATATTCTGCTGTGGCTTTTTTTCCATGTCTAGTAGAATCTGACTGAACTTTAGTTTTAAAATACCCTCTGTTTTCGGTATAATTTCTTAGTACAGCTGCATTATATTCTAAATCTACTTGGCTGAATAAAACGGGTGGTTCCCCTACTTTAGTACTTAACCAATACTGCAAACCTTTGTCTTTTGTGGGTTTTCCTGCCAAATTATAAATTAATAATTTTGGTCTTAGCCCCAATATTTGTTTATTAGGTTTGGGACGTAAAAGATTTTCCAATTCTGTTTCTAGCGCTTTTCTGTCTTTTCTTTTTATAATTGAATCCTCCACTTTTACGGAACCTCCAGTATACAGCAAGTCACCGTCGGGCAAATACTTAATGTTACTGCATCCTAGAATAAAGAATGAGCATAGAAGTAAAAGATATTTTGAATAGTTAGTTTTCATACGACACCTTAGACTTTTGTTTCTCTTTCTCCAATTTCTTTTTTTCTTTACGGATTTGCTCCTTTTTCGTAATCTCAATTTCCTTGGCACTCCGTTTAAAAAGCTCTTTGAATTTGTTATACTCCATCGTGATTATAAAGACAACGCCTGTTTCCACAATTTCGCCTTGAATCGCAACTTGGTATTCGTTTTTTCTGTAGGCCCGAATCATATACCTGCCATCTTTACTCAGTTGATATTCTATCGAAGCATCCCCGGCAATATTCGACGCATCTTCATTGGCGCGTTCTGCTCCTTCAACCCCGAAACTGCTTCCTACGGTAACTTTCAACCTATCGTTCAACAATTTTTTTGAAATCCCTACATTCAAATCGGTTCTAGTTTCTTTTGTGCCTGTAGAATAGTCTTCGGTCGATTCCACATCAAATTCCAACTGAACTCCTGCAATTAAATCTCCTGCCAAATCATTTAGTTGTTGCGAAAGTATTTTACTCGCACTTTGTCGGGCAAGATATTCGGCACTTGTGCTGCCGCTTTCGCTAGAAAAAGGATTCTCGCCTACGAATCGATTTAGCAACAGTAATGCAAATACTTGTTTATTTAATTCCGATGGATCTTGTCTCAGCTGTTCTAACTTTGTTTGTGATGCAGTCACAATATCTGATGAAACATTATAATTCCCATCAGGCAAAATGATGTCAAATGTTATTTCAGGTTTTAGTAATTCCCCATTCATCTTCAATAAAGTCTGAAATGGGATTTTTTGTTTGTAGGTATTTCTAACAGCAGGACTTAATGCTCCAAGTTGATCACTAAGCAAATCCAACGGTGCTGTATTGACTTTATAAATCGCCGTAATATTCACAGTTGCCATTGTTGGTTCACCGTTCCAAATAATATAACTGCCTTTTTGAATCTCGAATTTCCGTCTGATCATATTGAAATTCATTTCGTAAGCACCACCACTAAACTCGTACTTACCCGTTAGTGTAGTTTTCCCGGAAGGGTCAATTCCAGCGGTAAGTTCGGCTTCGCCTTTTAAATTCAAATAATCACCATTTCCTTTATCAATCACCAAAGTAAAAGCAGCTTCCTTATTTATAGTAATAGCAACCGACACATCCATTCCTATTAATTTAGATTGATTCAGTTCTTTCTGTAATTCAACCGTTTGTTTTAAATACAGATTATCTTCATCTACAAACTCGACAATTCCTTCCCTGTCAATAATAGAAGGATCCGACTGAGGCATAACAACCGTAAACTTTGTTTCTTCATTAATCTCGACATTTCCCTTAACGACAGGACTGTCAAGAGTTCCTCCTATTTTTAGTTTGGTATCCAAAAATAAATCGCCGTAAAACAGATCATTATCGGTTACTTTAGAATGAATCGCCCTGAAATCATCTGCCGTAACGATTAAATCGAAATTGAAATCCCTAAAGTTTTTGGTGATCATTTTTCCGTTTACAGCCAGTTCATTTTTATTTTCATCAAAAATGGAGAAATGGTCAAAATTAATTTCTTCATTTCTCAGAGATACTTTTTCATCATTTACAGTAAAGAAGGAATTGAGTTTTGTGATTCGGAAACCAGCGTCTTTAAATAACAATTCTCCATTTACTTTTGGTTCCAAAGTATTTCCGGTAATTTTAAATTGTCCAGACAAGGATCCTTTTCCATCGGTTATATTTCCAAACGAAAACCCTTGAATGCTTTTGATGTTTAATTGATTTACATCTAAATTCAAATCAAAATTATCGTTGTCAATTCTATATGTCCCCAAAAGAGCCAGATCATTTCCTTCCCCAGATAGCATCATATTTGCCGAAAGAATATTTGCCGTTTTGTTATCTACTTTTAAACTGATATTTCCAATAGCTTCACCTCCAAAGACAAACTTATCAATCGTCAAATCGGAAGTAAAAATGGGATTCGTCATGACGTTTTCGACTACGGCAGATCCATTTATCAAACCTTGCATTTCCAATTCATCTTTCTTTATCATATTCAAAATCGTCTCTATTTTGAAATTCACAAAATCAACATGAAGCGGAGCATTGTTTTGATCGCCTTGCGATTGAATCTTAAGTTCATTTCCGGAATGATCCAAATAAAATTTATTGACATAAAGTCTTTTATCTCCAAATTCAATTGAATTATCCGGGTTTATATTCCATCTATCATAATTCAAAACCAAGCTTTCCGCATTCAGCTTAATTACATTTTTTGAATACTCGTGACGCAATTCGCCTGCAATAAAATATTGATCTTTTTTGTCTTTGTCTTTTACCTGCAAAGCATACGAAAGAATATTGTTTTCTGCTTTTCCCGATAAACTCGTAAACGGAATTTTAAATTGTCCGCCTTCAATCGTTGCTACAGAAGTCTGATACTCTAAAGCATTATCCTTCGTTTCAATATTTATCTTACCGTCCGACATGGTAGTATTGGCATAAATAATTTTCGGAATGGCTCCTTTAATTTCCAACGTATCACCTACGCTATTGTATTTTCCGGAAATATTTATGGGTTCCAGTGCGGTCAACTTCGGAATCAATTTATATAAAACAGGGTCATTTTGAACAGCCACAGTAAAGGTAAATTGTTGTTTCTCAGAACTATTTTTGTATTTCTCAGACTGAATATTTATATATTTTGACAACGAATTTTTTATCGCATCCGAAAGTGTGGTCAATTTGTATTTACCGTCAATTTCGGCTTGAATAAATTGCGAACTGATTTTAATATTATTTTTTTGATTGTCTGAAAAAGCAATAATTTTAACCTTATCCATAACAATCGGTTCTGTATTCTGTAAAATTTGAACATTTGAAGCCACGATTTCGCCGTTCAAATAATCGGGATTACTGTTGGCAATATCTGCGACAACGTTTCCTCTAAGTTTCATCGGGCCTGCATGAAGATTCAGTTTTTCCAAATCGGCGATATCAAGATTCAGATTCAATTTTACAGCTGGGTATTTATCTTTGAAACCACCATTTGCATCCAATTTGAATTTTAGATTTGGATCTTTACTGTCGGCTTTTATATCAAAATTTCCTTTGGCAATCGCCCCTTTCAAAGCCATGTTAGAGTACGTATATTTATTGAAATCTGCTTTTTTTACAATGGCTACGAGCTGAGCATTTGCTGTTTTAGGATTCAGTCCTTGGCCTTTAACTTTTGCATTTAGCGTAATTTTTCCCAAGGAATCATTCATAATTAATCGGCCAAGATTAAAATCCATAAAAGCAATCGTTGCATCATATTTTTCACTGTTTTTAATTCTATTATCAAACAATGCGTCCACATTGGCTTTGCCATAACTGCTGTTTAATGCCAATTTGGTTTTAAAATTATCGATGGAACCTTTGAATTTTCCACTAGCATTAAATTGTTCCGGAAGCCGAATCGTTTTGGGAAGTGATCCTTTAGGAACAAAAGAAATTATGTCTCGGGAAGAAGAAGTTATGTTTTTTATATCCAAATCAAAAAAAGCTTTTTCGTAATTGGGAAGCCCTTTTATTTTTCCAGAGACAGAAACTTTTGTGTTGCCAATTCCCTGCATTTGAAAATAGGGAATATTCAAATCTTTAACTTTCCCGTTTACTCGGGAATTGATGTACAAAATAGCATTGGGATTCGATTGAAAAGGATTCATTTTATGCAATTGTGGAGCAAAAAGCAAAATATCCTTAAAGCCAATTTTCGACTGACTCAAATTAGCATCAACCAACATATCCCCTATGTTTTTTGAAATACCATCAATTGATTGATAGTTCACCTTTAATTTGTCTTTCAACTCAGTTTGAGGTGTTCTTACATACAAATCAGTCAGATACGCTTGCTTTGGACCATAAAAAAACTGAGTTCTGAGTTGCTGAATTTTGAGACCGCTTTTCTCGTTTAGAGCTAAAGAGTTCACACGCCCCGAAACAGTCTCATTTGCAAAATAAATATTTTCTGCTTTGGCATTCAAACCATTCCAATCAAGATGACTGTAATCCATTCCATTTGCAATTGCAGGAGATTGCATATCATCAAATTGGAAAGCAATGTTTTGCAAATCGATTGATTTCAGTTTCATTTTCCAACCATTTTTTGAAATGGCTGTTGTGTCTAAATTAGGTGTTTTTAGTTGTTTGTCTTTTTTGCCAAGAAGCAGATTTCCTTTTAGATTCTTAACTTCAAATTTTTCAAAATCGAGCATTTGATTTTTTATATCTAAATCATTTACCAAAAGTTTCAGACTGCCCAAAGTGAGTCCTGAATTCATTTTAGAATCTTTATTGTCGTATAAAACCTTGATTTTAGACAAGGTGATTTTCTTTAATTCCAAATTAAAATCACTTCTTTTGGCAATTGTATCAACGGTTTTAACAGAAACTTCGGCAATTTTTTCGACCAAATCCTGATTTAAAACTACATTCAATCCGTTCAAATTAATGTATGGAATATTGAAATCCATTTTATCCAAATCAAATTTCTTGAATTTTGTGCTGAAATTATCCAACTTCAGACGAATGTCATTTTTTGATAAATCGTCTTGAAAACTAAACTTGATGTTTTTTAAATCCACATCAACAACCGATACAATATATGGTTTGCTGCTAGGATCTGCGGGCGCGTTTGAAGCAAATGCTTTGATAATATAATCGAAATTAAATACAGCGTTCTTGTTCCTTGAAATATTTGCAGTTGCGTTTTCCAGTTCAATCGAGTTTATTTCTATTTTGTGATTGATGATTTTAAATAGATCAATATCAATGGCCAAACGTTTTCCACTCAATAAAGTATCCTTATGTTGGTCTTCAAAATAAAACCCTTCGAGTACAATCGTTTTCGGGAAACTAATCGCAATTCGATCAAGAGAACTTTTAGTTTTAAGCTTATCATTCAGATAAGTGAGTACCTTATCCTTAGTAAAATTCTGAACAGCCGGAACTTGAATCAAAACAATAATTAAGAGCAAAAAAACCAAAATTGTAACAGCGCACCAAAGCATAATACGCTTTGTTTTTTTTACAAAAGAATTTAGTTTTGGGTTCATATAAAAAATCTTTGTAAATAAATGCGTTTGAATTTGGACTATTCAGAGTATTTATTAGGAATTTTTGAATCTACAAATATGCAATAACCATAATTGTTTAAGTTATACAATTCCTATAATATGTTTTAAAATTATTGTATGATTGTCTAAATTATTAGGTTGAAGTATAACAATTGAGTTACTCTTTATAAAGCTAAAAAAGTTTTAAAGTTTTACTTTTGTAGCAAAATCCTTTTCATTTTCAATCACTTTACCATCGTATTGCAATTTCCAACCCATGGTGTTCGTAAGGATTAAAATCTTGGAAAGTTCACTAATCAAACGATTCTGGGCATTTGATTTCAACGAAGATTTTTCGATTTTCTTTGCCAAATTTGCTTTTACCGATTTGTTTATTTTATTGTAATCATCGCCTGTAAATTCGTTCATCTGACTTTGTTCAACATCATAAAACTTGATGTCTGGGCTTATTTTTATTTCTTCTTTTGGAATACTTAGAATCGTTATGGTTTTGTTTTTCTCATCAATATCATATTTCATTTGGTGCAAATCATAAGAAACAGTAACATCGGCATTGACAATTACTAGTGCTTTTTTTTCAAACTTAAGCATATCAAGCAGGTATTTCTGTTGGTTCCTATAAGTTACCACCTCAGAAAAATGCCCCTCGGTAACCACCAATTTACCTACATTAACGATTTGTTGTTGAATCAAATTGGTATTGTATTCTAATGATGAATCGTCCCCTTTCTTGAACTCACAATATTTGAATGCCAAAATGATGACCACTACTACTACTGCACCAACTATAATTCTCTTTAGCATAATTAAAATTTCATAAATGAATATTGCGATACTAATTTAGTGATTTTTTCCTTCAATTTGGATTCGAATTTTTTATGACTCTCTGAATCTGGATTAAAAGGACGATGTTGCAAACTTTTTTGAATGCTTTCTACAATTTCCATTGCTTCATAAGCAGTTTCTGAAATGGCAGTTTCCTTGAATCGTTCCCAAATATAATCAATCGCCACTTGACTTGGATGAACCATATCTTCGGCATAAAAACGATAATCGCGAAGTTCGTCTATCATGATTTCGTAACTTGGAAAGTGCTCAGTGTTCAGTATTGAGTATTCAGATCTCACTGTATCATAAACAGCAGTAATCAAATGTGCTTTACTGACCTGATTTTCGACAAAACCATCTTTGAGGTGACGCACTGGTGAAACAGTAAATATGAAATTGCAATTGGGATTTATGGACTGAATTAAATGTATTGTATTTTCTATATTTTCCTGAATAACTGTTGCAGAAAGTAATTCTTTGGCAAACTGCTTTTGAGGGACTTTATGGCAATTGGCTACTATCGCATCTTTCTCAATATTCCGGTACACCCAGGACGTTCCGTAGGTAATAATGATATGGGTTGCCACATGTAATTGCTTTTTTGTTTCTCTCAGAATTTGATTTAGATTTTTTAGCAATTCCTCTTTATTTGAATGACTTAAATCCGAATGCACCTCAAAACAATGCCAACGTTCGTTAAAGAAAAAGATATCATCTTCAGTAAATAAAGTATCATTAACTACTCTATACATAATTCTCTCGATAGAGACCGGATTAAAAATAATCCCGAATGGATTGGTCGCACTTTGAAATTTAAAATACTGGAATTTGCCTCCCATATTTTCAGCAAAACAAGAGCCCAAAGAGACTATTTTAGAATTGTAGTTTATTGGATTGGGATTTTTCGGGATTTCGATTTTGGTCGTAAAATTCATTATATGTTTTTAATATTTCAAAAATACAAAATAAAAAATACAGAATATAGATGTAATTTTTTTAATACAATTATTTAATTATTTATATTTGAATTAAAAGACACAATTTACTCAAAATCAGCATTTTGTTTAACTTTAAATTAATTACAAGTAAGAAAAATAATATTTTAATAAAAGCTAGATACATAAATTAAAAATAACCTAAACTAAAAAAAATGAAACTAAAAAAAACACTTACCATTTTGTTTTTGGTTGTATTATCAACTTCCATCACAGCCCAAGTAAAGAAACTTGACAAAATCATCACCAAAGATTATCAAATAATTGAATGTACAGTCACGAAAATGTCTGACAAGACTGTAGATTATTCGTTGCCAAATGAAACAATGACAATTGAAATTGATGTATCAAAAATTGCAAGAATAGATTTTGCAAATGGCAGATCACAAACTTTTGCAGCAGCTAAAAACACATTGGGTGCTGGCTCAAGTTCAACAATTGTGTCTTCTGAAACACAAGATGCAACTTTCAAAATAAATACAATAGCCGTATTACCTGTACCTTTTGTAAATTCTGAAAACTTAACCAATTCGGAAGAAATGGCGAAATTTGCCCAAAATGACATCTACAATAAACTGCAGGACAAATCCTCCAATATATTGCCATTAACAGTTCAGGACTTAAGAATCACTAATAGTCTATTGAAAAAAGCAGGTATAGATTATAAAAATATAGATGAAACTCCAATAGAAGAACTTCATAAAATTCTTGGAGTAGACAATATTATTGCATCAAAAGTGTCCTATACAGTTACTGAAAAACAAACCTCAGCAGCTTATACCACTCAAAATGCAAAAGTCAACAACAATAAGATAAAAGGAAATGAAGCAACTATTGCCAATACCAATACCCAATTAATCTTTGATTACCATGTGTATTTTGATATGTATAAAAACAACTCCAAAATATACACGCAATCCCGAAAACCAATGCTAAAAATCAAAGACAGTTGGATGGACACCGTTACATATTTATTAAAAAGAAGTCCAATTTATGTAAAAAAATAAAATGAAAAAGTACATCTTAACATTCACATTTATCTCAACATTTGCCTTTATTTCATGCAAAAAAGAGATAACCAAAAATCAGAACAGTACTGATACAACTACAATAAATAAAGATACAGTTACAAATATTTCTAAAGATAGCATTATTGATCCTGATCCTACGGATACCATTCCCGCTGGACAGTTCGGAATCAACTCCTCTAATTTAAAAACAGCCAATACCGTTCGACTGACTTTACAAAATATCTTTAAAGAGGACCTATCGAAAAACAGCATTGACGATTATAGCAAAAGATTCATTTTCTTTGAATATGATTTAAATGATGATGGTAAAAAAGAAATTCTCGTGGGATTAACAGGTTCTTACTTTTGCGGTTCAGGTGGTTGTACCCAATATATTTTGGACAATCAAGGCGCAGTCATTTCCAGATTTACGGTTGCCGATTATCCCATTGTGATTGATACTGAAAAATCTTTGGGCTGGAAAAACTTATTTATACCAAGTGGTGGGAAAAACAGAATTGTAAAGTTCGACGGGAAAAAATATCCATCGAACCCATCACTTCAACCAGAATTGAAAGTTATACCAGGGGATGGTTTACCAAGAGCATTGAATTTTATTAATGAGCCTTATGCTTGGTTTAAGTTTTAAATATAAAACCCCAAATACTCCATTTTGAAAATAGAGTATTTGGGGTTTTATAAAGAATTATTCATAAAAATATTTAGTTGTAAGGTCTTTTATAAAAACTCCATAATTGTCATAATAAAGTGTACTTTCCACTGGAAATCCTTCTTCATTCAAAACATATTCATACTTAGCTGGCAAATTAGTGTTCTGATTAGCTTTTATAACATTATTAAATCTTTCTAAATGGAAGCCTGTAGTATTTGAAGCGAAATTTGGAGGAAAATCAAAAAATAAAAATTTATTTAATCCTACTACATTCTTTTTAGAATTAAAACTAGTATTATACTCATAACTTGCAAATATTATTTTGGAATCCAATGATTCTGATTTAATAAGATTGTCATTAATATCAAAAAACAAATTCGATTCCATCAAAAGAGACTCCGTATTATCATTTATCGCAATATTATAAATTTTACAAGAAATTATTTTATCACTTTTTTTATCATATAAAATCTTAATTTTTCCAAATTCATTTGTCTTAATAGATGATATTAAATTCTCTTTATTATCATAAACATAATCTGTATTTACAAGCAATTTATAAGGAGTCGAAAAAATATTCATTACTTTTATATTAGTAATTAAATTGCCTGTATATGTATACTCGGTTTTGTAATTATAACCTACATCTACACCCATAGAAATGTCATTTTTTTTAACTTCTTCACTAACAATTTTATTACCATCATAAACGTATATAAATGTTAATATTTTTTTTCCATCAGTTGAATACACCTCTTTTCTTTTCAACAATGTCGAATTTATAACATCTCCTTTTTCGTCTTCATTATTGTCACTCGAACAAGAACAAAAAGCAAACAATAGTATATTTAATACCAATATGATTTTTTTCATAATTAAATAATATTTATTTTACTTACAAATAAACATAATTTTTTAATACAAATAAGAATAAAAAAATAACCCTTTTAGAGTTCGAAACTCTAAAAGGGTTAATTACTTTAAAACAAGTTTTTTTACTTCACAAACTCAACTGCCTTAGCCAAAGCCTCAGCAATTCCATCAGCATTTTTCCCTCCGGCGGTTGCGAAGAACGGTTGTCCTCCTCCTCCTCCTTGAATGTATTTTCCTAATTCACGAACAACTTGACCTGCGTTTAATTTTTTGTCAGCCACCAATTCTTTAGAAATATAACAAGACAACGTCGGTTTTCCTGCTTCGGCAGTTGCCAAAACCAAGAATATATTCGTGCCCAAAGTTCCCAATTCATAAGCCAAGTCTTTGGCACCTTCCGGACTCAAATCAACTTGTTTGGCTAGGAACTGAATTCCGTTGATCTCTTGCAATTCCTGAGCCAATTCGCCTTTCATATTTTTGGCTTTATCTTTCAATAAAACTTCCAATTGTTTTTTCAAAGAAGTATTTTCGTCTTGAAGTGTTTGAATCGCTTTTACTGGATCAACAGCGTTCTTCAACACTTCTTTGATCTCATAAAATGAAAGCAACTGGGACTCAAAGAAATCTTTGGCTGCATCGCTGGTAATAGCTTCTATACGTCGGATTCCAGCCGCAACTGCACCTTCGGATACAATTTTAAAATGCCAAATATCACTTGTGTTTGGAACGTGCGTTCCGCCACATAACTCTACCGAATCACCATATTTTATCATTCGAACCAAATCACCGTATTTCTCTCCAAACAAAGCAATAGCGCCTTCTTCAATTGCCTGGTCTTTTGGAATTGCTCTTTTTTCAATCAAAGGTAAGCTTTCGCGAATTCTGGCATTTACAAAATCCTCCACTTCTTTAATTTCATCATCGGTAACTTTAGAAAAATGAGAAAAGTCAAATCGTAATGAAGCCGAACGCACCATCGATCCTTTTTGCTCAATATGAGTACCCAACACTTTTCGCAATCCTTGGTGCAACAAGTGCGTTGCCGTATGATTCGAAGAAGTTTTTGCTCTTTGATTTTCATCCACAATAGCAGTAAAACTATCTGTCAAATTATTAGGCAACGATTTAGTAAGGTGTATCGTTTGATTATTTTCTTTTTTGGTATCAATAATATAGATAATGTCTCCGTTTTGGGCTTCCAGATATCCTTTATCCCCTGTTTGTCCCCCACTTTCACCATAAAAAGGTGTAGAATTGAAGACCAACTGATAAATTTCACCGTCTTTCACACTGTCTACTCTTCGGTATTTAGTGATTTTAACATTGTGTTTCAATCGGTCATAACCCACAAATTCCTGAACGTCGTCTTCAACCAAAACATTCCAGTCTCCTGCGGTAACTTTAGAAGCCGCACGAGAACGCTCCTTTTGCAATTGCAATTGTTCCTGAAATCCTTTTTCGTCCAATTCCAATCCTTTTTCAGACAGAATCAAAGCAGTTAAATCAATTGGAAAACCATAAGTGTCATACAATTCAAATGCTTTTTTACCATCAATTACAGTTCCGGAATTGGTATTAATCACAGCATCCAACAACACCAATCCTTGATCCAATGTTCTCAAGAAAGAACTTTCTTCCTCCCGAATCACATTCGAACACAAGGCTTTTTGAGAGCGAATTTCAGGAAATGAACCTCCCATTTGAGCACTTAAAGTGTCAACTAATCTATATATAAAAGGCTCTTTGGTATCTAGGAAAGTAAAACCGTAACGAATCGCACGACGCAAAATTCTACGAATTACATAACCAGCGCCCGTGTTCGATGGCAACTGACCATCGGCAATGGCAAAAGCAACTGCACGCACGTGATCTGCAATTACACGAATCGCGATATTTACTTTTTCTTCAGCTTCGTCTTTCGCTTTAATGGTATATTTAGTACCGGTAATCGTTTCAATTTCTCTGATTAGCGGTGTAAAAATATCGGCATCATAATTTGATTGAACCCCTTGCAAAACCATACAAAGACGCTCAAATCCCATTCCCGTATCCACGTGTTGAGCAGGCAATTTTTCTAAAGAACCATCGGCTTTACGATTGAACTCCATAAATACATTGTTCCAAATCTCCACCACGTGCGGATGATCGTTATTCACCAAAGATTTTCCTGAAACCAAAGCTTTTTCTTCAGCAGAACGAATATCAACGTGAATTTCAGAACAAGGTCCGCAAGGTCCCTGGTCACCCATTTCCCAGAAATTATCTTTCTTGTTTCCAAGAATAATTCGGTCTTCATCTATCAACGTTTTCCAAATATCCCAAGCTTCTTGATCAAAAGGCACATTCTCATCAGGATTCCCTTCAAAAACAGAAACATACAGAATGTCTTTCGGAATTTTATACACCTCAGTCAATAATTCCCATGCCCAGTGAATCGCCTCTTTCTTGAAATAATCGCCAAAAGACCAGTTCCCCAACATTTCAAACATCGTGTGGTGATAGGTATCAATCCCCACTTCCTCCAGGTCATTATGCTTTCCGGAAACACGAAGACATTTTTGTGTATCGGCAATTCTCTTGCTTTTTGGCGTTCCAAGGCCCAAAAAATACTCTTTAAACTGCGCCATTCCCGAGTTGTTAAACATCAAGGTTGGATCATCCTTAAGAACAATAGGTGCAGATGGAACAATTAAATGCCCTTTACTTTCAAAAAAATCTAAAAATTGTTTACGTACGTCTTGTGATTTCATTTTTGCTGTATATTCAGTAATTTGTTGAATTATTATTTATTATTTTATCTAAACCTTATTTTAATCATCCTTTGGGCGTGCCACCATTAGAAAAAGGAGCCAAATTAAGCAACCGTATATTCGGCTCCTTTCTCTAATGCTGTCGGGCTATACGCGCTACTTTGGTAGCTAGCTTCTATCCCTCACGCGAACTCGTTATACCAAGAACTATATTTTAAATAAAGTTATATTTAAAAAAAAAGAGCCGAACATCTGAAACATTTATTAAATTTGTTCGACTTACCTTTAACTAATTTGCAAAAATAGGGTATTTTAAAATATGGCGAAAGTAAAATATTATTACGATTCCGTAAATCTGGCATATAGAAAGATAAAAATCAGAAAAAGGAGAAAAGTTGGCTTTGCAGTTCTGTTTTTATTGGCATCAGCTATTTTTGGATTCCTTACCTTCATCATATTACTGAACACTCCTTATTTTGACACACCAAAAGACCGTTTACTGGCTAGGGAAATCGAAAATTTAAAATTAAATTACGCTATTTTAAACAAAAAAATGGATGAAGTAGATGAAGTAATGGAAGATATTGAAGATAGGGACAACAATTTATATCGCGTTTATTTTAATACCGCCGCCATTCCAGAAGAACAGAGAAAAGCAGGCTATTCTAAAATAAACCGTTATGCAGCCTTACAAGGCTACAACAATTCAAAATTGGTGACCAGCACCACCGAAAGAGTAGACGCATTGAGTAAAGAATTAGCCATTCAATCCAAATCATTGGATGAAATAGTAAAATTAGCCGAGGCCAAAAGCAAACTGCTTTCTGCAATTCCAGCGATTCAACCGGTAAAAAATGAAAATTTAAAACATATGGCATCAGGCTTCGGGTATCGAACAGACCCATTTACAAAGGCCAGAAAAATGCATGAAGGAATGGATTTTACAGCCAAAACAGGAACTCCAATTTATGCCACGGGCGACGGAGTTGTAGCAAGAGCAGACAACACTGCTTCTGGATTTGGCAATCACATTGTAATTAGACACGGCTACGGATATGAAACATTATATGCCCATTTAAGCAAATACAATTGCAGACCTGGAAAATCGATAAAACGGGGAGATATTATAGGATATGTTGGCAGCACAGGACGTTCTGAAGCACCACATTTGCATTACGAAGTACACAAAAACGGAAAAGTGGTCAATCCGCTTAATTTTTATTATGGCAATATTTCGGCAGTAGAATACGTTGCTATTTCAAAAATAGCCAATCAAGAGAATCAATCGCTGGATTAATTTAGAAAAGTATTCAGTGTTCCGTTAAATAGTAATCAGTACTAGGAGACTATAAAAAGTGTTCAGAAAAAAAAAAACAAAAATGCATATTGAACTTTCAAAAGACAAAAGATACTACAGCATAGGCGAAGTCGCCAAAGCATTTGATGTAAACGCTTCCCTGATTCGTTTTTGGGATAGTGAATTTGACATTCTGAAACCGAAGAAAAATGCTAAAGGAAACAGAATGTTTACTCCAGAAGACATCAAGAACCTGCAGCTTATTTATCATTTGGTCAAAGAAAGAGGATTTACACTCGAGGGTGCGAAAACCCATTTGAAAGAAGGTCAAAAGAAAATAATGGATAAATTTGAAATTATTACTAAATTAGAATCCATAAAAATGCAATTAATTAGTATTAAAAACGAATTATAAAACAATACATTAAAACAACAAACAAACTTTAAATTAAACAATCATGAAAAGATTTTTGCCTTGGATTATCGGAATTGGAGTAATAATAGTCATTGCTTTTTGGGTAATGGGATTAAAGAACACAGCGTTGCGCTATAGCCAAAATGTTGGCAAAGAATGGGGAAATGTTGATGCCGCCTATCAAAGAAGAAATGATTTAATTGGAAATTTGGTAAACACAGTAAAAGGTGCTGCCGATTTTGAAAAAAGTACTTTGACCGCAGTTATTGAAGCCAGAGCCAAAGCTACGGCAGTTACCGTTGACCCAACCAATATTTCACCAGAACAATTAAGCGCTTTCAGCAATGCGCAATCCGGAGTATCCTCTTCATTATCCAGATTATTGGTAAGTGTAGAAAGATATCCTGAATTGAAAGCAAATGCTAACTTCTTAAAATTACAAGATGAATTGGCTAGCACAGAAAATCAAATTTTAACAGCAAGAACACGTTTCAATGAATCTGTAGAAGTCTATAACGGTTATGTTTTGGCAATGCCACAAAGCTTTTTCTTAGGAAATTACAAAGAAAAACCTTTCTTCAAATCTGTTGAAGGCGCAGACAAACCTGTTGAAGTAAAATTCTAAAAAAACTGAACCCCGCCATGGCGGGGTTTTTAAAAATTATACGATGTCAAAAGTAGAAGATTTTTTAAGCAAAGAAGACGAACAAGAAATTGTGGAAGCTATTCGAATAGCCGAGAAAAACACTTCTGGCGAGATTCGAGTTCATATCGAAAAAACAACTTCACAGGATGCGTATGATCGCGCCTTGGAAGTTTTTCATGAATTAAAAATGGATGAAACCGAATTGCAGAATGGTGTTTTAATTTATATGGCTGTCGAAGACAAAACGTTTGTGATTTGTGGAGACAAAGGGATAAATGACATTGTTGAAGCTGATTTTTGGAACTGTACTAGAGATGTAATGGTTACTCAATTCAAACAAAACAAATTCAAACAAGGTCTTGTTGACGGAATTTTAAGAGCTGGAGAACAACTCAAAAAACACTTCCCGTGGCAAGAAGGTGATACCAACGAATTATCAAACGAAATATCAAAAGGATAACTAATGGAAATTCCAACAAAGAAAAAATCAAATTCCAAAGGAATTTTTAAATTCGCTTTCTTATTCATTGTACTTTTTTCAAGTAATTGCATCTTCTCACAATTTACAATTCCCGAGAAACCTAGTTTTCAAACTTCGGTTTATGACTATGCCAATATTTTGAGTCCGGAGGAAAAAGCACAACTCGAAGAAAAACTCATCAAATATTCCGATTCTACAACTACACAAATCGTTGTGATTACCATTGAAAGTCTCAAAAATGAAGATGTTAGCCTATTAGCAACTAAATGGGGCCAAACATGGGGAATCGGCGGAACAGAGAAAGATGATAATGGGGTTGTCATTCTTGTGGCCAAAGACGAAAGAAAAATAGCCATCAATCCTGGTTATGGCCTTGAAGATCGATTAACTGCAGGAATAGGTGGCGAAATAATAAGAAACATTATCATTCCAGAATTCAAAGCAGGCAGCTATTATAAAGGACTTGACAAAGGTGCAGATGCTATTTTTGATGTTTTCAAAGGCAAATACAAAGGGGAGCGTAAACAAACCAAAGGAAAAAGCTTTCCAATTTTCCCAATCATCGTTATTGTTGTAATCCTTATATTTTTATTTTCAAGAAATAAAGGAGGCGGAAGCGGAAATTCCGGCAATCGAGGTGGTGGAATTGGTCCTAGCCTACTCGATGTAATCATCTTAAGCAGTCTCGGAAGAGGTGGTGGAGGTGGTTTTGGAGGATCTTCAGGCGGAGGTGGCTTCGGCGGTGGTTTTGGCGGCGGTGGTTTCTCTGGTGGCGGATCTAGCGGAGGTTGGTAATTTCTAAAATGATATATAAAAAACCTAATGCAGTTCCCTAAATCCCTTTTTTTTACGCTAATGATTAGCTCCGTTTTGTTTGCTCAAACCGAGAAAACAGTTATTCACCAGAGTATGCTTTGGACCCGTTATTACAACATACTCAATTTAAATGAAAAGTGGTCAATCCATTCCGAAATAGAAAATAGAATCTTTACAGACCCTATAAAAGAAAGTTCTATAGATGTTCGTTTTCAAGGGAGATATAAACTAAATGAGTTCCTAGAAATGGGGGCTGGTTTGGCTTATTTTGTTAACCCAACAGATATCCCCAATACCAATGATAAATTTTATATTGGAGATTATCGTCTTCAGCAAGACATTATTTTAAAACAAAATATTGGTTCGTATGGTATTAGCAATCGTTTACAACTGGACGAACGATGGATTGAAAATTCAAACAAGCAAGGATTAACATCCGGAACAACGCTAAATTTAAGACTTAGATATCGATTTCAAGTAGATCATGTTTTTTGGAAAAAAGAGGCGAAATATTTCAAAGGAATTATATACGATGAAATCATGTTCAACATTGATCATAATGTCGTTTACAATACCTTTGACCAAAATCGAATTTATATTGCGGGTCAAATGGGATTTAATAAATCACTATCTTTAGAACTCGGTTATATGAAAGCTTTTCAACAACGACCAAATGGATATGAATATTTAGATCGAGATATCATACGGATTACTTTTTATCAAAAATTAAATTTGTAGCACTTTAAAAAGAAACTATATTTGATTTTCTAATATTTAAATAAAAAATGATATATTAGTTTTTTTTATATTTACCACCAAACAGTAATCAACAAAAATGTTATCACACAAGACCAAATACGCTCTTAAGGCACTTCTTTATTTAGCACAACAAGACGAAAATCATATTTCAAGAACCATTGAGATTGCTGAAGGAGCCTCTATACCCAAAAAGTTTTTGGAGCAAATTCTTTTGGATCTAAAAAGAGGTCATTTTGTTGGCAGCAAACAAGGTAAATATGGAGGATATTATCTTTTAAAAGACAAAGAAACTATTACTTTGGCCGATATTCATCGTTTATTTGACGGCGCAATTGCACTACTTCCCTGTGCATCACTGAATTTTTACGAGCGTTGTTCAGATTGCGAAAACGAGTCGGAATGTACATTAAGACACGGATTATTAGCCATTCGTGATGAAACTTTGAAAGCAATGCAAGGGATTACAATCGCCTCATTGGTCAAAAAATAAAAAAATATTTTTTAAACTATACTACTTTAATAGAATTTATATATATTTGCCTCGAGTTTAACGTATGATTAACAATAAAAAATTAAACAATGCAAACGAATCGAAGTCAAAACAATGATGTCAGGACAACAAATCTTTTAAATACAGAAAAAAATAGTATCAAAATGTACTGTATGTGTATGTGCTAGTTTATTTAAAAAAAATTTATTTAAAACTCTACTAATTACATATAACATACATAATAATGAGAACTATTTATACAAAAACAATTACAACTATAGTATTCGTATTTATTCTAACTTCTTCATTTGCACAAAGCAAAATAGAAGGCATACTAACAAACAGTCAAAAAACACCGATAGAAGGAGCCAATGTCGTTATAAAAGGCACAAAATACAACACTACTTCGGATGCTTTTGGAAAGTTTTCTATAGAAACCCAAGAGAAATTACCCGTTACATTATTAATCCAATACGCTGGTTATAAAACAAAAGAAATTACAATAAACAAGCTATTGGATGCTCCGTTAGAAATACAAATCAACGATGAAAATGCGCTAGCAGAAGTTGTCGTAACCTCTAGACGCCGCATAGAAAAACTACAAAATATTCCTATACCAATTACTGTTGTGAGTGGCGCACAAGCCGATCAGGCAAGTGCATTCAATGTGAATCGATTGAAAGAATTGATTCCATCGGTACAGTTATATTCCTCCAATCCAAGAAATACAGGAATCAACATTCGTGGTCTTGGTTCTCCATTTGGACTTACCAATGATGGTATTGACCCAGGAGTTGGCTTTTATGTTGATGGTGTGTACTATGCTCGTCCTGCTGCGACAACTTTAGACTTTATCGATATAGAACAAATTGAAGTATTACGTGGCCCGCAAGGAACCTTGTATGGCAAGAATACAACAGCTGGAACCTTTAACATAAAAACAAAAAAACCAAGTTTTACAACTGGTGCCAACTTTGAAGTGAGTTATGGTAATTATGGTTTTCTTCAAGCAAAAACTTCTATTACAGGAGCTTTGGCTAAAAACTTAGCCGGTCGATTGTCCTTTTCGGGTACTCAACGTGATGGTTTAATAGAAAATATTGTAACGGGTAGATATGTTAATGAATTGAATAATCAAGGCTTTCGTGGTCAGTTGCTATTTACTCCATCAGAGAGCATTGATATAACATTATCCGCAGATTATACTAGCCAGAAACCAGATGGATATGCGCAAGTTATTGCTGGTGTTGCTCCAACACAACGTGCTGCCTACCGTCAATTTTATGCAATTATTGCCGACTTAAATTACACTCTTCCAACAACAAATGCATTTGACAGAATAATTGACCATGACACTCCATGGCGTTCGGAGCAACAATTGGGTGGAGCATCCCTTAATGTTGAAGCAAAAATTGGAGAAGGAACACTTACCTCTACAACCGCTTGGCGTTTTTGGAAATGGAATCCTTCCAATGACAGAGATTTTACAGGTTTATCAGCTCTGGCAAAATCACAAGGTTTCTCCAAACAAGATCAATGGTCGCAAGAGGTGCGATATGCTGGAAATGTAACATCCTCTTTGAGTGGTGTGATTGGAGTCTATGCCTTTGGTCAAGAGGTTCAGTCAGATCCGCTACAAATTGAAGAATCGGGAGATGATCAATGGAGATTTGCTCAGAGTACAACTAGCCCATTATGGAAAACACCAGGCCTTTTGAATGGATATGGAATTAAAACCTATTCTGATTTAAATACTTTTAGCGGAGCTGTCTTTGGACAATTGGATTGGGCTATAACGGAACGTTTACACGTTTTACCTGGATTAAGATATAATTATGACCAGAAAAAAGTAGATTATAGCAGAGTAACTTATGGAGGCTTGCAAACGACTGATCCTGCATTAATTGCTATTCAGCAATCGGTTTACAGCAACCAGGCATTTAAAGCTGATGTTGATGACACTAACTTTTCAGGAAATTTAACTGTAGCATACAAAGTATCTGATCGTATTAATACTTATGCCACTTATGCAAAAAGTTTTAAACCTGTAGGTATGAATGTAGGCGGACTCCCTACACTTGCAGGTCTGCCAATACTAGAATTAGCAGTAGTCTTACCTGAAGAAGTAAACCATTATGAAATTGGTGTAAAAACGTCACCTTCTGCAAATTCAATTTTAAATTTAACCCTTTACGATACCGAAATTAAAAACTACCAAACTCAAGTTCAGAGTCCAGAACTAGGTGTAAACCGTGGATATCTTGCCAATGCAGCAGGAGTTCGTGTAAGAGGTGCAGAACTCGACGCTAGTATTTTTTTAAATAAACATTTAACTTTTAACGGAGCATTATCGTATACTGAAGGAATATATACCGATTTTAAAAATGCACCTTTACCATTAGAAGAAACTGGTGCAAAAATACCGTTGAAAGATATTTCGGGTAGCGATTTACCAGGTATTTCAAGATGGGCAGGAACTTTAGGCGGGGAGTACTCTGGTTCAGGAAAATTATTTGGAAACAATGGTAAATTCTTTGTAGGATTGGATGCCTTTTATCGTTCCGGATTTTCTTCAAGTCCAACACCATCTATTTATCTAGTTGTTCCGTCTTATGCATTATTTAATGCTCGTATTGGTTTTCGTGCCTCAGATGGGCTGTCTGTTTTCTTATGGAGCCGTAATATTTTTAACAAAGATTATTACGAACAACTATTGCCTGCAGGAGGAAATGCAGGTCAATATGCAGCTGTGTTAGGAGATCAAAGAACGTTCGGAATTACATTTCGTTATTCTTTATAATAAAATATTTAAAATTGAAAAAGTTGATACATAAATAACATTTGAAAGCAGAACTCTAAGATTCAAATCCTTAGAGTTCTTTTCAATTCTTTTCCATACTTTAATAGAAATTAAAATTTAACAAAGACATCCAATTTATTTTGGATTAAAAAACATTAAAAAAAATGAAAACATTCTCAAAAATAGTAGCAGCAATCATACTATTAGCAGCCATACTACCTACTAAAGTAGCTGCACAAGATCTATCAGGCAACATCAGTATTTCTGGAGCATTTGCCTTATACCCAATTACTGTAAAATGGGCCGAAGAATTCAAAAAAATTCACCCCAATGTCACAATTGACATACAAGCCGGCGGCGCAGGAAAAGGAATTACAGATGTATTGTCTAAAGTGACCGATATCGGATTGGTATCCCGTAATTTAAATCCCGCTGAATATAAAAAAGGAGCATTTGCCATTGCGGTTACAAAAGATGCTGTTATTCCAACCATAAGCGCAGCGAGTCCCTATAAAAAAGTAATCTACCAAAAAGGTATTAAGAAAGAAGCTTTCAACAATATCTTTATCACCGGTAAATATACTACTTGGAACTCTTTAGGTTTCAAAAGCACTGCTCCAATACATGTTTATACCCGATCTGATGCAGCAGGAGCTGCCGAAACTTGGGCTGGCTATTTTGGTAAAAAACAAGAAGACTTACTGGGGGTTGCCGTATTTGGAGATCCTGGATTGGCACAAGCGGTACAAAAAGATCCTGCTGGAATAGGATATAACAATATTGTATACATCTACGATACTAAAACCAACAAGCCAACAAATGGAATTGTTCCTGCTCCAATTGACCTAAACAACAATGGAAAATTAGATCCAGATGAAAACTTTTATGGAGATATAGATCAATTAATCGCAGCTATAGTGACTGGAAAATACCCATCGCCTCCTGCTAGAGATTTATATTTTGTAACGGTTGGAAAACCAACAAATCCTATTGTAAAAACATTTATAAAATACATCCTGACTGATGGTCAAAAATTTGTATCGGAAGCAGGATATATTAAACTTTCAAAAGAAAAACTGAAGAAAGAATTAACGAAAGTAAAATAACTCTTTTTCTAAATAAAACTTCCGCCCAAAAGCAAACACAAAAATCATGAGCGATTTATAAACTGTTTGTTGGGGCGGTTTACTATAATTAAATGAAAAATATAAGACTACTCAAAGACCGTTTCATAAGTAAAACGTTCTTGACACTAACCATCTTGTCAATATCTGTTGTTATATTGATCGGTTTAGGCTTGTTCTATAAATCAATCCCTATTTTAAACAGTACATCGCTTTATAATTTATTGTTCTCATCCGAGTGGAGACCTTTCAAAGAGGCCTTCGGATTTTATCCTTTTATAATTGGTACACTTTGGGTAACCGCAATTGCCATTATTATTGCCTTACCATTATCAATGCTGACCGCGATTTACCTTTCTGAATATGCACACGCACGTGTCCGAAAATTGGTTTTGCCATTGATCGAATTATTATCCGGTATTCCTCCTGTCCTTTTTGGCGTTTGGGGAGTTTTGATTATTGTCCCGTTAATTCAAGAAAAAATCGCACCCCATTTTATTGAATTCACTACTGGTTATTCTGTATTGGCAGGAGGAATTGTCCTAGCCATTATGATTTTCCCGCTAATCATCAGCATTCTGATGGAAGTATTTGACAATGTGCCTCAGGAATTAAGAGATGCCTCTTTGGCTTTGGGAGCAACAAAATGGCAAACCACCAAAAAAGTATTGCTTAGAAAATCGGTTGACGGAATTGTAGCGGCTGTTGTACTCGCTATTTCCAGAGCTTTTGGAGAAACTATTGCCGTATTAATGGTTTGCGGAAATTTGGCGCAAGTTCCACATAGTCTGTTCGATTCTGGTTATCCGTTGCCTGCCCTTATCGCCAATAATTATGGTGAAATGATGTCAATCCCGATGTACGATTCAGCACTTATGTTTGCCGCCCTACTCCTATTTGTCATTATATTTTTATTTAATGCCATTTCGAGAATCATTTTATTCAGAATTGAAAAAAGAAACAATTAATCTATATCAAAATGAGAAAAATAGAAGAAAATATATTCAAAGTTTTGATGATAGCCAGCACCATCATCATTAGCAGTACCTTGTTTATGATATTATACACCATTTTTTCAAAAGGTGTTGGTTCCCTGAGTTGGGATATGGTTTCAAAAATTCCCGAAGGCGGATTCTATATCGGCAAAGGCGGAGGAATTTTGAATGCTATAATCGGATCCGTTTATATCACGATAGGCTCAACGATTTTGGGGCTTTTAATTAGTATTCCAATTGTAATTTACATCAATGTCTACGCAAAAAAGAATGCAGCTTTAGCCAATATAACCCGTTTGAGTTATGACATTTTATTTGGAATCCCATCGATTGTTTACGGTGCCTTTGGATTTGCAATAATGGTTTATTTAGGATTGAAAACATCGCTGTTGGCAGGAATAATCACGGTTACTTTATTAATCATTCCAATATTGGTTCGCGCCATAGACGAAGTAGTAAGAGTTGTTCCAGAAGACATGAGTAATGCGGTATATTCCTTAGGAGGCACCCGTTATGAAACGGCAAAAATTTTACTAAGACAATCCATCCCCGGAATTATTACTGCCATATTGCTCTCTTTTGGAAGAGCTATTGGTGATGCGGCCTGTGTACTTTTTACGGCTGGTTTTACAGACAGTATTCCAACCTCTTTAAATCAACCGGCGGCGACTTTGCCGTTATCCATTTTCTTTCAACTCAGTAGCCCGATACAGGAAGTTCAAAACCGAGCCTATGCTGCAGCAGTTATCCTAACCATAATTGTTCTAATTATTAGTATCGCGGCAAAAATAGCCAGCAAAAACCTTTCAAAAAATAAAATATGATCATTCAACCTCACATAAGCATCCAGAATTTAAATGTTCACATTGGTGAAAACCACATTCTAAAGAATATTAACCTTGATATCCCAGACAAGAAAGTAACTTCACTAATTGGTCCTTCAGGTTGTGGAAAAACAACTCTTCTTAAAACCATGAACCGACTACTCGACCGTCAAAACGACGTACGTGTGGAGGGAAGAGTTTTGGTAGATGGCGAAAACATCTACGATCCAAAAGTGGAAGTTACCCACATTCGAAAAAAAATGGGGTTGCTTTCTCAAAGACCATTCCCATTGCCCATGAATATTTATGACAATATTGCTTACGGTCAACGCATTCATGGAAACCATAACAAAAGGGAGCTGGACGAAATAGTTGAGAAATACCTTCGCGGTGTTAATCTTTGGGACGAAGTCAAAGACAGACTAAAATCTCCTGCTACCCGATTGTCCATTGGGCAACAACAACGATTGTGTCTAGCCAGAGGACTGGCTATAGAGCCCGAAATTATTTTGGGAGACGAACCAACATCGGCCTTAGATCCGATTTCTACCCAAGCAATCGAGGAATTGTTTTTGCAGCTAAAAGACAAATACACTATCGTTTTGGTCACTCACATTCTGCGTCAGGCGCGAAGAGTATCAGACTATATCGGATTTGTCTATATGGGCGAAATTATAGAATTTGGCCCAACCGAAGAAATACTTTTGAACCCAAAAGAAAAACTGACTCAGGACTATGTAAAAGGTTTTTTGAGTTAGTAATGAAAAAAGGGGGCCTACCCTCAAAAGTGTGGGTTTTATCAAATAGAGAGTATCGTCAAAATAAAATATTAAAAAAAACCATTAAGGCATTAAGACTCATTAAGGTTACAATTGCTTAATGAATCTTAATGTCTTAATGGTTTAGAGTTTTAAATTTAATCTTAAATTTAAAAACCCACACAATTCGTGGTAGAACCAAAAAATTAAACGATTATGAGTACAGAAAAACTCAATTATACCTTACTTGATTTAATAAAATATTTTCTCAAACTGGGAACAACTGGTTTTGGAGGTCCAGTTGCCTTGGTTGGGTACATGCATCGGGACTTGGTTGAAGACAAAAAATGGATTAACGACTCCGATTTTAAAGAAGGATTGGCACTTTCGCAATTGGCACCAGGCCCTTTGGCGGCGCAATTGGGGATTTATATCGGCTTTGTACATTTTGGTGTTTTGGGTGCAACCTTATCAGGATTGGCCTTTGTGATTCCGTCATTCATAATGGTTGTTTTATTGGGTATTGCCTATCAGGCGTATGGCGGATTACCGTGGATGCAAGCTATTTTTTACGGTATTAGCGCAGCTGTAATAGGCATTATTGTTATGAGCTCCTATAAACTAACTGTCAAATCCATTAGCAAATTTGAAATTCCAGCCATCAAAAACAACTGGATTCTTTGGACATTTTACGTCGCCGCCATCATTCTCACGGCGGTAACCCAAAAAGAAGAACTGCTTTTATTTGTTGCTTTAGGTTTTATTTATATGGTTGTAAAAGCACATCCCGAATGGATTAAACGCCCAAAAACAGCCTCGTTTTTTTTCCTGACAACTGCCGGATTATCTACTGTTGACCTTGGAAAATTAGGAGAACTTGCCTGGTTTTTTATCAAAGCTGGTGCCTTTGTTTTTGGAAGCGGATTGGCCATTGTTCCGTTTTTGCATGCGGGAGTGGTCAATGAGCATCATTGGTTAACCGAAAATCAATTTGTAGATGCCGTAGCGGTAGCCATGATTACTCCAGGTCCGGTTGTAATAACGGTAGGGTTTATAGGCTATTTGGTTGGGGGTGTTACTGGAGCAACTATTGCCGCTTTAGGTGTTTTTCTTCCCTGTTATTTATTTACGGTAATTCCTGCTCCCTATTTCAAAAAAATATCGCAAAACAAAAGTATCAAAGCATTTGTCGACGGAATAACTGCCGGCATAATTGGGGCCTTAGTAGGAGCCGTAATTGTAATTGCCCTTAGGACCATTGTTGATATACCCACGGCACTGATTGCTATAGGTACCGTGCTTATTCTCATTTACGTCAAAAAAATACAGGAACCACACATTATAGTCATTGCAGCTCTTTTGGGCGTTTTACTTAAATTGGTTTAAGCCCATAAAAAAAGCGGATGTCAATGGCATCCGCTTTCCTATTATTTTTCTCTAATATAAATATCGATTGGCACTCCTGAGAAATCCCATTTTTCTCTAATTTTATTTTCAAGGTAACGTTTGTATGGCTCCTTAACGTATTGTGGCATGTTGGCAAAAAACACAAACTGAGGTGTTGGTGTTGGCAACTGCATACAATATTTAATTTTCACATATTTCCCTTTGGTTGCAGGTGGCGGATACGCTTCAATCACTTTCAACATAAATTCATTGAATTTCGATGTGGCAATATGTTGCTTTCTATTTTCAAAAACCTGAACAGTAGCTTCCAATGCTTTCAACAAACGCTGTTTGGTCAAAGCCGAAACAAAAAGAATAGGCACATCAGTAAATGGCATTAATTCTTTTTTGATTTTCTCTTCGTAATCACGGGTCGACATGGTATCTTTCTCTACCAAATCCCATTTGTTTACCAAGATCACAACTCCCTTACGGTTTTTCTCGGCCAACCAAAAAATACTTTGGTCCTGTCCTTCAAATCCACGGGTAGCGTCAATTACCAAAATACAAATGTCGGCATGCTCAATCGCACGAACCGAACGCATTACAGAGTAAAACTCCAAATCTTCTTTCACTTTCGCTTTACGACGAATACCCGCCGTATCGACCAAGTTGAATTCAAAACCAAAACGGTCAAACTTTGTATCAATAGCATCACGAGTAGTACCCGCAATATCAGTTACCATAAAACGTTCTTTACCAATCAAAGCATTGATAAAACTAGATTTTCCTGCATTAGGACGACCCACTACAGCAAAACGAGGCAAAACTACTTCTTCTTGAACCGGTTCTGGTTTCACCGGAAAAGCTTCAATTAAAGCATCCAATAAATCCCCAGTTCCACTTCCAGAAATACTCGCAAAAGTGTAATATTCTCCTAAACCAAGATTATAAAATTCCAGAGCGTCTTTTTCACGCATGGCATTGTCTACCTTATTCACCGCCAATAAAACAGGCTTAGTCACTTTACGCAACAAACGGGCAACAACATCATCCATTGGGGTAATCCCCTCTTCAACATCAACCACAAATATAATAACATCGGCTTCGTCGATAGCCAATTCTACTTGTTTGCGGATCTCACCTTCAAAAACATCATCCGATCCACGAACGTACCCACCTGTATCAATCACAGAAAACTCTTTTCCGTTCCACTCGCTTTTACCGTAGTTTCTATCTCTGGTAACTCCAGAAACTGAATCTACAATAGCTTCTCTTCTTTGTATCAGCCTATTAAAAAGGGTTGATTTCCCTACATTAGGTCTTCCTACTATCGCAACAATATTGTTCATAATATAAATTCAAATATTTATTTTCCCCGAATACTGCTTTCCAGTTTCGGGTTGCAAAGGTAGTGTTTAAAACCATGAATATCAATTTTTTTGGTATATTAGCACTACCTAATTCCCTTAACCGATTCATTTCTAAATTTATGGACACCAATAATGAGATCCGTTTGCGATTGCGATTCAACAAAGAAGTCAACCAGAACATAGATTCCCTACGCCAAAAATTCATACAATTTACCACCACCAATTCACCTGATTACTTTCTAAAAATAAGAGGCTACCATATCTGGATTAACATCAAAGGCCCCAAAAAAGCATATTGGTCACCTCATTTGCACCTCGAAATGGAATACAAAGACCAAAATGAAACCCACATTCGAGGTTTATTTGGCCCCGACCCTACTCTCTGGACATTATTTATGTTTCTCCATTTTATGATAGCAGGAACTTTCATTATTTTTTGCGGCATCGCCTACTCTGATTATATCTTAAAAACGTCAACAACAGGCGATTTTGTTGTAATGTCCCTTATGGTTTTTGCTTGGTTTTTGCTCTACGTCACCGCCAAACAAATCCGGAGCAACGGCGAAAAGCAAATGAACGATATAGAAAAGGTGTTTTTAGAAATATTAGAATCATAAAAAAAATTTGTCAATTCGTTTTTTACTTATTTTCTACATATTCTAAAATATCACCTGGCTGACAGTCCAACACTTTGCAAATAGCCTCCAAAGTAGTAAACCGAATAGCTTTTGCCTTTCCAGTCTTTAGTATTGAAAGGTTAGAAAGCGTCAAATCAACCTTTTCTGAAAGTTCGTTCAGCGACATTTTTCGCTTAGCCATCATAACATCTAAATTTACAATTATAGCCATAGCTTATATCGTTAAGTCATTTTCAGTTTGCATTTCGATTCCCTTTTTAAAAATATGAGCAATAACAAAAAGTATCACACTCATAAACAGCCACACATCTGCTCCGTCAAGCCTTAAATACTGTGTGTCAGGGATATTAAGTCCTTTTATCGCTAATTCTCTGCAAAACTTCGCTCCCCAAAAAGAAAATAAGCCAATACCCAAAGCCAAAAAAGCAATATTCAAAATAAAACGCCTTACCACTTCATTGAATGGCTGTGTTAAATTAAATTTTTTGTCGTGAAAAAATTTCACAATACAATAAAACAATAAAGCTTCCATGACTGTCACAATAATCATTAATGAAATCAAAATAACAAAATAAGTTTGATTGAAATAATACAATTCAGACAAATCAATCTCATTCCAAAATTTACTGGCACCAACTGGATTCAGTAATAAAGTAAAAAAAGCATTAGTTATAAAACCCCCTGCTTGAACACAAAGGCCCACGAATATCACCCATGAAACGACATTCAATGCCTTAAGAACGAAATCTGTTTTTCTAGACATAACATTTATTTTTTAAAATTACGCCTCAAATATAAATATTTTTTATTGATAAACAATAAATATATATCATTTTTCAAAAATTATTTGTCTTTAAACAAAACTAAGCATTCGTAGCCAATCCAGCTCTCCATTGCAACTCCTCCCTCAAAAAGAAGTTGTTCCAATGCACTTGCAGGAGCTTCCGTTGGTCGCTCAGCAAGCCCAGGAACAACAACCTTTTTTCGTTGCGGGGTTTCCATTTCACACGAGCGAAGCGAACTGGCGAAGCAATCTGGGCTAAAAAAAAATCAGCATCAGAAAAATTTCCGATACTGATTTACAATTATTTGATTTCAATCTTTTATAAGTCATCAAATTCACTGATCACTAAAAAACTGAACGCTACTTATTGGTTGTACCCAAAACGCTTCAACATATTCGCGTTGCTTCTCCAGTTTTTATTCACTTTTACAACCAACTCAATATGAATTTGTTTACCAAAGAATTTCTCCAAATCGGCACGCGCTTCCATTCCCACTTTTTTCAAAGCAGCTCCTTTATGTCCAATGATGATTCCTTTTTGGGTATCGCGTTCTACCATAATCAAAGAACGAATGCGGATGATATTCTCATCTTCAAAAAACTCTTCAGTTACAATTTCTACTGCATATGGAATTTCCTTGCTGTACTTCAATAATATTTTCTCACGAATCGTTTCGTTTACAAAGAAACGCTCCGGTTTGTCCGTCAATTGATCTTTTGGATAATAGGCTGGCGATTCTGGCAATAACGAAATGATTCTTTGAAAAACTTCAGGAACATTAAAATTCTGCAAAGCGGATATCGGGTAAATTTCGGCGTTAGGAACTTTGGCTGTCCAAAAAGCCACTTGTTCTTCTAATTGCGTTTGATTCGAATTATCAATTTTGTTTAATAACAACAAAACCGGAATTTTGGAATGAATAATTTTATTAAAAAAAGCTTCGTCTTTCAATTCCTGCTCACCAATCTCAACCATATAGATCAAAATATCAGCATCTTCAAAGGCAGACTTCACGAAGTTCATCATCGATTCCTGCATTTCGTAGGCCGGTTTGATGATTCCGGGTGTATCCGACAAGATCATTTGAAAATCTTCTCCGTTTACAATTCCCAGAATTCTATGACGTGTTGTTTGTGCTTTTGACGTAATAATAGATAACCTTTCTCCAACAAAGGCATTCATTAACGTTGATTTCCCAACGTTTGGATTCCCTATGATGTTTACAAAACCTGCTTTATGTGACATTTCTACTTTAATTTATAGTGCAAAGGTAGTCATATCAAGTCAATACAGGAAATAAAACATTTTTTAAAGTTTTCATTGGATTTATCAAAATTCAGCGTATCTTTGCACCCGAAACAACGCGGGATAGAGCAGTAGGCAGCTCGTCGGGCTCATAACCCGAAGGTCACAGGTTCGAGTCCTGTTCCCGCTACTAAGGTAGCCTTATTGAGATTACAAAACGCACATCGCGGGATAGAGCAGTAGGCAGCTCGTCGGGCTCATAACCCGAAGGTCACAGGTTCGAGTCCTGTTCCCGCTACTAGAAAAGCTTCAGAGAAATCTGAAGCTTTTTTCGTTATAACCATCTTTGTCAAAGTGTCGTTATGCTCAAGAGTGGGGTGCTCGCGCCAGCAGAGTAAAATAATCAACAGTATAAAAGAACATTAAAATGTTAGAAATTCTTTACCAAGACGAATATATTATAGCAATTAATAAACCAAGTGGATTGATAGTTCACAAATCATTTTATGCGCGCGATGCAAAAGTTTATGCTATTCAAGAACTGAGAAATCAAATAGGAGGACAACACGTTTATCCTATTCATCGGTTAGACCGAAAAACATCCGGCATCTTGTTATTTGCTTTAGACAAACAGGTTTTAAAAATTATGAATGATCGTTTTGCCACACGCGAAGTCGAAAAAAAATATTTAGCAATTTTACGCGGTTGGTCACCCGAAGAACTAACGATTGATTATGATTTAACCAATGATGATGACATTACACAAAATGCAATAACATACTTTCATCGTTTGCAAAATGCCGAAGTTGAGTTAGAATTTAACAATCAACCAACGTCACGATATTGTTTGGTAGAAGCGATTCCTGAAACTGGACGTATGCATCAATTGCGAAAACATTTCAAACATATTTTTCATCCCATTTTAGGAAGTCGTCCACATGGTTGTAACAAGCAAAATAAATTATGGTTGGAGAATTATGACCTGAAAGGAATGATGCTTCATGCACATCAGTTAATTTTTAATCATCCAATAAAAAATGAACAACTAATCTTGAATGCAAAGATTAATGAAGAATTTAGCAGAGTAGGTACTATTCTTAATCTAGATTTGAGAAAGTATAAATAGAATAATGATTTTGAAATTGTCGTTGTATTTTGAAATTTAATATACGTATGCTAAAATGCTATAATAATCACCAATAAACTCATTAAATTTTCCAAGATTTCTCGCTACTGAGAAAGCTTTGGAAAAATCTAAAGCTATTTTTATACACTAAAACCAAGTTTATGCTACAATAAAATTCAAAAGCTATCCAATTTCAGCGCAAAAAAAAGACCGTTCAATCTGAACAGTCTTTTATACTTTAAAAAAAACTAATATTTACTCAATTTTGCTTCGTAAATACATTCTTCTACTTTCTCTACCATATTAATACTACCACCATAAAAAGGCACTCTTTCATGTAGACTTGTAGGTTCAATCTCCATTATTCTGAAAACGCCGTCGGATGCTTTACCTCCGGCTTGCTCTATTATAAATGCCATTGGGTTGCATTCGTACAACAGTCTCAATTTTCCATTTGTAGCCTTGGTACTTGTAGGATACAGGTAAATCCCGCCTTTTAGCATGTTCCTATGGATATCTGAAACAAGACTTCCGATATATAGTGAAGTATAAGGTCGATTTCCTTCTTGTTGCTGGCAATATTTTATGTAGTCCTTAACTCCTTGAGGAAAATGAACATAATTCCCTTCGTTTACAGAATATATTGTTCCATCTGCTGGAAATTTAATTTTGGGATGAGACAGATAAAATGTTCCAATTGCTGGATTTAAAGTAAATCTGTTGACACCATGACCCGTGGTATAAACTAGCATTGTAGACGTTCCATAAATTACATAACCCGCAGCGACTTGGTTTATGCCAGGTTGCAGAAAATCTTCTAATGTAACGGGAGTTCCTAATGCCGATATTCGTCTATACACAGAAAAAATGTTTCCTACTGAAACATTTACATCGATATTAGAAGAACCATCTAATGGATCCATTAATAGCACATATTTATTGTTGTTGCCATTATCACTGTCTTTAACGGTGATAAAATCATCATTTTCTTCCGAAGCAATACCACATACAATTTCGCGATTGATCAATGTTTCAATAAAAACTTCATTAGCATAAAGATCCGGTTTTTGCTAATCCTCCCCTTGAATATTTTTCTCCCCAACTCCTCCAATAATATCTACTAAACCTGCTTTATTTACTTTATAGCTCACTACTTTGGCGGCTAATTTAATGGAGTTAAAAATACGAGATAGCTCACCAGAGGAATATTTAAATTCTTTTTGATTTTCAATAATAAATTCGCCTAATGTTTTGTGATTTTCTTCCATCTTCTGTTTCAATTAGAATGTAAATCATTGCCATTAAAAATCATTTAAATCTACGAGTCTCCAATAAGAAAACAAACCTATGCTCCAACATTAAAATTAGTGGTTTTAGACTTAAAATTTTTTAATTTTTTAATTTTGTCGTTCAACTTCAAAATCCGATCCAATTGTTTTTGTTGAATCGTGCATTTGGTATAATATTTATACAATTCCTTACCAATAAAGAATGCTGTCACTGAAACTCCGGTGAGTAACCCAATAAAATAATTAGTAATATCCATAATTTCTATTTTTAAAAAAATTTAAAAAGCATTTTCATCCCCTTTCAAGGTTACAATAACTGTTGCAAAACAAATTTTAATATCAGTTATTAGGCTCCAACGCTGTAGGTACATTATGTCTGCTGTAACTCGGCGTTTCATATCAGATACTTTTTTTGTTTCCCCTCTAAGTCCAGAAACTTGGGCAAGGCCCGTAATTCCAGGTTTGACAAAATGGCGTACCATAAAATTATTAATATGATCATTGTAATCTGAAGTGTGTTTAATCATATGAGGGCGTGGCCCAACAACACTCATTTTCCCCATCAAAACATTAAAGAATTGCGGCATTTCATCCAAACTGGTACGACGAATAAATTTACCAATTGGAGTGATTCTGTCATCATCTTTTCTTGCTTGTTGGCATTCATCTCCAGCATTGATATACATGCTCCGAAATTTATAACACCAAAAGGGTTCATTTTTTTTCCCAGTTCTCATTTGCTTGAATAAAACGGGACCCTTACTTTGCCTTTTAATAAAAAATGCTAATAAAGGATACAGCCATGATAAAATAAAAACAATAACCAGAATACTAAAAACAACATCAAATATTCTTTTAACTAAACGATTATAGGCATTTTGGAGTGGCTCATAGCGCGGTTTTATAACGTGGAAGTTATCAAAATTACCTGCACTAAAATGGTTTTTCGAAATTAACGAAAAGTCAGGAACAAACTTCAAGCGCATACAATGCCTATCCCCAAGTTCAAAAAAATAATTCAAATCAGAAATAAAATCGGGTTGCGTTACAATATATAACTCATTTACATTTTTTTCAGATGCATTATGAATGGCATTTGAAAGTGCAGAACTAAAATCCTCTATAGTAATATAATCCGAGGAAGAATTTTCATTGAGAATACCCAGAAAATGGATAAAATGAGAATTGGCTTCTAAGTGAGAAGCTAATTCGATACTCGTTTTATTAAACCCCCATATGGCAACTGTATATCGTTTGTTTACCCATTTTTTGATTTTTACAATTACTAGAGTAAATAAAATTCTAGATAACAAGAAATAGAACAATAAAAAACTCAATTGAAATAAATAGGCTTTACCTTTTAAAACGTATAATCTATCGTCATGAAAAAAATAAATATAACTATGCCAAAGAATTCGTTGCGTTAAAAAAGCACGCCAGCTATTGGCAAAAAATTCTCCCAAGTTAAATAATACATCAATCTGATACAATCTAAAATAGGTGATTGAAAATAACCAACTCAATATCGTAATGGGCATTATATTATTGATAAACAAAGCATTCCAGCCAACATGCTCTTCGGTCGCAAACCTCAAAAATAACATAGTTCCAAATATCATAGCGGCCATGTCTGCAATAGCACAGCAAATTATGAAAGTGAATTTATGTCTATTCCGCATTTCTTACTCTTTTAAAATTCACTAATATGCTTAACAGATTATATCCTAAACCTCCTAATAAACCTCCAACTATTGCAAAATAAATATCCATTACATCCGGATTTCTACTTTTAATTAGAAATTGCCCTCC
Source organism: Flavobacterium sp. N3904 (assembly GCF_025947305.1). Classification (NCBI taxonomy): domain Bacteria; kingdom Pseudomonadati; phylum Bacteroidota; class Flavobacteriia; order Flavobacteriales; family Flavobacteriaceae; genus Flavobacterium; species Flavobacterium sp. N3904. Next base: position 179,630 of record NZ_CP110009.1, read on the forward strand.
TTCTGCAATAAAAGCTATAACTGCTGAAATTCCTAAATTTTGCATGAAACTTAAATTTCTGTTTGGATTTGTATCATATGATTTTTTTCGATTTGTATAAGCTTCTAATAAGAAACCCAAAGCCACAAACGGAATAGCTGTTCGCAAATTATAATATTCATTACTCCAGTTCAAAAGCCATTGAGGCAAATAGGTTTCGCTTTCCAAACTAGGATCTGACAACCAAGAAAAATAAAAAACACCTACAACAACAAAAATCAATGAAACTAGAATTATTTTTTTGGTCATTTTGCAAAATTTAATTATTGTATACGTGTTTATTATTACTTTATGTTTTAGAAAAAAAACTATTAGCTTGCATTTCTCTTAAACCACGATTTGTTTTCTTTTTTATCTTGATACTTATCATAATAGTTTGAACCATAATTATATCCATGAGTGTTTTTTATTTTTACTCCGTTTATGACAATACCAACATTTTTCAATTGCTCTTTTTTAATAAAATTATTTATCTGAACCAATGTATTCTTGTCAGAATAATCAGATCTGGCAATAAATACCGTTACATCGGCCAAAAAACTATAATTGAGTGTGTCTGCAACCAATTGAAGAGGTGCTGAATCTATAATTATAAAATCATAAAGACCTTTGGCTTCTTCAATTAACTCTTCAAAATTGTTGTTGGTTAATAATTGGGCTGGATTGGGTGGGATTTCTCCTGAGAAGAGGGTGTCTAGATTTTCAGAAAAACTTGTGTTCTTTAGCAAAAATTCTTTCCAGTCATCACTTTTATTGGAGAGAAAATTGGAAAGACCAACCTCGCTTCTTGCAATATCAAAATATTCATGCAATTGAGGATTCCTTAAATCAGCGCCGATAAGTAATACTTTTTTATTAAGATTACTAATAGTTACAGCACTGTGAAATGCACAAAAAGATTTTCCTTCTCCATGAATAGAAGAACAAAACAATAATACATTCCCTTTTTTCTCCTTTTTTTTAGGCAGCAAAAAGGATAAATTAGAAAATAATATGCGGGTTGCCTCGGCTATTACAGAATTGGAACTTGCTGTATTATCTAACTTTTTGTTTTCATCTACTTTTGGAATAACCCCTAAAAATGGAATATGTGAAAAACCTTTGTGAATATCATCTTCGGTATGTATTTTAGTATCTAAAAGCAAATTGAGATAGATTGCTCCAAAAGGGAGAAGCAAGCCAAACATAAATGCACCTATCATAAAGGATTTGGGTTGCGGAAAAATGGCCGAATAATTGGTTTGAGAAGGATTTATGATTTTTATATTTGAATCTAAAACGGCACCATTCAAAATAGCTTCTTCTCTTTTTTGTAATAAGGCCAAATAAGTGACTTCTTTTAGATTAAGATTGTTGTCAATATTACCCAACACTCTATCTTTAGTAGGAATGGTGCTGGCTTCTGAATTCGCGACACTTTGTTCGGATTTGTTTGCAGCATTATTTTGGTTAAGAAAGGTCAAATAGCCATCCAAAGTATTCAAAATAGCTTGTTTTTGCATATTTAATTGCAATTGCAAATTAATATATGTTGGATTATTTTTCTGCGCTCGTTGCAAAATAATTTGACTTTCGAGTATGGTAGCATTATAATTTAAAATTAATTGATTGACCGTTGGCGCATCTAAATTGTAGCCTGTACCCAATGCCGAATTACTATTTGTCCCTTTTATGTCATTGATAGCAAATTTTGTTAGAGCAATTTGTCTCTCATTGATCATTGAACTCTCTTTTTTTAGATTCTTAACATTAGTTTTATCAACGATATATTTATCTAAAACCAGTATGTCATTGCTTTGCAAATATTTCTCTTTTACACTTTCTATAGAGTCTTTCTCTTTTAAAAAAACCTTAATTCGTTGATTTAAATAAGAAACTGTATTGTCAAATAGCTTCTTTTTATTGGCAACAATAGTTTTGTCCAACAATACAATAAGTTCGTCTAAAATTTTTCTGGAAAGTTCTGGATTTATTCCTTCATGAGTCAAAAGTAAATTTGATTTTTCCTCTTCAAATAAATCAACATCGAATGAAGCTTTTAATTTTTTTGTTGCTGATTCAGTAGATTCAAGATTGACTACATACTCTTTATTTAAATAAGAAGAAAGCTGCTTATTACCCTTTGGTGTCAATCGAACATTAAAAGGTAATTGTTTCAAAGTATGATTATTGCTGTGCCCGCGAATTAAATATCTTTTTTCTACACGGGGACTACTTACAAGAAATCCTTCTTTTACTACTTGAATATCATATTTCACATCGTGCAAAGAATCATTTGGAACAGTAGGATTGACAATAAAAGGAGCATCGTTTATAATCTTGTCTTGTAAATAACCTTTTTCAAAATAATTAATATTCAAATGCAAACTGTCCACTACTTTGGATAAAACTTCATTAGAAGTAACAAGCATGATTTCGTCTTTCAAATCAAACTCTTTATTTTCGCCCTCTTCCTTACTAAAAGTGTTTATTTTGGAGTTGTCATTATGCCTTTTATCAATATTGATTACAGCCGATGTTTTATAAGTAGGAGAGACTGTTTTGATAAAAGCATAGGCAGCGCCCACAGATAAAATCAGACTAAGCAAAATCCAAGGCCAATACTGGAAATACTTAAAAAATTCTTTTTTAAAATCCATGTTATTTATTTTAATTAGTAATTAGTAAAATGACTGCTAAAGCAGATAATAGCAATCCCATTACTTGTATTGGATCTTTAATTAATCCCCCACTATTTGCTTTTAACTTGTTAGGGTTAACAATAATAATATCATTTTGTCGTATTTGATAAACCGGATTAGACATCCATGCTGCCGTTGTTAAATCAATATGATATACTTGACGTTTTCCATCCAACTCCCTAATAAGCGTTACATCTTTTCTAATCGCAGAATAAGTAAGATCGCCTGCCTTTCCTATTGCATCAAGTAAACTAACTGACTCTTCACTAAAAGGATATACACCTGGAGAATTAACCTCTCCTAAAATGGTAAATTTATTATTAAGTACTCTAACCTGTACTGTAGGATTTACCAAATATCCTTCATTTATTAGGCGTTCTTTTATTTTAATCTCCAGTTCAGAAGGGGTTAAATCTCCAACATTCACTTCATTCAAAATAGGCATTGTGATATTCCCTTTAGGAGAAACCAAATAGCCCGTTAATTCCATCATTGATACTGATTCATTGGAAGAAGTTGAAATAATATTAAAAGGTGCTGCTACTACAGGATTGAGATCGCTTATATCAATTTTTAAAATATCGTTAGGTTGTATTTTTGTGGTAACATACGGTACATTAGAATTTGTGTAAACATTGATATCTTGTACATACAACACATCCTTTCTGGTCATGCAAGACTGTAGAGTCAAAAAAATAAATAAAAGTATACTTAATAGGATTTTTTTCATGTATTTATAGTTTAGACATGTAATTACAATTAATTTTTAATTTATCGACAAAAAGAATAGCATTATGTATTAATCATTTTAAAAAAAATTAATCAATACATCCATATTCATTTTTTATTAATGCACTAAATATTGTCTTAGAGCACTAGATTTTTTAAGAAAGACAACTAAAATTGGGCCTAAACCGTGAAATTTATAAATTTTATAATCCTCATATAAAACTTCCAAAGCACGTTTAAGATTGGTACTCATACCACCCATTCTCATTTTAACAATATATGCATTGATATAGCTTACCTTAATCTTATATTTGTATAAATAGCGCAGCAAAAATTCAGTGTCTGAGGCTATTTTAAAATTAATATTATATAATCCATATTTTTCAAATATTTTTTTCTTCAAATAGACGGTAGGATGCAAAGGCAGCCAACCCGCTTTAATTTTTTGTTGACTAAAAGCTCCTCCAATTCTATTGCGAATCAATCGCTCTTTATTGTCATTCGACACATAAACGCCATCTCCATAGACACCTTCTATACTTGGGTCATAATTAAAACGATTGACAATTCTACTAATCGCCTTTTCGTCATAAAATTCATCATCCGAATGCATCAAACCAATGACATCACCAGTTGCCAATTGAAGTCCTTTATTTATAGCATCATACATTCCATTATCTGGTTCTGAAATATATTTACTTATCCGATCTCTATAAGACTCAATAATTTCTTTTGTCCCATCAGTAGAATTCCCATCAATAATGATATATTCTATATTATCATAATTTTGTTCCAATACACTTTTGATGGCTTTTTCAATAGTGTTTTTTCGATTGTAACATACCGTTATTATAGTAATTTTCATAATAATTATTTTTATTGGGTAAAATGTTTTTCCAATCTGAGGTTAAAACTAATGCAAAGGAATTCTAATAAAAAATGTTTTCGATGAAGCACTGCAATACTCGTTAAAAACGCAAAAAACAGGTTTATTTCTTTAAAATAGTTAACAAAATATTCATTTTAAAATGCTGTAATAATGTACTTTAAATGAAATTTTCTTTAACAAGTTTTGGATTGTTCATCAATGAAAATTGATGTCGGGACAGTAAAAATTCTTTATAATTTGTTGGGGGAACAAACTTCTAATAAAGATTTAAAATATAAAAAATGTAGGTTGTAATTTTTTAGTAACAAACCAGAACAATGTTAAAAAATTATTTGTTTTGGTTTAGGAAAATGAAATATTCAAATTAGAGAATTTATAAAACTGCATGCATAACAAACAGCATATAAATTGTCCGTTTTTGTAAAAAAATAAAGTCTATAAATTTAACAATAGGTTGTCAAAATAGCTGATAGTAGTAATCAAACCTTCGCGCAACTGTATCTTAGGTTCCCATCCCGCTAGTTTTTCTTTAGCCAGGGAAATGTCAGGTTGCCGCTGTTTTGGATCATCCCGAGGCAAATCCATATAAATAATTTTAGATTTGGATCCTATCAATTCAATAATTTGCTGAGCCAATTCGAGCATTGTGAATTCATTTGGATTTCCTAAATTTACAGGTCCTAGAAATTCAGGATCCGATCCCATCATCCTGATCATACCTTCTACCAAATCATCAACATATTGAAACGAACGAGTTTGCGAACCATCTCCAAAAATTGTAATGTCTTTTCCCTGCAAAGCCTGCACAATAAAATTAGAAACTACTCTCCCATCTGATAGATTCATATTGGGTCCATAGGTATTAAAAATCCGAATGATTTTAATGGCCACCTTATTTTGATTGTGATAATCCATAAATAAAGTCTCTGCACAGCGCTTTCCTTCATCATAACAAGAACGGATACCTATTGGGTTTACATGCCCCCAATAGCTTTCGGTTTGAGGATGTACAAGAGGATCACCATACACTTCGCTAGTACTGGCTTGCAACACTTTAGCATTGATACGTTTGGCTAATCCCAATACATTAATTGCTCCCATTACAGATGTTTTTATTGTTTTTATGGGATTGTATTGGTAATGCACAGGAGACGCGGGACAAGCCAAATTGTAAATCTCATCAACCTCAGCATAATATGACTCTGTAATGTCGTGCCTTACCATTTCGAAATAAGGATTATCCAGTAAATCAATAATATTTGATTTGGAACCAGTAAAATAATTGTCCAGACAAATTACTTCATTACCTTCCTTCAATAATCTTTTACACAAATGTGAACCTACAAATCCAGCTCCACCAGTTATCAATACTTTTTTCATTTTAATTCTGTTTGTTTTTTTAATAAATCAACTTTAGTCTGAATTTGAAAAAAATAATGTGACTTAAAACGCGCCAAATAAAACCCCTCTTTTCCATCTAAAAACCCCAATTTTAAAAAGTAGGCACCTAAAAAATAAACCACGGGAAGTAATCCTGTATTGAGAAGACCATACTTAATTTTTTGATTTAATGATAAATGCGAATTTTTTGATTCCTTAAGTTGCAAATACCTTTCCGCTTCCCAAGTTGAGTAAGCATTGTGCTTGGAAATATAATGCTCTAAGTTTTTAAAATCTTTATGAATAACCTTCGCCTTAATAACTCCAACCTTACCTTCTATGATAGGATGTTCATGTACTTCCATATCCAAATGACTCCACAAATCTTCATCTACTTTTTCATATGCTCCTTTGGATTTCTTAAAAAGCGCCGACTTTTGAAATCCGTAACCGTATTTCAGTTTTCTTCCCATAAAATAGTTTTCAAACTGTATTGTGTAGCCATTGTAATTTGGCTCTTGCGTTTTGATTGCTATTTCGTTAACAAATGCCTCGGTTACGAACTCATCGGCGTCTAAAAATAAAACCCATTCGTTCTCGATATTAGCATTTTGTAGCGCCCAATTGCGTTTTTTAGGAAATTTACCATTCCATTCAAATTGCAACACCTCAGCTCCCATATTGGCAGCAATGCTTCTAGTTTCATCAGTGCTACCTGAGTCCACCACAATGATTTGAGCAAAACGCGTTAATTTTTCCAAACAAGATGGCAAATTTAAAGCTTCATTTTTTACAGAAACAATTACTGAAATTGGAATTTTATTCAAAACTTCTAGATTTTATAAATTTGGCAGGATTCCCTCCTACGATGGTATTTTTCTCGACATTTTTAGTAACTAAACTTCCTGCGCCAACAATAGCATTTTCGCCTATTGTTATTCCCGGCATTACAATCGCTCTTACTCCAATAAATACGTTTTTATGTATTGTTATTTTACTGGTTATCAAATTCAGAGTAGGTTTATCAAAAGCATGAGTTCCTGTACATAAGTAAACCTCTTGTCCTACGGTGGCGTGTTCAAATATTTCAATAACTCCCAGTGTATACGCATTGGCTCGATCGCCAAGGCATGCATGATCATGTAAAATTAGATTCCAAGGAATTTGAATTCTAGCTCTTTGATGTACAAATGGTTTTCCATAGATTTTACACCCAAATAATTTGAGCCAAAATAATCTCCATGAATTAGCGGGTTTTGGAGTCCAAATACAAAACAACAACCAAGTATATTCCCAAATTATCATTTTAACGCGCTGATATACAGACCACGGCGAATGGTATGGAGAATCTTGCAAATACTGTTGGTTCATTCTCATTAATAATTGATTTTCATAGACTCAAATTCATTTAAGAACTCGGTGGCTAATTTTTCAGTAGAATGTGTGTCATTTACCTTTATGCCTTCTCTTGCTAAGTCATTCCTCAGTTTTGGATTATTTATTAAATCTTTAAGATACTGCTTTAAAATTTCAGCCTTTTCTTCTAAACGATGATCGAAACACAAACCATTTTTATTGTGGATTAAAAAATCCTTAAAACAATCTAAATTAGAAACTATTGTAGCACATCCCCAACTCATGGCTTCTAACGGTGAAACCCCAAAAGTCTCACCTTTTTCCGCTACAGAAGGATAGACAAATACAGATGCTTTTGCATATACTTCACTCAATTTATCAATATCAAAAATGGGGTCTACAAATTCCACATTGCTGTTTTGGGCTAATTGTTTTAACTCCTGTAAATAGGCATCTCCTCCTCCTCCCGTTTCTATAGAATAAGGCCCTACAATAAGTAATTGCCAATCTATTGCATCAAGAGAAACAAATGATTTTATTAAAATATCTAAGCCTTTTTCAGGATGAATTCTGCCAGTATATAATATTATTTTTTCTTTTTTTGAAAAGTCAACGGCAGTAGTGTTCTTAAACGGTAACGTATTAGGTATCATAATTACTTTGTCAAAATATTCTGCCTTGATTTCATCTTTTATTGCTTTTGCTACAGGACTAGAATTAGCTCTTAATCGAGCATTTTTTGTGTAAAACCTCATTTGCCCTTTAGGCATTCGTGCCACATCAATCATGCATTTTTTTTTTTGGTTGGATGACAGCAGGATAGGCAACCAAAAAGTATTTGAAATAATAATATCTGTATTATTGGCTATTTTCCGAACCGCTCTTAAAGTATAAAATAAATCTAAAATCTTGAGAACGAAACCAGAAGATGGCGTATTGTAACCTTTTACTCTTATGTGATTAATTCCGCCTTTACTTTCAACATTTAAAAACCCATTATATGATTTTGATATGTAGGTCACTTCATGGCCCCGATTAACAAACTCTTTTGCCAAAAGATACCACATTTTTTCAACAGCTCCTCCCAATAGTGGAGGAATAGGAAAAAAAGCACCCTGAACTATTGTTATTTTCATTGTTTTAAATAGTATTATACAATTCAACCATTTTTTTTCCTATTACCGTTATATCATATTTATCTTCAATTAATTTTCGGCCATTTTTGCCCATGGTTTCTAATAGTTTGGTTGGCACATTGAAAGCTTTGACTAAGGCATTTTCTAGATTTATAACCGATAACTCAATCCACCATCCACATTGGTATTCTTCTAAATCTTGCCAAGGTGTTCCTTGAGTTGTTAATACTGGAACCCCTACAGCCAGAGCTTCGGCAACTACAATCCCAAAATTCTCACTATGGGTGGGAAGTACCATCACATCTGCTGATCGCAAAAATTCCCACTTATCCCGGCCATATTTTGCTCCTACAAAATGCACATTATTTAAATTTTGAGCACTTTGCTTTAAAGTTTCCATGTAATTTTCATCACCAATACCCGCTATTTCGAGTGTCCATCCTGTGGTATGACAATTTCGCCACGCCTCCAACAAAATTTCAATTCCTTTCTTGGGATGAATCCGTGATAAAAAAACCATTTTTCGGGTTCCATAATTTATTTTACCTCCATTTAATTCACTCAAATCAACTCCATTCGGTATAATAGTTATTGGATTATTAAAACCTAAAGCTTGAATATTTTCAGCTTCCATTTGAGCAGTAGCATGAAGACATACGGATCGTTCTATAGCTTTTTTTTGGTATAAAAACAGTGCTATTTTTTTTTTAAATGAATTGTGTGCCAAAATCCAAGGTTCAAGCATACCATGAGGAGAAACAATCACTTTAATTCCCAGTTTTTGAGCCGCTTTTTGAAAACCCCAATTTTGAGGGCTCCAGATTCCATTAATATGCACAATATCTGGCTTTTCATTTTCAAGGAAAGTATAAAATTCTTTACTGGAAGAAAACCAACGTAATACACTGCTGTTGAAAAACTTTATTGAAACCCCATCAATAGTTATAGGGTCTTTAGAAATTCCTGTAGCGATGCTAAGTGAGGTCTCATCTTTTAATGCTTTACTCAACAAACGCATATATTCGGTAGTTCCACCACCACTTTTATCAATGCTGGCTATATAATGAATTACTCTCATTTATTTTGTAAAATTTCTTGATATATTATTTCAACTGAATTGACAAAATCTTGTGATGAAAATTTTTTTGAACGTAAAATAGACTTTGCAACAGCATCACTGCGTTCTTCAGCCGTCAATTGCATAATTTTTTCTAATTCCTTGGCTGCAGTCATTTTCCAATTTTCTACCTTTTCCGGATCATGAGGTTTTTTAGGTATATAAAAACCTGCCTCTCCTGCCACTTCCTTCATTGGATCTTCATCAGTTGTGATAACCAAACTGCCCGAAGCCATTGCCTCGACTATTGGCCAGCCAAAACCTTCATATAATGATGGAAAAACCATAACTGAAGCGCCTTGATAAAACTGTTGTAATTGCAAATCGTCAACATTTGATAAAAAATAAATTGATTTTGAAGCTCTTGAATTTTCTTTAAAAGCAATCATTTCTTCAGTAGGGTATTCTCCAATCAAAATCAATGGAACTTTTGCTTTAAAAGATTTTGCCCATTCATCATATATTTCCAAAACACCTAATTTGTTTTTATAAAAAGCATTACCACCAATATGTAGAATATATCCTTCTAATAAATCTATATTATATCTTTTGGATAATATTTCTCTTATTACAATACTCTTTTCTGCAGGCTCAAATTTTTGATTCAAGCCATTATAAACCACCCGAGATTTTTTAGGTTTTTGGGACAACAAAAGATGCAAATCGGTTTGAGTTTTCTTAGAAATAGATATAAAATTTTCAGCTTTACAATACCCCCGATGAATGAATTTTTGATACTGTTTTCCAGTTATTCCTGTTTTATTTTCGGGCAATAAACCAAAAGCTGACTGTTGCGCCAAAAAATCATGGCAATGTACAACATGATGTCTTTTGCATACTAAAGGTACCCATGGACCTAAGGCATTGTCTGAAAAAACAAACAATGTTTCTTTACTGCAATTCAATAATCTCAATTTTACTTCAATCGGAAAAACTAAAAACTGATCCAAATAACCCAACCACTTTTCCAGAATTGGTTTTTTAAATGCTAGTTTATAAAAAAAAGCCCTGGGATGCCATTTTATAACCTCATGCCCTTTTTGTTTCATGCCCTCCTTAATCATTTGAGCAAATCGAGGCATACTCTGATGAGCTAAAAAGGCTGGATGAGTAAAAAGTACAATTTTCATCTATTCGTTTTTCAGGTTTTTATTTATACTTGCTAATAAAAGTCCTATTACCATAACTGAATATCCCAACATACTGGGCTGTGCCCATTGCCCTTGAGTAAGTGAAAACAATGCTGTACCACAAAAAATCATGGGGAGAAGTTTATCTTCATTTGGCAACCTGATAGACTTCAAAAATAAACTCAAAGCCAATCCTAAACGTAATACTATAGTGCCGCCTCCTAAAAGAAGTCCTTGTTCACCACCAATTCGGCCTAATTCGTCTTCAGCAATTAAAAACCCATTGCTACCCGACAACATTTGCGCCCCTGCATTAGTACCCATTCCTAAATTACCAATAAATAAAGGTAATTTCAACAATTTTACTATAGGGCTTACAAAACCATCGACAGCTCTTGAAAAAAAAGATTCTTCAAAACCACCACTTTGCTCGCTAGCAGTATCAACCCTACTCATAAAAACTTCAGTTCCTAAATTAAAAATAGTTGTTGTTTTTTGCAAAAGAATAAACAGTGCAAACAATACAAAAATGGTCAAGACGATTCTCATTAATGTTTTAAAACTCGTAGCTGAACCAATAAAAGCAAAAAAGCCTACTAATAAAACTCCTCCAACGGCTGTTCTGCTCACTGTTAAAGGCAAACTAAATATTAAAGCTAAAGTACTGGCAATAAGCAAAGACTTAGAAACTGGCTCTTTAGATAACCAAAAATAAAATACAAATACTGAAACCATAATATAAAAAGATGACAGTCCTGTAATAAATGAAAAAGTACCAGGAGGCCTGAAATACCCCATTGCACCAGAAAAACCAGAACTACCTTCTCCTCCTAAACCAATATTTATAAAAGCAGATTGAGGGCTAACAAATTGTAAATAAACAATTAAACTCATCAATATATTAATAGCCAATAATAGATATCCCATTTTGAGAATATCATCTTTCGTAAAAACAGCTCCAATAATAAATATTAACGGAAAATGAAGCAACATAATCCTTGCTCCGTAAACCCCAACAAATAAATTGCCATGACCAAAAGTAAGTGTGACAATTAATGATAAAAGGGTGATAATAATAGCTGAGACTAAATATACGTTTGTAAATTTCACATTCAAATAAATAGCTCTAATTATTATATATATTGCAATTGGATCGCGTACAATTAGCAATGGAGTCGCTAAACTCGGCAAAACCCATTTACGCAACGCTCCTTCAAAAATCCAAAGTAAAAAATAAAGCCAAATGGCTATTTTTAGGGAACTATATGGATCTTTTTGAATTGAAGTTTCAGATTTGATATAATTTATATCCATTTATTTTATTGAATCTAAGTCGTATTTTTTTATCGTAGTACTTAATATTATTTCAAAATAGATTTTAACTGCTCGATAATAGTTTCACTATAATTATCCCAAGTATACTTTTGCGCATGTTTTGCTGCTTTTTCACCCATTACAATAACTTGATCTCTGTTTTCAATAAACCATTTTATTTTTTCAGCTATAGCACTTGGTGACCGAATGGGAACCAAGAAGCCCGTTTCTCCTTCAATCACTAAATCTTCTCCTCCCGTATTTGGTGTTATTATAATTGGCAATCCTTGACTCATCGCTTCTTGCATTACTAACGCTCTACCTTCAACAATAGAAGGAAGACAAAATACATCACAGGTTCTCATTAAATTTAGAACCTCTTCATTAGAACGACCATGCTCATAAGTAAAATTGGTTAGGTTCGAATTATAAAACTCCATTGGAGCCAATAAAGAGCCTAAAACAACTAGTTCAACAGGCATTTCTTTTAATTGATTGATCGCTTCAAATAAATCTCCTAATCCTTTTCGCTGCCCCATTGAACCAACAAAAAGTACACGTAGTGGCTGGTCCTTTTTTTTAGAATTTAATAGTGTTTCTACATCATTTTTTGGAGAACCAAACGGAGCTATTATTTTAATTTTATTCACAGACCATTCTGGCAAAGAATTAATTACAAATGAACCAGGTCCAATTACTACATCAGCTAATTCTAATTCTCTGCGTTTCCGGTCTAATTTAGCTTCACTATCTAGTATACCTCCTCCCAATGTTTTTGCCCAAGCAGGTAATCGTTGTGCTTCTTCTAGCATTAACTTCCTTCCTGTTTCCCAATAAGCAATTGGCAAATCATAAATACAAATTAATCCCAATTCTTTTGCCTTTATAAAAGTTTCCAACGCTCCATCTTCATAAGCGTAGACAGCAGTAACTCCATTTTTTTTTGCATTCTCCAATGTGTTGGCCACCTTACCATCAAGATTGTGATATATTTTATCAATGCTAAAAAGACCAACTTCATGAGTAGTAAAAAACTTAATTCCTAATTTTGAGAATAGCATTCTGAAAATTTCGTTCCAAGGCGAAGTATGTATGTGTTTCTTTAAAACGGATTTGAAAGTTCTTCGTTTTAATTCCTTAAAAAAAGAAAAATCACTGAACTTAGCTAAATAACTATCAGGAAATATGGCAATCGAAGTATAAAATCTAAATAAATTATTTTGTTCTACAAGTTTATTAACTACAGCACGTACGTTAGAATTCCCTGTAGGATGAGATAATATTATTTTCATACTATTAATAAATTATATTATTTGCTACCTAAAAAACCTAAAAAACTATTTGCAATATTTTTGAGATCTGATTTTGAATTATTTAAATGGGGTGAATCAAACAGATTTTTTAATGTATTTTCCTTATATTCTACAATACCATTTAATACACCTGAAGGTATATCTGTATCTGGTGTCCATGATCTAGCCACACAAATTACATTCAGTCCATGTTCCAGCATCGCTGCCACAGTGCCACTTTTTTCAATTTGTCTCCACGGTGTGCTACTGACACCCCAATCAGCATTGCTCAAGGCCTTAGAAATTGTATCAGAATTTTGTTCTCCAAATACTTTAAATTCAATATTTTGTTCTTGACAAAGAAAAACCCATCTATTCAATTCCGCACCACAACGTCCTATGAAATTTAATTTAATTTTAAGCTTATTTATTTGACCATATTGTGCCAATTCTGAAATAAATTCTTTAACAGGAGCATTTGGATGGATAGTTCCGAAAACAATAAAGTTCAAATAATCTTTATTTACAGAAATATCTGAAACATTATTTTCAATTACTGCAATATTCCCAAATAAAGGAAGATATGATGGTATACAATCTATTTTTTCCAACTGCGATTGATAAAGTACCGATTGTGTATGAACTGCATTGGGAGCTAATTTTTTTATTATTTTTCTAGCAATATACTTTTGTAAATTTCCCCATAATTTATGCTTTAATGGCGATTCCTGATCCATTCCTACCCATAATTCATGAAACATAATATGCCATTTTTTCCCTCTACCGATTTTATACAATTGACTCGCTAGCCCAAACGGCAGCCCTTTTTTTTGAAAAGAAAAAGGAACATATTGTAAGCTCAACCATTCAGGATTAAAATCAGAAATGTATTGTTTTGACTTTGCAAAACGTACGTTTGGTTTTGTACTATTTGGGATGCGTAATACTTGAATTATACTTCCTTCCGACTCCTGAAATTCTTCACTAATTGTATCAATACTTTGATCATAAATTGCTATTAATAAAATTTCGTGGCCTTGTCGAATTAATTCTCCAGCGAGGCGACGGGTATAATCTCCGACTCCATCATGTCCTTGCTCTAGAGAACCACAGATAAAAATTATTTTCATAGTATACTGTTACACCTGCTATATAAAATCTGCTGCTTTTTTTAATGCTGAGGCAATTATTTGATGCATATCGTAATACTTATATTCTGCCAAACGCCCTCCAAAAATCACATTAGTTTCTTTATCTGCTAAATCCCTATATTTTATAAATAAATCATTATTTATTGTATCATTAACAGGATAATAAGGTTCTTTCCCTTCTTCCCATTCTTGAGGATATTCTTTGGTTATAACTGTCTTTTTTTGTTTTCCGAATTCAAAATGTTTATGTTCGATTATTCTGGTAAATGGTGTTGTAGAATCAGTGTAATTTATAACTGCATTCCCTTGAAAATTATCTGTATCAAGTGTTTTACTTTCAAATTTTAAACTTCGGTAATTTAATTTTCCATATTTAAATCCGAAAAATTCATCAATTCTACCCGTAAATACAATTGTTTTAGCTTTAGCATTCCATTCAGCATTGTTTTCAAAATAATCTTGATCAGTCATTGTTTCTATTCCATCCAATAAAGCATCGATTAATTTATTATAGCCCCCAACAGGAATTCCTTGATACTTATCATTAAAATAATTGTTGTCGTATGTAAAACGAACAGGGAGTCTTTTAATTATAAATGCTGGTAAATCTGTTGCTTTACGACCCCATTGTTTTTCAGTGTATCCCTTAATCAGCTTAAAATAAATATCCTTACCGACTAAAGAAATTGCTTGTTCTTCTAAATTCTTAGGGTTCGATATATTTAATTCTTTTATCTCTTCCTGAATTTTATTTTTTGCTTCCTCTGGCGTTTTTACGCCCCATAGTTGGTAAAACGTATTCATATTAAAAGGTAAATTGTAAAGTTCCCCATTATAATTTGCAATTGGGCTGTTTATGTAGTGATTAAATTCGACTAAATTATTGACATAATCCCATATTTTTTTGTCGTTAGTATGAAATATATGGGCTCCATATTTATGAACATTTATGTCCTCAATGCTCTCACAATAAACATTTCCACCTAAATGATTGCGTTTGTCTATTACCAAGCATGTCTTACCTTTTTTTTTTGCCTCGTGAGCAAAAACGGAACCAAACAGGCCAGCACCTACTATCAAATAATCAAATTGTTTTTTATTTGTTTGAGATTTCATAAACTCTGTTTTTAAAATGGGTTGGCTGCTAAAATAATTCTTTTGATACCTCTTGGTCCAAATAATTTATGTCTATAGTATTTGGAAAACAACCATTTAAAAGCATTTTTTTTATCCTTTACCCTTGCTGCAACAGTAATTGCCATTGGGATATTGTTTCTTATAGATATCTCAATCTCAGGAATATTTAATTGCGCTTTACTACAATCTTCAAATAGTATCTTAACCATTCTATAGTTATTGTCGGAAGTTGACGTTCTTGATTGTGATTCTTTAACAATTCGACACTTTGCAGTAAATTTATTAACAAAATAAAAAGGTTTACCTAATTTACCTAATTGCAAACCAAAGAAAAAATCAGTTGCCTTACCTGCTCTTCCTTGATCTGAATACCCAATAGAAATCACGGCATCTCTGCGGACAAGAAAGGAATTGTTTGGAAACATCGACACGGCCCCAGCAATAAATCCATCTACTAAACCTTCTCTGTCTGGAGTTCTGAAATAAACATCATTTACAATTTCAGAATTTTCTATATATGTTCCATCTTCATTAATTACTCTTTGTTTTCCAAAACTTGCTATTATTTCGGGATGATCCAAAAAAGGCTTTTTTAAATCCTCAATACAGTTTGGATATATAGGATCGTCATCATGTAAATGCAAAACCAAATCGCCAGTTGCATGTTTATATTGAAAATCAACATTTTTTACTTCCAGCAATGATGGTTTATGATGAAAATATTTTATGGGAACAGGGCTAATATGGCTAAGTACATTAGTGACGAGATCTTCAGTAGCATCGCTCTTAGAATCATCTCCAATAACAATTTCATCAGGTAGAACTGTTTGTGCCCAAACAGATTCTAATGTTTCTTTTAAAAAATCAGGCCGCTCATAGGTTGGTATAATTACTGTTATTTTCATGATGATTATTTTTTAAATTCTGTTTTTTAAAAATTTTGCTGGTACACCACCCCATATTTGGTTGGCCGGTATTGACTTCGTCACGACAGCCCCAGCTGCAACGATTGAACCTGCACCTATAGAAACACCTTTTAACACCACGACATTACAACCTAACCAAACATCCTTCTCTAAAAGTATCGCACCTTTTATAGAGGCTTGAGGTCCAATTAGCATTCCTGATTTGGTGCCATGATCGTGATCTATAAATTTACAGCCTGAAGCAATATTTGAATATTTTGAAATTTTAATTCCACAGTTGATATTAAATTCGCAATCAGCACCTATAAAAACCTCGTCCTCTATAACAATAGATGGTCCTCTGCTCCAAATCCCTGCATATTTAAAATAAACACCATGTTCCAGAATACAATTTTTACCAATAGATACTTGATGTGGCCAAATAGTGTAAATTTTAGGAATACATACTCCACTTGCTATTTTCATTCCTTGTATTTGCAAAAATATTTTTCTAAAAAAACTTTTTGCTTTTCTAAAATAACGTATTCGCAGTACAAATAAAGATTGTTGAATAAAATAAATAAGTTGCATTTAATTAATTTATTGAAATAAGCGTTTGTAAGTTGCGTTGTATTCAAAATTTTCAATGCGATATTTTATAAATTTTGCTGGAATTCCTCCAACTACTGCAAGCGGTTCTATATCTTTCGTTACAACGGCACCAGCAGCAATAACGGCACCTTTGCCAATAGTTATTCCTGGCAGAACCATTGCTCTAGTTCCAATCCAAACAAAGTCTGCAACAGTTACTTTTTTTTCCCTGTCACAAATTCCAAGAAGTTCTGCATTATGATCTGCAGTTAAAAAAATAACATCTTCTGAAATAGACACGCTATTACCAATATCTAAAAAACCTCTTGAATCCAGACGACAATTAGCATTGATGCAAGAATTATTGCCTATCGTTAGTCCTTTGGCACAATCAAATTTACAATTCATAAAAATTGTAGTTCCTTTCCCAATACTAAAGTTCATTACTTTTCTATAAAACCACAACCTTACTGTATGGCTTGGAAAATGCGAAATGAAATTGTTACAGATATATAAACGTAATTCAGAAAAAAATCTACTCATGGCTAATATTTTCTATAAAATCGCCCAATTACTGAAGCAATTTTAATACTTAAATTTTTTATTTTAATTGTGCTTTTATTGCAGGTCGCTATAGGAAGTCCCACATTTTTCCAATAGGCTTTATCAGGAAATGAAGGAGGTATTCCTTTCAATGCAAATAAAATAAAAGATTTATTCCATGGTTTAGGACCACCAACTGCGTGTGACATAGTAAAACCTCCATGAATGAAATCCATTGCTTCTGGCCCCATCTCTGACAAAGGCGCTTTGCTGCACATTGCTGCAATATTGAAAGCGTCCTGATCACCAGCAAAAAAAATATCCCAAGGCTGAAAATTTGTAAACTCAAAATGCTTAATGCTAAACCCGAATGAATCAACAAATGAATGAATTACCTTTGACCATGTTGCTAAAAAATCAATATTACTTTTTTTAACTCCACAAAAGCCTGAATTAATATAAGAATGAACTTCTCGTTCAACTTTCATATTCATTTTATCTATAACTTCTTTCCAAATTGATCGTTTAGGGTGGTTAGGAGGACAGTCATTTGATATGATTTCATGAACCAAGGCCACCCCAAAATTTGCCCATTTTTCATAAAATAACCAACTACATTTAATTACTATATCTGGATCAAAATAAAATAGTGATTCGGCATCTTTGGCACTGGTAGCCCAAAGGTTTAACATAAAATCAGGTTTTAAATTCGCCAAATGCCAATCCGTTACTAGTGGCAGAAAATGAACTTTGAAATCTTCCTCAAGTTTCAGAGTTTTAGCATTGTCCCATTCAAGATTCGGGTTTTCATAAGCTGAATTTGCCCAAGGAGGCAGATTACCTCTATAACCCACAAATATGTCTCCTCTAAACCCATTATTATAAAGCGAATTGGATAACGCAGCCAAACCATAATGATAATTTCCTTCAAAAAGTGTACAAACAGCTGACCTCATTTAATATCTATTATTTTTATTAGACAATAGCCACCATGCAGAATGACTTGAATAATGGCTAGAAATATATTAAAGATTAATACTCCATTTAGAGTTCCTACATTAAACAAAAATGCACCAATACCTATAGACATTAAACTAATTGAAATTGAAAAGAGCGGATTAATCACCCATCCTCTACTTGTATAAAGTAAAAAAAAGACACCCCCAATAAGACCAATACAGGTACCTACAATACTTAATATTAATTCACTTTTAAGTCCATAATAATTTTTACCCAAAACCCACAATAATTGATCTGAAAACAAATAAACCAAAATCAAAATAAAGCATATTAAAATAATAAGCGAAAAAAAGATTTGAATAAATCGTTTGAATAATAGAACCTTATTTTCTAAAAGTCTGGCATATCTCGGTATTACTAATGTACTAATCAAAACGCTAAACAAAGAAAGTAAAATCGCAAATCTACCCAGAGCTCCTAATTGTGCAACAGATTCGGTTTTGCCAAAAATTGAAATAAACCAAATCGTAATTTGGCCTGAAACACAATAATAAATGGCTCCAGGCAGAATTTTTTTCACCATTTGCATAATTTCGGCTTGAATCCCCAAATCTGGTGGTTGATTTTTATCAACAAAACTGTGAGCTATTTTTCGCAATTTTATATTCCCATAAATCCGTGGTATTCCGTTGGCTAATATTGCTACAAAAGTCCATGGAAATATAAACATTGTCAATCCTGTAAGTAAGAGCCTGCCGAGTCCAACCACTACTTGATTTTTTTGCAATGGTAGGATATCTTGGTGCAGTTTTGGTACTATTTCTAATAAAGTATCAGACAAGGCTGCAAAAAAAGCTGGAATTAATGAAGCAATAATAAGTAGAGTTGTCAACCAAGAAGCGCCATTATGAAACAACAAATAAATTAAAATAGGCGTAGCAACTATTAGGCTGCCTATCGCAAATTTTCGGCGTAAATCAAGCCCTGTTGCCAAAACACTGCCTAACTTTTCTTTATCTTGCCAAACTTTCGCACCCTGTGCCATTACTCCCGAAGAAATGCCTCCATCTGCCAAAACTGTCATAGTGCCCAGCATTGTATTGGCTAATGTATACAAAGCATACTCTTGCACAGGCAATAAACGTATAATTAAAATACCACTTGCAAAACCTACAGCTTGCAAAATAATCTGAGCGCCTCCAGTAATGGAGATTAACTTACCCCAATTGAGTATGGAATCATATTTAGGGTGTTGTTTGAGCTGAGCTAATTTATCTTTCAAGAATTGGAAATAAAATGGTTAAAATATAGATTTATTTTACAAATGATTGGCCTACTTTTTTCCAAATATCTGCAGTATCAATTGAAGCATCAACATCCGTTTTTACCGGCTACTCAAAATAATTTAAAGTAGTATAGCCTCCATCTTTCAAATATTGTTCTTTTTTCATAAGGGCTAAATCTGATTGCATCATATCTTTCACCAATGCAGCTAAATCGTATCGACATTTCCAACCCAATTTTGTTTTGGCTTTTGAAGGATCTCCAATTAGTAAATCTACTTCTGTAGGTCTAAAATATTTTGGATCTACTGCCAATACTTCTTTTCCAATTTCAACTTGATAATCTGGGTCTCTACATGATTTTACATAACCTTTCTCCTCTACGCCTTCACCTTTGAATTCTAATTCTATACCCACTTCGGCAAAACTCATACGAACAAAGTCACGTACTGGAGTGGTTGTTCCCGTGGCAATTACCCAATCTTCAGGGGTATCAGCCTGCAAAATCATCCACATCATTCTTACATAATCTTTGGCATGTCCCCAATCGCGTTTTGCATCTAGATTTCCTAAATATAATTTATCTTGTAATCCCAAAGCAATCCTTGAAGTAGCTCTTGTAATTTTACGTGTTACAAAAGTTTCTCCCCGAATGGGAGATTCATGATTAAACAATATGCCATTACAAGCAAACATCCCATAAGCTTCTCTATAATTTACGGTAATCCAAAAAGCATACATCTTCGCAACTGCATATGGCGAACGCGGATAAAAAGGAGTCGTTTCTGACTGTGGTACTTCTTGCACTTTACCATACAACTCCGAAGTCGATGCCTGATAAATGCGAGTCTTTTTTTCTAGTCCCAAAAAACGAACCGCATCCAAAATACGTAGGGTTCCTAATCCATCAGCATTTCCAGTATATTCTGGAGTTTCAAATGAAACTGCAACATGACTCATGGCTGCTAAATTATAGATTTCATCGGGTTGAATTTGTTGAATCAAACGTGTCAAATTTGTACTATCAGTCATATCTCCATAATGCAAAATGAAATTCCTGTTTTCTACATGTGGGTCTTGGTACAAATGATCAATTCGCTCTGTATTAAATAAAGAAGTCCTTCTTTTTAATCCGTGTACGATATAACCTTTTTTTAATAAAAATTCACTTAAATAGGCTCCATCTTGTCCTGTTACTCCAGTAATGAGGGCAGTTTTTTTCATTTGATTAATGTTGTAATAATTAAGTACAAGGTCTTGTGGCGTAAAGGCAATAATGAGGCAGCCCTTATTGCAAAAAGAAATTGGCAAACGGCAGTGTATAAGAGTAAATTTTCGAAAATCTGAAATAAAGAGTCTTAAATTATAAATGAAAAGGAACAATTCCGATCCTATACTGTTTAGTATATATAATAGTTTATACTAAAGATTAGCCTTTTAACTGATTTGTTTTGAAATTTTCAATATTTTCTAAAAACCATTTGTAGGTTTTTTTTATTCCGTCCTCTAAATCTACCTGATGTTTCCATCCGATGTTATGCATTTTAGAAACGTCCATTAATTTTCTTGGTGTTCCGTCGGGTTTCGTGTCATCCCAGATAATTTCGCCAGTATGCCCAATAATTTTTTGGATTTTAGTTGCTAATTCCTTGATAGTTAAATCCTCTCCTGTTCCTACATTATACAAATAATCAGGAAGTTGGTTTTCTAAAGCATACACAACTGCTTTTGCCATATCATCTACAAACAAAAATTCTCGCTTAGGTGTACCAGTTCCCCAAAGGACCACTACTGCATTATTATTTTGCTTGGCTTCATAAAATTTACGTATCATAGCCGGCATAACATGTGAACTGTTCAAATCAAAATTATCATGAGTACCGTATAAATTTGTTGGCATCAAACTCACAAAATCTTTATCAAATTGCTTGCGAATGGATTCGCATGCTTTTACACCAGTAATTTTGGCCAAAGCATACCACTCATTGGTTGGTTCCAAAGGACCCGTTAGTAAATATTCTTCTTTTAATGGCTGCGGTGCCAATTTGGGATAAATACAAGAGCTGCCTAAAAAAATAAACTTATCTACACCCAAACGATGGGCTTCGTTAATAAGGTTATTTTGAATTTGCATGTTTTCCATTAAAAATTGATATGGAAAATCATTGTTTGCAAGAATACCACCCACTTTTGCAGCTGCATCTATAATAACATCCGGTTTTGTTTTTCGGATATAGTCGCGAACATCTTTTTGTTTTCTTAAATCCAATTCTTTGCTTGAAGCACCTATAATGTTTAGATATCCTTGGGCAGCCAAGGTTCTCCATATAGCACTTCCAACCATTCCATTGTGCCCAGCAATATAAATTATGGAATCTTTGTCAATCATTTTTTCGCGTTATTTATTAAACGATAATCAAAATCTTATGTTGAGACACTTTTTATAATTTAGATTATTTATTATATTTTTCAAAACTAATAATCATTTTTCCAATTGAAATTCTGTTTTTATAGTAATGGAGAAGCAATGGATTCTAATTGTTGGTAAACTTGTTTTACATCTTGAGAATTTTCTTTCTGCAAGACCATTAAGGCATCGTCAGTATATATTAAAATACAATTTCTAACACCAATGAAGGTGGTGTGCTTGGAAGTTCCAATGACAATATTTCTATTTGAATCTATTGGATAATCTTTTTGAACTAAGTAATCATAAACTGATTCGAAACAACCCAAATCAGACCAATCAAAATGTGCTGCTACCACTTTAATATCTTTACTTCGCTCCATTACTGCATAGTCAACGCTTATAGAAGGAATATTTAGAGATAAATCATAATCTAAAAATCCGTTTTTATTTGCTTCCCATGCTAATTTTGAAGCTAAATATACTTCCGGTTCTTGTTTTTCAAGTTCTTTTAAAAACTTTTCTGATTTGAAACAAAACAATCCGCTGTTCCAAAAATAGTTACTCTTTTCGAGATAAGTGATTGCCTTTTCCAAATTTGGTTTTTCATGAAATGCTATTACATCATCATTCTCAAATTCTATATAGCCATAACCGGTTTCTGGTTTAATGGGTTTTATACCAAAAGTTACCAAATAATCTTGATTGGCCAATTCAATTGCTTGTTTTAAAGCAACATCATATAAATCACTGCCCTCTATAACATGATCTGAAGGAGTAACCAATAATATCTCTTGTGATTTTGATGCAAATGCTGCAAAAGCAATTGCAGCTGCAGTATTTCTTGGCACTGCTTCAACAATATGAGTATATGCCTTATTGAATCTAGACATAATATCGTTACTCATTTTATAATTTTCAATATTTCCAACCACTATCATTTTATCGGATACTTTTTCATTACGAACCACTGTTTTTTCAAAAAGAGATTGCCCA
This sequence comes from Flavobacterium sp. N3904, assembly GCF_025947305.1. Classification (NCBI taxonomy): domain Bacteria; kingdom Pseudomonadati; phylum Bacteroidota; class Flavobacteriia; order Flavobacteriales; family Flavobacteriaceae; genus Flavobacterium; species Flavobacterium sp. N3904. The sequence goes on from NZ_CP110009.1 coordinate 202,666, forward strand.
TCAAAAAGCTCAAGATATTGTTTAGGATGGTTTTTTCTGGAAAGTGGCCATAGTCTACTACCAATTCCGCCCGTTAAAACTACATGAGTTATATTATTACTAATTAACATTAGTGTGGATTTAAAAGTTCTTTTTGATACACCTCGTGACGCAGATTAGTACTCGAAAAACGATGGTCTCTGGTATTAAAATATAGCTGTATTCCTTTTTCTTCACAATAAGATCTTCCTGTAAAATCCCTGTCTTTATATTCATCACCTACTATTCGCATATCAATAGTAAAAGACTTTAAAATATCTTCTAAATCTTGTTCAGTAGCGTATGGAACTATTTCATCAACAAACTTGCACGCCTTGAGTTGAATATAACGTTCGACTACAGTTTGAGTTGGTTTATTTTTTGTTGGGCGGTCCAAAGTCGGATCTGTCTGTAAACCAACAATTAAATAATCACAGTTTTGTTTCGCTTCTTCAAGCATTTTAACGTGCCCTGCATGTAATAAATCAAAAGCACTAAAGGTTATTCCTATTTTCATCTGATTGTATTTAGAATTAATAAAAAGTTTTTTGTCATACACATTAAATTGTAAAAATATCACAACCGTATTTCCTAGGTTTCAAAATGATTTTTTAAAAAATTGAATAAGGGTTCCCCGTGAATAGTTACATTTGAACTATCCAAAAAGAAAAATTTATGGGGTATAAAAACTAAAAATTATAGCTAATTAATTATAGCTAATTAATTATTCCAAAAATTATTTAAATCTCAAGAATAAAAAAATTGAAAATCAAATCATTAATATGATTTCCTAATTCAGACCAAAATTAAGATAGTCTTAAAGATATAAAACAATATTTTAGTTGCTAAAAAGTCTTAATCAGGAAAAAACAACATAAAAATAGTATGTAAATAGGGTTGTCTGAAATTAATTTTACAAAAATAAATTGTAGTGATACTTATAATTCGACCTTTTAGATAAAAACACAAAAATTTAATATTCAAGACGTTATAATATTTTCTGCTACACGGAACGTTAATAATTATGAACTAAAACCTAGAATCATGAAATGGTATGTAGTATACACGAAACCAAAATGGGAAAAAAGAGCCACTGAACAATTAACACAGCTTGGGGTAAACTGCTATTGTCCCATGATAAAAAAAGTCGTGCAAAGATCAGACAGAAAAGTTAAGGTAGAAGTGCCATTATTCAATCATTATATGTTTGTGCAAATTGCAGAAAAAGATAGAAATATGGTATTTCTTTCACCTGGAGTTGTTAGGTATTTATTTTGGTTAGGGAGACACGCCGTTGTAAAAGACAAAGAAATTGAAACTATAAAAGAGTGGCTTACTTCCGGAGATACTGCAACAGAGATTTCAGTTATGCAATATCAAATTGGAGATAAAATCAAATTAAATTCAGGCCCGTTTTGTGAGCAAAATGCAGTTGTAAAAGATATTACTAAAACACACTATGTTTTAATTTTAGAATCTATAGGATATGTTTTAAAAGTAAAACACAAATAAACAAAACAAAATATAGAGGGAAGAAATCTCATTCTTAACTTTAATCTCTTCCTTCAAAAAATAAATTAAATAATTGTTGTTTAAAACTATTAATTGTCCATTTTGAAAATTTCACTTTTTTTGATTCCTAAAATCTTAACTAATTTATCCAGTTTTGACAATTTGAGATCAACAATTCCGTTCTCAATCTTTTCGTAATTTTTTACACTGATTTCCATTTGAATAGCTATGTATTCAGGAGTATGATTGTTTTCTAACCGATACTCTTTAATTTTTGAATAGTAATTTTCCATATCCTTATTTTTTATTACTAAATTATAATCGATTAAACCTCATTAATAAAACATTACAAATAGCATAAATTATATATTCTATTTGACCTCGTTAAAAAAAATTGAAACATCGAATTTAAATATAAACTCTGTTGAAACCTCTAACACTTTTGAAATTTCAATTAATTTAGAAATAGTTAAATCAACATCTCCTCTTTCAATTTTACCATACCCACTGGTACTCATTTTTAATTCAGCGGCAACAAATTCTCTAGTTAAATTTTTTAATTCTCTTATCTTTCTAATATTTTCGTATACAGTATATTTCATAAAAACAAACATTATAAATAATTGATATTTGAAATTATCATCCTAATATTCAAACAATTAACAAAGTCTAATAGATAAAGCATTAATTTGTTTTTGTTTACTCTTTCAAAAAAATTTAGACCTTTTATTTATAGTAATTATTTAATTATTATTAAGGTCAATTAAAAACTAAATAACCTTTTATTTTATCATTCATTTTTTATTTTGATCAAAAATATACATAGTTTTCAGTTTTTAATAATAAATCAGTTCAAAGGATTTTAAAATCCGATTAAATACAAATATGTATAATTTTATAGCACTTCGACACTTATACTTAAAGTACAAATGACATAAAATGTAAGATAATAATTTACAACATATTTATTATGAGTATAAGAGAATTTGCTCTTTGTAAGAAAAAATAATTTAAATGCAAAAATACGTCTTTAAATTAATCGTGATCAGATCATATTCATTAATGGCTAATCCGCATTAACAAAGATTTTTTTAAAAGCGTTGGGAATGAAAAGCTGTCAATAAATAATAAGATGCGAAGCATTACAGCGTCTATTTGAGAATAAGGGGGGAATGGTAACAAAAGGCCAATAAATTTAGTTTTGGTGAAATCGAAAATTTTAAACAGTTAATTGGTGAAATTTGTAAAGAAATAATCCAGCAACTTGACCTATCGTTACAGAGGTTATATCATAAAAAAGGAAATAATCAATAAGTAGTGAATTCTGACATAAAACAAAAAGTAATCCTAAAAGCACTGACATTAATAAAGATAATTATAGCTAAAAAAATTAGAGGTTCAGATTAACCAAGCATTAATCTGAACCTCTAAAATCTTATAACTTTTGAAATTTGTTTTTTATTGTGTCACTAAAAGTTGCGGGTAAGGGTCTGGTGTTGCATTTATTACTATTGTTGGAACACCTTCTTTTACATTCACTAATAATTTACTTAATGTTGGATTTGACAATAATGTACTATTTGCATAAACAGCTGACTCTTTTCCATATCCCTGATTTGCAGGAACATTTGCTAAAACATTCCCTGTGATAACTGAATTGATAATATGGTTATTTAGCGAAGTATATAGCATTGGAGAAAACATTTTAGAGCTGTCTAAGAATTTACATCCTTCAATATTAGTATAAGAAGAAATTATTGTTGAACCAGTTATCTTATTGTTATATACATTTGAATTGTACATGGAGATCGAATTAGAATTTATAACATTCACTCCACTATAGTTAGTAAAGTCACAATTTGCAACTATTGGATAATTCTGTCCGGCTAAAGCAAGAGCTGTTTTGCCTCCATCAAATTTACAATCTACCCAGGCATCTAAATTATCTGCTCTTGTGGCTAACATAGAAATCGCAATACCACAATTTATATATTGATTTTTATAAAACATAGTTTTGTCTACATAAGCAGAATTATCCTCTCCACTATTTCCAGCAGTAGGTTCTTGAAAAAATCCAATATTACAATTAACAAAACCTAAGTTTTCAAGAAAGTTATTATCAAAACCACCAGTTTTTTTTAAGTGTATACCATAATTTTGATTTCTAAATACAACAAACTTCATGTTTTGATATGCTATATTTTGTGAACCATAATCTGTGGAAGCATACACACCAATACTCCCTCCTTGAAGTGTCAGGTTCGCCAATGTAAAATTACCATCTTTACCTCCAACAAGAGATATTAGAGGAAAATCATCAGTTAAACCAACGATAACAGTTTTTCCAGTTCCTTTTCCAAAAATACCATGCTTATTATCCAGTGGCATCTTCAAAGTTGACTTTATATAAAAAACTCCTTCGGGTAATTCAGCAATGCCCTTAGTATCAATTAAGCCTTGTATATAGCTTGTTTGATCAGGTTTCCCTACTCTATCTGTTTTCCAGTTTGCCCCTAAAGGGTCTGGCAATATTTCCCAATTGGGCCTAGTCCAAGGCGTGTATTGAGTTCCCTTAATAGTATTTGTAAGAGTTGTAATTACCGAACTATTTGTCATAGCTGCAATTTGTTCAACACCATTATACTTGATGGCATTACTAAACTCTAGATTTCCTAAAAGATCAAAACCAGTAACTGTTCCTGCCTTCCGTATATATGGCCCTATACCATTTACCAAAAACATATTCGTTTTTAAAGATAAAACATCAGTCGGATAGTTATTATATTTATTTAGAAAGAAAAGATTATTAGCATCAACATCATAAGAAGGAGTTTTAAAAGGAGAACCACCATTTCCTCCACCAAAATCAGTTATTTTAACATTACCCATGTTTTTGGCAGAGAACATTGCTTTTGTTCCTTCTCCAGTAAAATTCCAACTCTCAGCGTCTATACCTACAAAAGTAGCAGATTGTAAGCCGTCAAGATCGGTAGCATCTCCGTGGGGTGTCAAAAAATTAGAGTGCAAATGTACATTACCATAACTTGGAGTGGTGCTATTACCTTTCAACACAAGAATGTTAGAAACTGTACCCGACTGGTGTTTAATTATCTTATTATTTCTAAAATAGCCTGACTGACTACAATCTAATTGTATATGTCCGCCATAGTTTATAAACGAACTATTCTCAAGCATTATATTTGTACCTCTTAAAATTGCCCATTTAATTGATTTAAAAGTACAGCCTGAAATAACACCGCCCGCTTGAAGCGTTATGAAGCTATCGGCAGGTAATAAATCTTCTAAATGAACATTAGAACTCCCTGCTGCTATTGTTATATTTGATACTTTAGATAATGATGGGTATCCATATAGCCTTTGATTACTATGCATTACTATATTTACACCGGAGTAATCCCCTTTTTCCAATCGTACAGAGCCATACTTATCTAAGGCAGCTTGGAGAGTCGCTTTTTGCGCAAGCGGTAATAAATAGGCCTTAAAATATTCAATTTCTTCCAATTGATTATTTATTCCAGCCACTTTAGCTGTCGTAAAAGTCACTGGATTACTATCAACAGAAGTGATACCTGCAGTATCAGTGGCTCTAACGGTGAAAGTATATGTTGTTTCAGGAGTTAATCCAGTTACTTTATAAGTCGTCCCTGCTCCTACAGATTTAGCCAACAAATTATTATTACTATATATCCCGTAACTTGAAACAGAAGTATTAGTAGCTGAAGCAGTCCAAGTTAAATCTGCACTAATTTGTGTAATTTGACTTGCTACTAATCCAGTTGGTGGAACTGGAAGTGTTTTTTGAGCCTCTTCAATTGCGTATTGGTAATTCTGTGAAAAACCAATTACTGAAAAGAATAAAAAGTAAACTAGATATTTCATTGTCCTGATATTATATAGGCATTTACACCTGATTTTCTAAGAAATCCAAATCTTACATTTCCAGCAGAACTGCTAAACTTTGCGTTGCCACTTGTAGTATAGTTAATTGTTACACCTGCAGATGCCTGTATTGTTAAAACAGCACCATTATGAGCTTCTAAGTTAATAGAATCACCTATTGCCATGCTACCAAATCCGGAAGTCAATGTCAATGTTGCTGATGTTGTACATTCTATTGTATTATTTATATCTGATACAGCAATGCTTCTAGAAGAAGTAAATGGAACAATTACGGCTCTAGCAGGAGTTGTAGTGTTGCTATTCCCTACTAGTCTTTCAGCAGTTATTGAATGTAATGCGTAAGGCACACTCAAAAGTTGTGTAACACCAATAATATTATAATTTGTTCCTCCAGATACATCTACTTTTGTTTCAATAAAATACGGCCCTTTTTCCCAGGCTATACTACCAAAAGTGCCATTAACAATATTCCCTGTTCCAATTTCAAGAGAAACAAGCCCATTGTTATTGGTCTTAACGGAATGATTTTCTTCATAAACATTAGTTCCTGATACTGTACCTTGATGTACAATAATTTTAAGACTTATATTCGAATTTGTAACCAGGGTATTATCTTGTGCTCTAATAATTGCTTGATAACTCATTTTTTCTGGTGACTGTGCAAAAACATTTAGTGTAACAGTCACAAATAATAGTATGGTAAGTGTAAGTTTCATTATTTTATTTTTTTATTTTTTTAATATTTTAATTGTTTTCAAAACTGCATTGTTGACATATACTCGAAGTATATAAATAGAAGAACTTAGATTACTTAAATTAACCTGAGTTTCAGTTTCATTAATTGTGTTTTGTTTTAAAAGCCTTCCTAGATAGTCATAAAGCTGATAGGATCGAGGACCTTTTTCCGACTCAAATCCTTCCATAACTATGTTAATATAATCTGTTGTTGGATTTGGGAAAACAGCTATTTCTATTTTGGGTTTGACATTTTCTGGCGTCTCTAAAGTTTCACTATTTTCTTCCTGTTGTACGCCTTGAGCTACACTATAAACCGATTCTCCTATATAGGTATAAAATACTTGTCCTATTGAATAGGCAACTGTACCAGAACTACCAGATGCATTGCTGCCAGATGCATTTATGTTCCCCATAATATTGTTCGAATTCCCTTGGGTAATTTGGCTAATACCTTTAAAAGAAAAAAACAACATCATGATAATGAGTAGGTTTATAAATTTTAAGTTTGGATGCTTCACTGTTTATAAGGCTTTTTAATAATTTAAAATAATTTCATTGCAAAACTATTTAAAAAAAAAAAAAACCGATATAATTAACACTATTTACGATTAAAAGCGTAAAATATGTATTTTAATTGACATTATTCCTACATTTAATAAAGAGATATAAATGCAATTTCACTATTCAATAAATCACTAAAAAAGTAGATGATAAGATATTACTTTAAAAAAAACATATTGATCGAATATCATAATTTTAATCAACTATATGACATTAATAAAACGTTTAATTTTTTTATTAATTACATTTATAGTTCCCTTTATTTTATTTTTTAGATTAATGCATTTAAAAATTCAGTTATTGGTTATTACTTAAAAATACTTGTTTAATTAAGGCCTAATTTATTGATTAAAATAAAATCAAGAAGATTGGGAAAATCGCTCATCCGCATTTTATTCATAAATATAAATTTACGCTTATTGCATTGCTTAAGGAGCATACATCTTGTGCAATTAGCAAATTTTATATTTGAAAATATTTCTAAAAAAATCTTAACCAAATAGGAATTAGAATTTACTACATCAAAATGACACCCAAAATTTTTGAAGTGAAAAAAAAAGGTCCAACAGTACAGCAAATAAAAAACAATATTTTAAGCCAAAAACTCTATTTCTATTTAATAAAATAATCTAAAATATGTTATTCATCGAGAATAATAGCTTTCTACAGAAAATGCAAGTTTTAATAATTTTTTTTTCTTTCTTTTGATTAACAGTCTATTAAAAACATATTCTTTTTGTATTCAATGAATATTATTTAATGACCAAAAATAATTTTAATTTTTTGTTTTTAACAAAGCATAGAATTGCAAATGTTTAAATAATAAAAAAAAGAAGCAATGATATAACTCTAATATTATATTTTATTGGATTTAAATTACGCTTTTTAAGATTAATATAAATTTTGATGTTTTTTATACAAAATTGAAATTAACATAAATTATCATGGCAAGATCGAATAATAATAATTTGGATTATACGATAAATGGAGCTAAGATGGCGTATCCAAAAAGCACATTGCATGGGCTTTTTGCAGAGCAAGTAAAAACATCCCCTACCTCTACCGCACTTGAGTTTGAAGACAAACAGATATCATACGGCGAATTAGGAAAGATGATAAATCAGATGGCTAATTATCTTTGGTCTCAAGGTTTGAGACCTGGACAAATTGTTGCTGTTTCACTTAATAGATCGCCCGAACTAATTACTTCTCTTTTTGCTGTTTTACAATGTGGTGCATCATACATTCCTATAGACACTTCATATCCAGATGCAAGACTGGATTTAATGATTGAAGATTCAAATGCAGCTTTTTACATAGGTTTAAACTCAAAAAGGAACTTTTCAAATAAAATTACTTCGCTTCCTATTGCGGCTATTTTAAATGCGCTAGCAGATTTACCAATAGAGCCTATAAACCTTAAGGTTGATTCTGAATCTGCTGCATATATAATTTATACGTCCGGATCTACTGGAAAGCCAAAAGGCGTTGAAGTTGCACATTGTAATGTAATTAATCTTATCTATTCTATGGGTGCAGCCCCAGGAATTTGTGCAACTGACAAAATATTTGCAGTAACAACAATCTCCTTTGATGCTATGGTAATGGAAATCTACCTTCCTTTACTCTATGGAGCTTGCGTAGTCCTTGTCGATGAAGAAACTAGGAGAGATGGACAACTTTTACTTAAAAAAGCTGTTGATGACAAAATTACAGTTATGTGGGGGACGCCAAGTATATGGCAAATACTACTTGATTCGGGTTGGGAAAAACCTTTGAATATAAAAGCTTTAATCGGAGGAGAACCTGTTCCGATACCTTTAGCACATGAATTACTTTCTCGATGCAGGGAATTATGGAATATTTATGGACCTACAGAAACTACTGTATGCTCTTTTCTTACCCAAATATCAATAAATGATAATCCAATAACTATAGGAAAACCCATTGCCAATACTCAAGTTTATTTATTAGATACCGAAGGAATGCCTGTAAATCATGGTGAAGTAGGAGAAATTGTTATCGCTGGAGATGGTGTGTCTTTAGGATATTTAAATCGACCTGAACTTACAAACGAACGTTTTGTGCCTAATCCTTTCCAGAAAGAATCCGATAAAAAAATGTATTTATCTGGTGATTTAGGAAAACTTTTACCTAATGGACATGTGCAATGCTTGGGGAGAATTGATCAACAAGTAAAAGTTAGGGGGCACCGTATAGAATTGGGAGAAATAGAGTCAGTAATAAATAATCTTCCTGAAATAAAAAGATCTACAATACTGATAAGCAATCACATAGGTGGAGAACCCAGCTTGGTTGCTTATTTACAATCTGTTGGGAAAATTCAGGAAACAAACAGTATTCGACACAAGCTTGAGGAGATACTTCCTGAATTTATGGTTCCCAAATTCTTTATGTGGGTCAATGATTTTCCTATAACAACAAATGGAAAAATAGATAAAAACAATTTACCTCTTCCGGAATACGTTCGACCAGATTCAGCACCTCTCTTAAGAAAACCAACAACAAAAATCGAAAAAGAAATTGTAAAAATTTGGAGTGAACAGTTGCAAATACCCATAATTGGCATTGATGACAACTTTTTTGAAATGGGAGGGACATCTCTCTTAACGCAACGTGTAGTAACCATACTTAAAAAACACTTTAACTTAAATATATCAATTACCAATATCTATCAATATCCAACTATATCAACTCTTTGTAAATTTTTAGAAGTAACAAAAAAATCAAACAGTACGCCAGATTTTTCAAAACCTAAACTGGATAGGGAATCAAGAGATGTTGCTATTATTGGTATGGCAGGAAGGTTTCCTGGAGCACAATCAATAAACAAATTATGGGACGTTTTAAAAGAAGGAAAAGAAACAATTACTTTTTTCAAACCTGAAGAACTTGATCCTACCATTCCTAGTTCGTTTCGCAATGATCCCCTTTATGTTAATGCTCGTGGTATTATACCTTCTGCAAATACATTTGATGCTGCCTTTTTTGGAATAAATCCAAAGCTAGCTGAAGTAATGGATCCTCAACAACGCTTGTTTTTAGAAATCGCATGGGAAACCCTTGAGCAAACTGGCTATTTACCAAAACACTATAATGGTAGTATAGGAGTATATGCAGGTGCTGGGACTAATACCTATTATAAAAAAAATATCCTCACTAACAAAGAAATACTAGATAGCGTAGGATATCTTCAAGCTGAAACTGTTAATGAGAAAGATTACATTTCCTCAAGAACTGCTTATCATCTAAACTTAAAGGGTCCGACATTAAGTATCCATTCTGCATGCTCAACCTCACTCCTCACCATTGCTGAAGCTGTAAAAGGAATTAGAAATAATCAATGTGATATTGCACTTGCCGGTGGCTCTAGTGTAACTGCACCTATTTTTAGTGGACATCTCTATCAGGAAGGCTCTATGCTAAGTCCGGATGGACATTGTCGTTCTTTTGATGCATTGGGAAAGGGAACCGTATTTAGTGATGGAGCTGGTGTTGTACTTCTAAAAAGTTTAGACGCAGCCCAAAAAGATGGTGACAAAATATACGGAATTATAAAAGGAATAGGAATAACAAATGATGGCGGCAACAAGGGTAGTTTTACAGCTCCAAGTACAGAAGGACAAGCTGTTGCTATTATGAAAGCAATACAAGACGCAAAAGTTACACCAGACTCTATCAGTTATGTAGAAACTCACGGAACAGCAACCCCTATGGGTGACCCAATTGAGATTGAAGGACTTAAAATGGCTTTTGGTGAACAACCTAAAAATGGTTTTTGTGCAATAGGGTCAATAAAAAGCAATATGGGGCATCTCACTGCTGCTGCCGGGGTAGCTGGATTGATAAAAACAATTCTGGCTATGAATAACAAGCTCATACCGCCTTCTCTTGGTTTTAATAGCCCAAATCCAGCAATAGATTTTGAAAACAGTCCTTTTTTTGTAAATTCTACATTACGCAATTGGGAATCTGATGGTCCACTTAGAGCGGGTGTAAGTTCGTTTGGCGTCGGTGGGACAAATGTACATCTAGTAGTGGAAGAATACCCAATTGAGCCAAAAATTTCAGGTCCAAGCCGACCTCTACAATTACTATTGTGGTCAGCCAAGTCAGAAAACAGCTTAAAAGGTTATGAAACTGAATTAGGCAATTTTCTTAAATCAACACCTGATTTACCATTGGCAGACGTTGCTTTTTCACTAAATAAAACACGTGACGCCTTTATACACAGAAGCTTTCTTTTATCAGGCAATACTGTTGATGCAAGTGAGGAATTACTTTATTCCAAAAAGAGTAGCATTAAAAATACAGTCTTAAAAATAGCACCTAGCGAACTTGTTTTTCTTTTCCCCGGACAAGGATCTCAATTTTCTCAAATGGGTATGAATCTATACAAAAACGAAAAAGTTTACAAAGAAGCAATAGATAAATGTGCTGCTTTTTTATTAGATGAATTAAAATTAGATATTCGTGAAATTTTATATCCTGAAATAGTAACTGCAGAAACGGAAGCAAAATTGAAAAACACCCGTTTCACGCAGCCTGCTTTATTTGTGACAGAATATGCTTTATCTCAACTTTGGTTAAGTTGGGGTATCAATGCAACTGCCTTTTGTGGGCACAGTATAGGTGAATTTGTAGGGGCTCATCTAGCGGGAATTTTTAATTTACAAGATGCTTTACATTTAATAGCTATTAGAGGTCGACTAGTAAGTGAACTTCCAGGAGGAAGTATGCTATCAGTAAAACTATCAGAAGATCAATTAAAAGATATCCTTCCAGAAACACTTTCAATTGCGGCTATAAACTCCAATGCTTTATGCGTAGTTGCAGGTGAAGATGATACCGTAGCAGAATTCGCCAAATCTTTGGAAGCAAAGGAGATTGTAAATAAATTATTATTTACTAGTCATGCATTTCATTCCACTATGATGGATCCAGTTTTGGAGATTTTTGAAACAGAGGTGAGAAAAATTCATTTAAACAAGCCAACTTTACCTATTGTCTCTACCGTTACAGGAACTTGGCTTAAGGATGACGAAGCCATTAATCCGACATATTGGTCAACCCATTTGCGCAGCACTGTCAGATTTGCAAATGCCGCAGATACCTTATTAAAATTAGAAGATCCTATTTTTTTAGAAATTGGTCCAGGACAGACATTATCGACTTTGACAAAACAACAAGGAGTAGGCAAAATAATTCCTGCATTTACAAGTTTATTGTCGCCTAAGAATCAAGAAAACGAATACAATTCCTTACTAAATGCATTAGGTGAATTGTGGCTTAGAGGAATTGAACCTGATTGGGATGCCTTTTATTCACACCAAAAAAGGCAAAAAGTTGATTTACCCAGTTATGTTTTCGACCGCAAGCTTTGTTGGATCGACCCTCTAAGTTTCGAAATACAAAATTCAAGACCTAATGTAATTACAGCTCAAAATTCAATTAGTAATCTTAATGAAAATAAACCGATGAGAAAAACTACTCTTCTTAGCAATATTTCTTCAATTGTAAGCCAAACATCTGGTATAGATTACCCAAATGATGCATCATCTCAAAGTTTTCTTGACCTTGGCTTAGATTCATTGACACTTACTCAGCTTGCAATCCGGTTAAAGAAAGATTTCAAACTTCCTATAACCTTTCGTCAACTCAACGAAGAATTTGGTTCGCCATCACTCTTAGCAGATTACCTTGATCAAAATCTTCCAAAAGAAGAGTATAATAACACCGTCCCTACGAAAACAGTTTCAAACATAATTGCGACATCTTCACCGATAACAAATACAACTCCTCCTATTATAAACAATCAAAACAACACGGCTTTAGGGTTGATAGCACAGCAACTCCAATTGTTAGGAAAGCAAATGGAGCTTCTGCAAGGAAATAATATATTGCAGCCTAACCATACAATTCAAGAAACATTTCAACAATCAGAGCCAGCTATAATTACAAAAAACACACTTCAAGATTTAAGAACACCGGAAGAAATTGCAGAACATCAAAAACCATTTGGCGCCTCTCCAAAAATTGAAAAACAAGCAAATGAAATGAGTCATTCTCAAAAAGAATTTCTTAATGAACTTGTAGAAAGCTACACAAAAAAAACTGGCGCAAGCAAATCTTATGCTCAAAAATACAGAAGTATTATGGCAGATCCAAGAGTAGTTTCTGGATTTAAACCATTAACTAAAGAAATAGTTTATCCACTTGTCATTGAAAAATCTGGCGGGAATCGCCTTTGGGATTTAGATGGCAATGTATATATTGATGCTCTTAATGGATTTGGATCCTGTTTCTTTGGACATCAACCAGATTTTATTAAAGAAGCAATCCATAAACAGGTTGATAATGGATTTGAAGTCGGCCCACAACATCCATTAGCGGGCGAAGTTTGTGATCTACTCTGTGAATTTACAAAGCACGAACGTGCCGCACTTTGTAATACGGGTTCTGAGGCTATATTAGGAGCCATGCGTATTGCTAGAACTGTAACAGGTCGATCATTGATTGTTGCATTTTCTGGCTCCTATCACGGCATAATTGATGAAGTTTTAGTTCGTGGCTCAAAAAAGTTGGTAACTTTTCCGGCAGCTTCCGGAATTATGCCGGAATCTGTTCAGAACATGTTGATTTTAGAATATGGAACAGAAGAAAGTCTTCGTATAATTACTGAACGAGCGGATGAATTAGCAGCTGTACTCGTAGAACCAGTGCAAAGTAGAAGACCTGAATTTCAACCAAAAGATTTTCTAAATAAACTCAGAGAGCTTACCAGTAAATCTGACATAGCACTTATTTTTGACGAAGTTATTACTGGCTTCCGAATGCATCCTGGGGGAATTCAAGCTCTGTTTAACATTCAGGCTGATATTGCAACCTATGGCAAAGTAATTGGTGGAGGACTTTCAATAGGAGCTATTGCTGGTAAACGAAAATATATGGATGCTCTAGATGGCGGCCATTGGCAGTATGGTGATGATTCTATTCCAGAAATAGGAGTTACCTACTTTGCTGGTACCTTTGTAAGACACCCATTGGCACTCGCTGCATCTAAAGCTTCCCTTATACATCTTAAAGAACAAGGACCAGCTTTACAAGAAAGACTAAATGAGATGACCAGTCGTTTAGCATCTGAATTAAACGACGAATTTAAGAAAAAAGATTTGCCGATGACAATCAATCATTTTGGTTCTTTGTGGAGACTCAAGTTCAATGAAGATGTCCTATATGGTGAGTTATTATTTACTTTACTTCGTGAAAACGGAATACATATCTGGGATGGTTTTCCTTGTTTTCTGACTGAAGCTTATAAAGAAGAAGATCTTACACAAATTATCAACACCTTCAAAAGATGCCTTGAGAAAATGGTTTCAGCTGGATTCTTTATAACTGATAAAACTGAATCTATACCATCAAAATCTAATGTAAATAATTTTTCTATTCTCAATAAACCACCTGTGGATGGAGCTAAATTAGGTCGTGATAAAAATGGCAATCCAGCTTGGTTTGTTGCAGATTCAAATAAGAATGGTGAATATATCAAAATCAATTTATAAATTAAATTCTCAAGATAACCAATATAAATAGGTTGAATTTTTAGAAATAAAAGAATTAATTGAAGATTACAGTTTTGACCTTTATAAAATGAATTTTTTCTAACATAAAATATTTTTTTTCTGAAAGAATTCAATTTTAAATTAAATTTAATTAGCATAATAATTTTAACATGTTACTAATAAATTAAAAAAATTATGATTCGTAACATATCAGATTCAAAAAAATTAAAATTAAATAGTAGAGAGAATATGTCAAATGTTCAAGGGAATATGCTAGATGTTACTCCTAAATTTGATCCTTTTGCAGGCCCCGAATTAGAATACGTTGTTTATACAACAAAAGCCCAATCTGAAATTTGGACTGGTTGTTATTTTGGAGGAAATGATGCCGCAAGAGCCTACAATGAATCTATTTCAATGGAATTTATTGGTTCTTTGGATATCTATGTCATGAATCGTGCAATTCAAACCTTGGTCGACAGACATGAGGCACTTCGAGCTACTTTTAGCACCGATGGTGTTTACATGTCCATTTACAAACAACTTAATATAGAAGTTACCAATCTAGATCTCTCTAATTTAGACGAAATTCCCCAAAAAAAGGCTTTAAATCAGTATATCAATAACGATACTCATTTTATTTTTGATCTTGTTCACGGACCATTAATAAAAGTTGGTTTACTTAAACTTTCTGAAAATAACCATACATTGATAATTACCTCACATCATATAATTTGTGATGGATGGTCGATTGGAATTATGCTACAAGATTTAGGTACAATTTATTCAGCCTATGTTGAAAATAAAACACTTGACATCACTGTACCGATACCATTCAGTACCTATGCAAATGAAGAACAAATGTTTTCAGAAAGTGATGAAAACAAAGAGATTGAAAAATTTTGGTATGAAATTTATGAAAAATCCATACCTGTTGTAAATGTACCCACTGACAGTCCTAGACCATCACTTCGAACTTATAAAAGTCAAAGGTTGGATTTCACATTAGATACAAATCTATTATCAGATTTAAAACAAACTGGATTAAGTGTTGGTTCAAGTTTAGTCAGTACATTGTTAACCAGTTTTGAACTGTTTTTATATCAATTAACGGGTCAGGAAGATATAGTAGTGGGACTTCCTTCTGCCGGTCAAGCTGCATTAGGAATGAACCATCTGATTGGACACTGTGTAAATTTACTTCCGCTAAGAAGTAAACCAATTCCGAATATGAGTTTTAAAGACTATTTAAGACAACGAAAATCAGAACTATTTGATGCTTATGATCATCAGAAATTAAGTTTTGGTCATCTTTTGCAAAAGCTAAATATTGCACGTGATCCTTCTCGAATCCCTTTGGTGCCAATTGTATTCAATATTGATTTAGGTATGACTGATGGTGTTCAATTTTCTAATTTAACCTATAAATTAATAAGCATTCCTAGAGTTTATGAAACTTTTGAAATTTTCCTAAATGCCAGTGGTAATGAAAAAAGTCTTGTTTTTGAGTGGTCTTACAATGAGGCACTTTTCAAACCAGAAACCATCAAGAAAATGATGATGTCTTTTGAAAAAATATTGCAAAAAGTTGTTGAAGACCCATCAAAAACTTTAGAACTAATTACGCATCAGGATTTTAGTAGTGATTACTCCGAAATAAACTCGACAACAACCATCTATCCTAATATTGCCCTTCATGATTTAATTGCTTTACAAGCTCAGCAAACACCAAAAAATATAGCAATAGAGTTTCTTGACATTGAGATTTCATATGAAAATCTTCAAGATAAAATTAATCAAATGTCTCATTATTTGAAAACTCAAGGACTATCATCGGGTGATTTAATTGCAGTTTCAATGACACGATGCCCAGAACTAATAATTTCACTATTAGCTATTATGCAATGCGGCGCGGCTTATCTTCCATTAGATCACGAATATCCTATATCTCGATTACAGTATATGATTGAAGACTCTGAAGCTAAATTTTTACTCACCAGTAAAACTTTATACAGATCGTTACCACAATTAAACAATACAATTATAATAGAAGATGCGATCGCATCATTAAATCAATATCCTGTCACAAAGTTACAAACAAAAATAGATCCTGAGAATGTGGTATATTTACTTTACACATCTGGCTCTACTGGAAAACCCAAAGGGGTCTCTATTACTCATAAAAACTTAGTTAATCTTCTCTGTACGATAGCCATTGAACCAGGAATAAAGGAAACAGACAGACTTCTATCCATTACAACAATTTCCTTTGATATTGCTGGTTTAGAATTGTATTTACCACTTACTAAAGGCGCAACATTAATCATTAGTAACCATGAAACTGCGAGAGATGGAAGACTCTTGCTGGAGATGCTTGAGAAGAAAAAAATATCATTACTTCAAGCCACACCTACTACTTATCAAATGCTTTTAGATGCGGGTTGGTCAAAACTATTGCCTTTGAAATTATTTTGCTGTGGAGAAGCATTGCCCATTAATCTTGCAAAAGAACTTTTAAAAAGGTGCAATGAACTTTGGAATATGTATGGTCCGACCGAAACCACCATATATTCATCCAAAAAGCAAATTAAGTCAGATGAAACATTAATTACTATTGGTGTGCCTATTGCCAATACACAATTTTATATAATTAATGAACAAAATATGCTTCTGCCTTCAGGAAATGTGGGAGAAATAGCTATTGGAGGAGATGGAGTTGGAAAAGGCTATTGGAAAAGACCAGATCTTACTAGTGAAAAATTTATTACTACTAAATTTTCTAAGACAAAAAACGGTATAGTTTACCGTACAGGTGATTTAGGAATACTACTCCCTACTAATGAAATAGAATGTCTTGGACGTATAGACCAACAGGTTAAAATAAGAGGACATCGCATTGAGCCTGAAGAAATAGAACGAACGCTAATGTCTCTTGATGGTATAAAATTGGCTGTTGTGTTAGCTCATTCTGATGTACTAATTGCCCATATTGTTCCTAATTCGGATATTATAGATATTAGTAATCAGATAAGTTTATGGCGCAATGTATTGGTATCACTATTACCAAAATATTTAATACCGCAAGATTTTCATATATTGGAAAAAATGCCAACTACTCTAAACGGCAAAATAGATCGTAACGAATTATTAAAATATAAATCTAATAATAACCCGGAATTTACTGCGCCTCGCACAAAAGCAGAAAAGATAATAGCAAACATATGGCAAGAAACACTAAATATAAGCTGTGTAGATGTTTTTAGTAACTTTTTTGAGATGGGCGGGCATTCAATCTTGGCAGTAAAAGTAATGATCAAAGTTGAGAAAGAAACTGGTAAACGAATTCCTCTATCTGAGTTATTTGAACATTCAACTGTTGAGAAATTTGCCCAATTATTAAATATTGATAGCGAAATTTATTCTGACTGTATAGTTCCTATAAAACCTAGTGGAAATAAGGTACCTCTTTTTATGATACATGGAGCAGGACTTAATATTTTAAATTTTGCTAATGTAATTAAATACTTTGATGAGGATCAACCGGTTTACGGAATTCAAGGTAATGGACCTAATGGTTTTGATAAATGGTATGAATCCATAGAAGCTATGGCAAATCATTATGTAGATGAAATTATAAAAATAAATCCGAATGGTCCTTATGCTCTTTCAGGCTTTTCTTTTGGTGGTATTGTTGCTTTTGAGATGGCTCGCCAATTAAAAGCACAAGATAGAAAAGTAAGCATTATTGCATTATTAGACACCTATATTGATTCTTCCTATTATTATCCAACAATTCAGCAAAAATTACTAATAAGATATATCGATAAAACGCGAAGAAGATTGGATTTTCTAAAAGAAATGCTCGTTAGCTGGAAGGCTGTAAAAATGCGTATTAAAGGAAAAAAAGAGTTTTTGCTAAGACGTTATTTTGGGATAAAAGACTCAATGACTGAGCAAGAAGCAATAGCACATGAACAATTTGTAATAGCAAGTAGCATGGTTCAGAAAATAGTTGATAGATACCATCTTATACCCCAAGATTTTGAAGTGGATTTATTTCGTGCGAAAAATGATTCTCAATATAAATTAGACCCTACTCACCTAGGATGGAAGAAGGCGGCATTAAGGGGTGTGCGTATTCATGATATTCCTGGTGAACATATAGACATTGTAGCGCCCCCTAATGATAAAGTACTGGCACATATGCTTCAGGATATTATAGATAAAAAACATGCAAACATCTAAGTTTTTATTTCTCTAAAGATATTGAGCATAAAAAACAATTGCATTTTTAAATAATTTTAGACTAGTTATGAAAAATCAAGCGCAAAATCAAATTCAATCCGATTCGATTTCTGTCGAAATTGAAATTGAAAACATTATACGTACAACAAATTCACAATTAGAAATATGGACAGATTGTTTAATAGGAAGTAGCGATGCAAACAAAGCATATAATCTATCTTATTCTATTAAATTGAAAGGAGAATTGGTTCTAGAAGCACTACAACATGCCGTAAACACTTTAGTTTATCGTCATGAATGTTTGAGAGCTTCATTTAGTTCAGATGGCATCTATATGAATATATATAAAGCTTTTGAAATCAAAATATCTTACGATAACATTTCTCAGCTCACAGCGAATGAAAAGGAAAAGTCAAAAGAAATAATAGTTAATGAAGAAGTTAATCACCTTTTCGACCTAGTAAAAGCCCCTTTATTTAAAGTCAAGTTAATTAAAATTGATGATTTAGAAAATATCTTAATACTAACTCATCATCATATTGTCGGAGATGGTTTAAGTATCAATATAATATTAGAAGAACTCAGTGTACTTTATTCAGCATTTATTGAAAATACAGAACCAAAACTACCAAATCCAGAACGTTTTAGTGAATATGCAAAAAAAGTAAATTCGCTAAAAGAAAGTAATGAATTTAAGCAAATAGAAGATTTTTGGCTCAATATTTATAAAGAATCAATCCCCATAATTGAATTACCAGTAGATTATATAAGACCTTCTTTACGAACCTATAATAGCCAACAACTTGATTTTCCTATTGACATTAATCTTATAAATTCACTAAAACAGATTGGAATTAGTGCAGGTTGCAGTTTAGCAACAATTTTACTTTCAGCATTCGAGGTGTTTTTATACAAACTCACAGGTCAAAATGATTTAGTAGTAGGCTTTCCTACTTCGGGAAATTGGCGATACAATATGAGGCATATGATTGGAGATTGCGCAAACCTTCTTCCTTTACGAAGTACAATAAACGCAAACATTAGTTTCTTAGAGTACTTAAAACAAAGAAATCTGCAGTTATTAGATGCTTATGAAAATCATCAGGTTAGTTTTGGACATCTCCTTCAGAAGTTGGCAATTGCTCGAGACCCTGCCAGAGTTCCTATGGTACCTGTGACTTTAACAGTAGATCTAAATCGGGATATCGAAAGTGTGTTTTCTTTTATTGGACTTACTTATGAATTTAAAATTAACCCTAGAAAATTCTCTGCCTTCGAAATCAAACTTCATGCTTATCGATCAAAAAATGGCCCCGTTTTTCAATGCTCTTATAATTCAACACTGTTCAAGGAAGAAACTATAAATCAAATGATGATTTCATTTGAAGAAACTATAAATAAGTTAATATCAAACGTAAACAGCCCATTAGCAGATCTGACAAAAGGTGATTATTTAGCAGATTACAAAACTCTAAATGACACTAAAACTCCATATCCTAATGTTTCATTATCGGAATTACTTAGTAAACAAGCAGAAAATTCACCTAACAATGTTGCGCTTGAATATAATAATACTAAAATATCATATCAAGATTTACATATTAAAGTAAATCAATTTGCACATTACTTAGAGGCACATGGGGTTCAATCCGGTGATTATATAGCAGTTTCATTTCCTCGAAGCCCTGAATTGGTATATGCCATTTTAGCCATTATCCAATGTGGAGCTGCATATCTACCCCTTGATCACAAATATCCAAGTAAGCGTATAGAATTTATGATGGAAGATTCTGAAGCTAAGTTTTTGATAACTAGCAAAGCATTGTCTTTATCATTACCAAAATGTTCCAATACCATTTTAATAGATGATGCCATGGCATCATTACATCAATATCCTACAACAAAACTTCAAACGTATGTACATCCAGAAAATATAATATACCTTTTGTACACTTCTGGTTCAACTGGTAAACCAAAAGGGGCTAAAATATCTAATAAAAGTTTAGTTAATCTACTTTGTTCATTATCAAATGAACCAGGGATAAAGGAAACAGACAGACTCCCATTTATCTCCACAATATCCTTTGACATAGCCAGTTGTGAATTATTTTTGCCTTTATTTAAAGGAGCCACTTTAGTCTTACCTAGCCCCGAAACATCAAGCGATGGCAGATTATTATATGAAATGCTTGTCAAAGAAAAAATATCAATAGTAGTAGCAACTCCAATTACTTACCAAATACTTATAGAAGCCGGATGGTCAAAAAAATTACCTTTAAAAATATTTTGTTGTGGTGAACCACTACCTCCTAAACTTGCTAAGGAACTTATAAAAAGATGTGATGAACTTTGGAATTTGTACGGTCCCACAGAAGCAACGATTTTTTCTTCGGGTAAACATATAAAGACTGACGAAACATTAATTTCTATTGGAGGCCCTATTGCCAACATGCAATATTATATAGTTGATGAGCACTTAAACCTACTGCCACCAAACACCGTTGGCGAAATTGCCATTGGAGGAGATGGTGTCGGAAAAGGATATTTAGGAAGACCAGAATTAACCGCCGCAAAATTTATTCCGAATGTGTTTTCTAATAAAAAAGGTGACATATTGTATCTTTCAGGTGATTTAGGAAAACTGCTTCCCAGCAATGAAATAATGTGTCTTGGACGTATAGATCATCAAGTTAAGGTAAGAGGCCATCGAATTGAAATTGGTGAAATTGAACATGCTTTAACGTCAATTGAAGGTATTAAATCGGCAATTGTCTTGGCGAAAGCCGATATCCTTATTGCTTATATTATCATAAATACTGAAATCACTAACGAACTTGATCAGATTCGATTATGGCGAAATGAATTGGCATCACAATTACCAACTTTCATGGTTCCGCATGTTTTTCATATTTTGGAAAAAATGCCTACTACCCTAAACGATAAAATAGATCGCAAAGCATTATTAGAATATAAATCCAATTCGGAAAGCAAACAAGATTATACTGCCCCTCGTACAAATGAAGAAAAATTAATAGCAGAAATTTGGCAAGTAAATTTAAAAAAAGAGCGCATTGATATTTTTAGCAACTTTTTTGAACTGGGTGGACATTCCATCATGGCAGTAAATGTAATGATTGAAATTGAGAAAAAGACGGGCGTACGAATTCCTCTTTCCGCCTTATTTCAGCATTCAACTGTTGAAAAATTTGCCAAATTATTAAATATAGAAAACGAAATCTCATCAGACTATTTAGTACCTATTAAACCAAAGGGGAGTAAAACCCCTCTTTTTATAGTTCATGGGGCGGGGCTCAATATCTTAAATTTTGCACATGTAACTAGTCACTTCGATGAAGACCAGCCTATTTATGGTTTTCAAGGAATTGGCCCTAATGGTTATGCTAATTGGTTTGAATCCATCGAAGCTATGGCAGCACGATATATTGATTCAATTATAAAAATAAATCCGAAAGGTCCTTATGCAATAGCTGGATTTTCGTTTGGAGGGATCGTTGCTTTTGAAATGGCTCGCCAATTAAAAGAACAAGGCAAAACAGTAAGCCTTATTGCATTATTAGACACTTATGTAGACCCATCCTATTACTATGCAAAGTATTCGCAAAAAAAGATAATACGCTATTTCAACCAGTCTTATAGAAGGTTAGATTATTTAAAAGAAATGCTAACGAGTTGGGAGGCATTTAAATTGCGTGTTAGTTCAAAAAAAGAATATATACTGAAAAAATATTTTGGCATAAAGGACATAATGACCGAACAAGAAGTAGCAGCATTTGAACAATTTATAGAAGCAGATCGTATGGTTAATAAAATCGTTGATCGGTATCATCTTACGCCTCAGCATTTTGAAGTAGAATTGTTTCGAGCAAAAGACAATAAGACCTACAAATTAGACCCTACTCACTTAGGATGGAAAAAAATAGCTTTAAAAGGAGTCAACATTCATAACATAACTGGCAATCATCTTAGCATTGTCGCTCCGCCAAATGACAAAATTTTAGCCCGGATGCTTCAGGAAATTTTAGATAAGAAACATGCAAACATCTAATCTATTTATTTCATTTTCAAATATAAAGGGCGTTGAATTCATACCTGATAAAAATTATTTACTAAACACTAATGATGTAATCATTTACACTGTTTATTTACCAATTTTTATAGGCATACAACATGATTTAGCTAAATTCCTTAATGACACAGAGCTTGACAGAGCCAAGCGCTTTTTTAAATTAAAAGACCAAATCCAATTCATTATTAGCAGGGCAGTTTTAAAATTTGTTTTAGCAGCGCATACGGACTTGGATGCAAAAAGTATTAGTCTTGCTTATCATTTCAATAAAAAACCATATTTAGCCTCTCATCCTTGGCTATATTTCAATATATCACATTCGGAAGACTGGGCAGTTATTGCAATTTCGCGTCACAATGTTGGAATAGATATTGAATATCTTACCGAAGATTTCAACTTCACGAATCTTCTCCCTGATATTTTTGACAATAACGAAATTTTGGCAATTCAAAATGCTGTTAATAAAAAACATGCTTTTTACACTTCATGGACACGTAAAGAAGCCTTTGTAAAAGCATTGGGAAAAGGTATTGATGAAGATTTTAAGCATATTCCTAGTTTGGAAGGTGAGTATAGTGTAGATTCTAAGTTACTAAGAACCGCTTCAAATTGGCAAGTATGCAGTTTTAATTTAGCAGATAATTATTTGGGTGCGGTAGCTTTTGAGAGTTCGCCAATTTCTAAAAATCTTCTATTATATACTTTACCAAATACCATGAAAGATTTAATGGAGATGATTCAGATAAGAAACAATTGATTTATGAAAGGAAGTGTAGTTTTATATTATTTTGTTTTAAGTATTCCCTACTTAGCTTCGGTAAAGAAAACACTAACATTAAATTTGAATATAAATTCAGTAGAGACATCTAAAACCTTTGCAATTTCAATTAATTTAGATACCGTTAAATCAACCTCGCCTCTTTCAATTTTACCGTAACCACTCATGCTCATGTTCAATTCTTCGGCTACGTATTCTCTAGTTAGATTTTTTAATTCCCTTATTTTTCTAATATTTACGTATACATTTGATTTCATCATAACCAAAATTTATAAAATTATTATTGAAATTCAACACTTTAAATCAACGCTTAAATTTAATTGACAAGATAAAAGTAAGTCTCTAACCATAAATTTGACTGAGCAAAAGTGACAATTCTTCCTATAAAAGGACAATTTGAGACTTTTAAGGTACTAAATCCATTTTTTACTATTTTAATTAGCTAATACAAAATCAAAATATTCAGTATAAAAAAACAATATTAAATATTGTTTATTCTAAAAGTGACTCAATCAAACAACAAAGAGACCTAAATTTTAATTTACTTTCTTATATTATTTTAATTTTTTTTTACAAAATTTACATATAAAAGCAAATGTTATAAATAAATTAAGTAGTTGTGATTTAATTTAGATGGAAACAATTAAACTTTCTTTATACTGCCAAGTTTGAATGTAAAATCATTCGTGGCTTACTTGTAATAAAAAGCCCCCAAAACAGTGTCTAACTTTTTGGGGGCTTTTTAAATTATAGACGGTCTTTCTGTCTATTTATAAATTGGATTACACCATAAACAAACCTTGCTTATGGGCATTGTATAAAACCAAATCGTATGGAACTAATTTAGGCGCAACTTTCTCTGAAGAAGCATCAAACTTAATGCCATTGTGTTTTCTGAACAAGTAAATTTCCTTTAAACAATTAGACAAACTCTGGTGAATTAAAGTCGTAAAAGTGGGTAATTGTTTATCACCAACCAATAAATCAATTTGGTAATTCGAACTGCTTTTCGATAGATTGTTACCAATAATTCTCAAAGTAAATGTTTGTGGAATTCCGTTTTGCTCTCCTTGATACTGTATTACCATATTGTTTAAGATTAAAATGTGGTTAAAATAAATTTGTAGTTTTATCTGTTAATAATTGAAATTCTCTATTTAAGGTATTTAAAATAAGAAATTGACATAATAACAACCGTTAAATTATCAATTCATAACAAAGCTACTCATAAAATCTTTTCAAACGCTTTTGGGGAATGTAAATTTTTCATAAATTATTTATTAATTAATAGACATCTAATTCCTACTCAAGGACAGTGCTCACTTTACAAACAAAACTGGACTCCGCATTTATAATAAATAATTTAACCTAAAAGCCCTCCGAATTACGATTCACGAATTAATTAAAAAGAGACAAAACAGAAGACATCTAAAAACGAAAAACCCTGTAATGTATGAGTTTACAGGGTATTCCAACTAAATGTATTAAAACAAACAACTTTTTTATGCGTAAATAATATATAAATAAATTATGTTATTATCCTTTAATAACGGGCAATGAAACTACATTTCCCATTTCATTTCTCATGGTCATATTCAACTTATCCAATAGCGATAATTTGTTTGAAACCAGACCAGAAAACAAATTATACGATATATTCATTTTTTTTAAATTGGGCAACTTTTCTAATTCCATCGGCACCTGCCCCTTAAAATCATTATCAAAAAGATTTAAGTTTTCCAACAAAACCAAATTCCCAATAGCAGAACTTAATTTACCAGTAAATCTATTAGCATACAAAGATACTGATTTTAAGTACTTTAACTCATAAAAAGAAACAGGCAATTGCCCTTGAAAAGAATTTTCATACAACGACAAGTTCTCTAACGTTGACAATTTACCTATTTGCGGAGGCAATTCTCCCGATAAAATATTTCGATCCAAAACCAATACCTTTAGATTAGGCAGCGTACAGATTGAAACCGGTATATAACCTGTCAATTTATTGAATGAAAGATCCAAAACTTCCAATGTTTTCATATTACCAATATTGAGTGGAATTTCACCATTCAATAAATTGGTTCCTAAATTTAATTCTCGCAAATTCAACAAATTAGTAATTTCAACTGGAATACGACCCGTCAAATTATTATTCTTCAAGTTTATCGAAATTACCTTGTCATCTACTACTTTAACTCCATACCATTTATCCATTGGCAAAGAAAGATCCCATTTATTAATCCATTTACTCCCATTGGTAGCTTGGTTCAATTTTATCAATATTTCCTTTTCAGCAAAAGATACATTAGCAAAAACTGAGAGTGAAAAAAAGACAGTAAGAATAAGTGTAATTTTTTTATTCATTTGCTTTGCTTTAAATTTATTGCCTCAAAAATAATTAAAAAGTTAGCTAAAAAACAAAAAAAATCGACAAATTAACACTATTGTATTTTTTAACAAATAATAAACCTACAAAAAAAACGCAACACTTTATTTTGTAAAGTACTGCGTTTATCAAAAATAAAACAAAATTATTAACTTATTAACGAACCAATAAACCTTCTATTTTCTATTTAATTATTCATCTGCAGCCAATACTCCTTTCGAGCTTTTACTAACCTCCATTTGATATGCAACACCAGTCTCATTGATCATTGTAAGCTTAAAATCGTCTTTTTGAGCAACTTCTTTGGATACCGAACCAGTAAAAGAATTATAGGAAATATTCATGCTTTTTAAATTATCCAATTTAACAATTGTATAAGGAACCTGACCCTCTAATTTATTATCAAATAAACTCAACGTTTCTAACGACTGTAACATTGATATATCCCAACTGATATTCCCTTTTAATTTATTGCTGCTTAGTGATAATTGCTTTAAGTTTTTTAAACCATAAAGAGACGCAGGTATTTCACCTGTTAACTGATTATTAAAAATTGAAACTAATTCCAATTCTTTCAATTGTCCAATTTGACGGGGTATTTCGCCAGTAAGATTGTTCATATAAAGCTCTAGGCTTTTTAAATTTTTAATTTCACAAATCGAATTTGGAATAGTACCCGACAACTTATTAAAGGAAAGGTTTAATTCTTTTAAATTCTTTAGATTTCCAATATTTAAAGGAATTACGCCCGAAATTTGATTTTTAAAAAGATTTAATTCTTCTAAATCAGTTAAGTTTACAATCTCTTTTGGTAGAGTTCCAACTAAATTATTATTGACCAAAACTATAGAAACAACTTTGTCATTAACAATTTTCACACCGTACCAGGCAGATACGGCAGCTGTTAAGTCCCATTTTATTTTCCATTGACTACCATGTGTTTCTTTATACAATTTTACCAAAATCTTTTTATCACGCTCAGATACATTTGCCACTAATGAACCTGAAAATGTTAAGGCTAACAATAAAATGAATATCTTTTTCATGACTGTGTGGTTTTTAACTTTATTGAATATAAATTTAATTATAAAATCGTTTATTAACAAATATAATCGTTGAAATACATTTATTATTTAAATACATATCTTTTTTACTACAATAAATTTAAATTTCCATTCTATGAAAAAATTTCAAAAAATAAATTTCAAAAAAAAAAGTCAATTATTTCGTTTATGAATTACGCAACTACTTTTTATGGTTTGTTTTTTCTATTTAAAAGATTAGCAAAAAATTAATTACATTTGAATCAATAACCTTAAAACCCTTTATTATGGAAATGAATTGGATTGCAATTTTTGTAGCTGCTTTATCTACTTTGGTAGTAGGATTTGCTTGGTATCATCCAAAAGTATTTGGAACAGCTTGGATGAAAGAAACAGGCCTTACGCAAGAAGAGCTTGCAAAAGGAAACATGTTGAAGATATTTGGTTTGACCTATATTTTCTCTCTTTTTATAGTCATGATCGAAATGTCATTGACTATTCATCAAACTGGTGCAATGGGAATGATTGGTGGACCAATGAAAATCAATGAAGCCCTACCTTCTTTTACTGCTTTCATGGCTGATTATGGAACCGCATTCAGGACTTTCAAACACGGAGCCCTTCACGGTTTTATGTCTGGTTTGTTTTTTGCTTTTCCAATTATTGCAATCAACGGATTATTTGAAAGAAAATCATGGAAATACATCTTTATCCATGCAGGATATTGGTTAGTTACCTTAACTATCATTGGATCTATAATTTGTGGTTGGTTATAAAAACCTAAAATTTATCTTAAGCCTTATTTCTTAATCTTTAGAAATAAGGCTTTTTTACTTTTATAATCTTTCTATCTGTCTGGCTAATTCAAAATCCTTGTCAGTTACTCCACCAGAATCGTGCGTTGTCAAACGAATGTTAACCTTATTATAGACATTAAACAATTCTGGATGATGATTTAATTTCTCTGCCAAAAGCCCAACTTGAACAATAAATCCAAGTGCCTGGCTGAAATTTTTAAATTTAAAGTCCTTTTGAATTCCATTTTTCTCAAATTCCCAATCATTCAGAGTAGACAATAAAGCTACTGCAGAATCTTTATTATACGTCTCCATACTTTCTTTTTTTATAAAGTTAGATAAATTAAAACATTTCCATTAAAAATTAACTTTATTAACTAATTTTGATAAAATAAAATTGAAAATTGAAAAACACGCTCTCCCATATCATTTACGACAAAACTTCACAACTGCCCAATACCTGGAATGATTTAGGACAGAAAAATATTTTTTTATCCAAGGAATATCTTGAAGTTTTAGAAAAATCGGCTCCAACCAATATGACATGTCATTTTATAGGGCTTTTTCAAGACAACATTTTAGTTGGTATTGCAGTTTCCCAGTTTTTAGATTTAAATAAATTGGAATCTTTTGGAGATCGAGATCAGTGTATTAAGGCCCATGTTCGAAAATTTATATTAAAAAGTTTCTCTTCCCATGTGCTACTTATTGGAAACAATATGCTTACTGGTCAAAATTCATTTATTTTATCTGACTCGATAACTGCAAGTCAAGGAATACAAGCTTTTAAAAAGGCAGCTGATGAATTGAAAATAAAATTCAAATCAATTGGAAAAAAAGTGCACATTACCACTTTTAAAGATTTCTTCAAAAAAGATCTTGAAAATTTTAATACAATAGCATTTAAAAACAACTATAAATATTGCATCCAACCCAATATGGTTTTTGAAATTCAAAAAAACTGGAAATCAGAACAGGATTATATCAATGCACTCTCAAAAAAATACCGCGACCAATACAAAAGAGCTCGAAAAAAAGCGGAAGGAATTGAAAAAAGGAAACTGCATCTGGATGAAATTATTCGTTATGAAGATGTAATTTATGATTTGTATTTTCATGTTGCAAAAAACGCTCCTTTCAATACTTTTTTCCTAACCAAAAATCATTTTCGTGTATTTAAGGAAACCTTACATGATAAATTTTTATTCTACGGCTATTTTCTTGATGACAAACTTATTGGTTTTAATACTTTAATCAAAAATGGCTCTGTAATGGACACTTATTTTTTAGGGTATGACGATAGTATACAAAGAGAGAAAATGCTTTATCTCAATATGCTCTATGATATGATTGCCTATTCGATTAACAAAGGTTTTAAAGAAATTATATTTTCTAGAACCGCTTTGGAAATTAAAAGTTCTGTTGGTGCCAAACCAATCGAAATGTTTGGTTTTATGGAACACAGCAATAGTCAAATAAACAAACACGTTCCAAAAATATTTCCAAAACTGGAACCAGAAATTGTATGGCAAGAAAGAAATCCTTTTAAATAATCAAACAGAAATTATCCTATAAAAAAAGCTCCAAATTGGAGCTTTTTTTATTATTGATTATCTATTTCTTCCTGAACGATTTCCCAATCGAGAAGCAATTTATCCAATTCTGCCTTCTTTTTATTGTAAGCCATAAAAAATGAGGCGTCCTCGATATGCTTATCATAATTGGAAGCTAGCATTTTGTCATCTTGTTGAATGTCTTTTTCTAATTGCTTAATTTGACTTTCGATTTTACTTAATTTATTCTGTAGTGCTTTCCCTTTTTTCTGATCTTCATAGGACGCTTTATTGCTTTCTTTGGAAACAGTAGCTTTTAGAGCATCTTTTTTCTCTACTTCACGCATATTTTCCATATTACGCTGCTCCAAAAAATAATTGATATCCCCCAAATATTCTTTGATTTTCTGGTCTTTGAATTCGTAAACCAAATTCGACATTCCTTGTAGAAAATCCCTATCATGAGAAACCAAAAGCAAAGTCCCACCAAATTTTTGCAAGGCCGCTTTCAAAACATTTTTAGATTTAATATCCAAGTGATTTGTTGGCTCATCCATCAACAAAACATTTATAGGCTGCAATAACAATTTGCAAAGAGCCAAACGATTTCGTTCTCCTCCCGAAAGTACTTTTACTTTCTTCTCTACATCATCGCCTCTAAACAAAAATGACCCTAGCATGTCCCGCACTTTCATACGATTGGTATCCATAGCGGCATCTTCCATAGTTTGCAATAACGTAATTTCTCCATCAAGGTATTCGGCTTGATTTTGGGCAAAATAACCCAATTGTACATTATGCCCTAATTTTATCGATCCTTGATATTCAAATTCATCAACTATAGCTTTTATAAAAGTAGATTTTCCTTGACCATTTTGACCTACAAAAGCTATTTTACTACCTCTTTCAACCAATAAATTAATATCTTTAAGAATGATTTTATCACCGTAGCTTTTGGTAACATTTTCAGCCTCTACCACCACTCTACCCGGTTCTTTTGAAACTGGAAAAGTGATATTCATAACCGAATTATCATCCTCATCCACTTCAATACGCTCGACTTTATCCAATTTCTTGATTAAAGATTGTGCCATAGACGCTTTTGATGCTTTGGCACGGAATTTTTCAATAAGTTTTTCCGTTTCTTCTATTTTCTTAGCTTGATTCTTTTGTGTAGCCAATTGCTTTTCACGAATTTCGTGACGTAATTCCAAATATTGAGAATAAGGTTTATTAAAATCGTATGCTTTCCCAAGCGAAATCTCTATAGTTCTATTAGTAACATTATCTAAAAACATTTTATCATGCGAAACAATTACAACAACTCCAGGGTAATTTCTCAAAAAACTTTCCAACCAAATAATACTTTCAATATCCAAGTGATTGGTTGGCTCATCCAGCAATAAAACATCGTTGGCTTGCAGTAACAATTTGGCCAATTCAATACGCATTCTCCATCCTCCAGAAAACGTTTCTGTTTGATTATCAAATACCTCTCTTTTGAAACCCAAACCTAAAAGAATTTTCTCAGTATCACCAACATAATTATAGCCTCCTAACAATTCAAATCGGTGTGTATAATCGGATAAATCTTCGATAATTTGACTGTATTCTTCACTTTCATAGTCGGTGCGCGTAACCAATTGATGATTGATTTCAGCCAACTTTTTTTCTACAATTTTTATTTCAGTAAAAGCTTCATAAGCTTCCTCAAGCACTGTTCTTCCTTGTTCAAAATCAATATCCTGGCGTAAGAACCCCATTCGAACTTCTTTCTCTTGCGAAATAACACCAGAATCTGGAGCAAAATCTTTGGCAAGTATTTTTAACATCGTCGATTTTCCGGCACCATTTTTTCCGACAAGACCAACACGGTCACCTGCACCCAATCTAAATGTAACTTCCTCAAACAAATAAGAACCTCCGAACGAAACCGATAAATTATGTATATTAAGCATTTATTATGTTTTTATTCCTTTTTGAAATTGTACTTTTGTGACTATAAAAAAAGAAAAATTAAATTTTTTGCAAATGTTAAAAAAAGGATCCAAATTAAATAGCATTTTAACAGGAACTTGTCCTAAATGTCAGAATGAGAGTATGTATTTGGATAAAAATCTACTGCATTTAGGT
This sequence comes from Flavobacterium sp. N3904, assembly GCF_025947305.1. Taxonomy (NCBI): domain Bacteria; kingdom Pseudomonadati; phylum Bacteroidota; class Flavobacteriia; order Flavobacteriales; family Flavobacteriaceae; genus Flavobacterium; species Flavobacterium sp. N3904. Next base: position 234,024 of record NZ_CP110009.1, read on the forward strand.
TCTGTCCTCAAAATGCATGAAAATTGTAGTCATTGCGGTTTAAAATATCAAATTGAACCCTCTTTCTTTTATGGCGCAATGTATGTAAGTTATGGATTGAATGTTGGTATAGGAATAGCTGCGTTTATTATTTCATATCTGATGTTTCATTCCAGTATAAAAACTTCTTTTATTATAATTATTGTCACTTTAATTATTTTATTCCCAGTTGTATTGAGATGGTCAAGAAACATATACATCAACATGTTTGTATCCTACGATCCAAAGACAAATCAATAATTATTTACTTTTTTTATCGAATCTCTTGATATCGATTTCTTTATCCAAAGGAATATTGTTTTCGATACTATCATATAAGGCCTTTGCCATTGCAGGACCGAGCATTACGCCTCTGGTTCCTAATCCATTCAAAATATGAATTCTGTCATAGCTGGGATGACTACCAATCAATGGTCTCCTATCCCTAACCGTAGGCCGAACGCCAGCAAAATGTTCTATAATCTCAAAATCACACGAAATAATTTCACGGATTCGCTCTATTAGTTCTAATTTTCCTTCATCAGTTGGCAAATCCGACTTATCTTTCCAGTTATAGGTCGCTCCGACTTTGAATAAGTCATTACCAAGAGGCAAAATAAAGACACTTGTATTCACAATTACATCCAGATCTAATAAAGGTGCCTTAATAATAAACAGTTCTCCTTTGGTTCCATCTAAGGGTAAATAATTAAAAAAAGGATTAGAATGCATTCCAAATCCTTCAGCAAAAATAATATGCTTTGCTTTGACATCCTTATAACTAACACAATCTTCTTCGACTGCCAATAAATTATAATCGAAGTTTTCACACCGCAAAAGAAGATTAACTTTTAAATATTTTGAATATTCTTTTAATAATAAGGCAGTATCAACATATCCTGTATGCAAAACTTCACCATAACCAAATGGAGAATCGATTCCACTGAATTTTTTAAAAAGTAAATGAGGAGACAAAAAAGGAGATAATGCGACCTTATCAGAAGCAGAAAACCAATTATTCTGTTCTTCAATCGAATAAAACTTTCTTAAAATAGGCATTTTAAAATCAAAAGTAACATCAATTCTTGACTTCAGATTACAATAAAAATCGTTCATAAATACCAATTGCTCTTTAGCTTTCCAAACCTCACTAAATCTTTTTAAAATTACCGGATTGTACAAACCTCCCGCTATTTTGGATGAATTTTGAGATTCATTTTCAAAAACAAGTATGCTTTTTTTATTTGACAAAGCCACTTCAGAAAAAGAAATACCAGCCAAACCACAACCAACTATTATATAATCTAACATATTTTTAAACATAGATAGTTAAAACACAAATAAGCTAAATAAAAAAAACTCTTACCTAAGCAGTAAGAGTTTGTCTTATAAATAATTATGTAGATTAATAATTCCACATATCATGTTCAAAGTCACGAATTTTATCTTTAATTCGTTCTGATTCTAACAATTGATTTAGTGCGTTTTCATTCACATATTCAGTAATTAATCGATCGCCATATACATTTTCTTCTTTATAAATAATTCCAGCAAACTGACGTGAATCCAAAATTCTATCAAAAGATATTGGCATAGCAGAATTTTTTTCATTAAAGGCCAAATAATCATGTAAGTAATCACGAATAGAAGGATAAAAAATCCAGAATAAATCAATATAATCAGGATTGTCAGAACCTACTTCTCTTGCTTCTGGAGCAACAGGGCATATACCAAGCAAACGATATTTTAATTCAGATTGGCGTTTATCAAAATACCAATACCCTTTTAATTTATAACCAGTAATATCTTGGGCTGTTAGCTCCTTTTTATCAATAAATTGAGGATCTAAAACTCTAGCTGGAGCTGCAGGAACAACTACTTTAACTTTTTTACCTTTTACGGTTTTATATGTAGTTGTTTCTTTTGGAAAATAAGCATCGTGATTGGCATTTACTTCTTCTCTACCTGCGTTTGTGGTATCTATATAAGTAAAAGAACTGCTCATATCCTTTAGGGTTTTTTTCGTATTAAAATAATCATCAGCATAAACTTCAGTTATTTTATTGGTTTTAATCCCTTTTATTAGAACATCAAACAAAGACCTTCTACCTTTTCCAATATTAGTGGAATCAATAGGAAAATAAAGCGGAAAATTAAATCTTTCACTTAAGTCAACTATCTCCCAAGTTGTTTTCCCCATTAGTATATCTCTATCATCTACATATCCGTAAGCTAATGGCTTATCGTTGTCAAGAGATACTTGAGATTTAGTCTTAACGCCTATTTGATCAGGAGTTTTAGCATTCAGCAAATTAGATTGTGCAAAAGAAGAAAAACTCCCTGCTACAATTGCAATAACCAGAACTAAATTTTTAGTCTTCATTTGTATTAATTTTAAGTAATTTAAGCTAATTTATAAAACTCCCTTAAATATTATTGAATTTCGTAAATTACAACAGCTGTTCTTGAAAGCATGATATCAGAACCTACTAATTTTGTTTTAATATCAGAAATAGTAACTTGATCTCCTCTTGTTGCTCTAGCCAAAGCAGTTTTGCATTGTGCATTAACTCGGTCTCCAGAAACAATAACCGCAGCTTGACCTGCTACTTTCAAAGTAAAACCAACCACATTTAATTGTACATTAAAATCAAAATCAGGCAATTTAGCAGATATCTGAGAAACTTCTAAACGTGACTTAGCACCTTTAACAACACCCATTTCTCCACCAATAGCACCTACTGGAGGTGGAATACCTTTAATTCTGAAAGATTTTTTATCTGATACTTTAGAACCATCAGGAAGCGTACCTGTTACGTTAATAACAACTTCAGATCCTTGTCCTGGGTTCATATTGTATGCACCTGGTTTACCAGCAGAACTTAATCCTGGAGCGGATGCGCTAACTTTGTCAGACGAAATACCAGCAAACGTAATTGTCATAGGATTAATTACACCTCTATAAACTACATTCATTTTATCAGCAGAAATAGTAGCAGAATTTGGTTTTGGTACCACTACATAATTTCCTTTAATTGGAATAGCAACAGGTTTACCGTCTTCCATGAATGTAAAATTACCACTTATGTCGTGTTCTCCTACATTTCCAGCACCAAAACTAAAATCAACTTGTCCGTCATGCAAAGCTGAAGATAGATTTATATTACCGCCATTTACGACTACTTTTGTAGGCACTGTAGATTTGTCAAATCGTCCTAAAACAATTTTCCCTTTTACTGCTTCTCCTGCAAAGAAAGCTGATTTATCAGGAATAACAATTGCAGTATAATTTTTCATAGATGCAGCTGCAACAGCAGTATTTCCAGTTAAGGCATTAAAAACATTTGTTTCAGTTCCTTTAATATCGTTTTGCTCAGCAGTTAATTTAGCAACAGAAGCAATCAATGGAAAATGTTTGAAATTATAATCCAAATATTGCTTCTTTACGCCTTCTTTGTCTTTAACATCAACCGTATTAAAATCAGCATCAATTTTAGTTACAATATCTTTGTATTTAGGGTTATTTCCTAAAGCAGATTTCATACCTGACTTATAGCTATCAATTGCAGCCATAATTTGTTTCCCCTTAGCCGATAATCCATCACCAGAAAACCAAGCCTCATCTAATTTAGATGAGTTATCCATAGTTTCGTATGGTAACTTACCATCTTCTTTTTCAATATCTTTTGTCAAATCAGTTTTTAAACTACCTAAATAGTCATAAAAAGTTTTAGTCACCTCTGAAACTTTAACAGCTGTAGCATAAGGAGCAGCGTATTGCTGAGGCTTATCTTGTGCCTTTGATTGTAAATCGGCTAAAATAGCCTCATTGGATGTTAAAGCTAATGAGTTTACTGTTTCAAATTTTTCATTTATTAAACCAAAAGCAGACAATACTTCTTTTGACATATTTAATGCTAACATTGCGATAAAAACCAAATACATTAGGTTTATCATCTTCTGTCTAGGGGTTAATTTTCCTCCTGCCATTTTTTCTAATTAGTTTGTTATTAATAATTTAATATAGTTAAAAAACCAATTATCCTTTATTACTCATTGCAGAAAGCATACCACCATAAACATTGTTTAATGAAGCAATGTTTGCAGTCATAGATTGCATTTGTTCTTTTAATTTGCTTGCATTTTCAGCAATTTCTTGATTAGCTTGAGCATTTCTTGAAGCACTTTCTAATTGTACTTTATACAAACTATTTAGAGACTCCATCTGTGCAGCTGCCATAGACAATTCTTCACTGTATTTTTTTGTTGCAGAAATAGAATCAACTGTTGGAGATATATTTCTAGAAGCATCTTCAAAGTTTCTGATACTAGTACCTAGACTAGACATTAATTCTCCATCAATTTTGGCTTCTTTAAGCATAGCATCCAATTTTGAAGACAACATTCCGTCTGCATCATCAGAAGCAACTTCTTTTACTGCAGTTTTTTCACCGCCAGCCAGCTCAGGATAAACTAATGACCAATCCAATTCATGATCAACAGGCTCAAAAGCAGATAGAGCAAAAATACAAGCCTCAGTACAAAGACCAATAATCAATAATATACTAGCTCCGGGATAATGTTGAATTTTAAAAAGCGCTCCAATAATTACTACTGCCGCTCCCATTCCATAGGTGAAATTCATTGTTTTTTTGCTCAATAATGCTGCCATCTTTATTTTTTTTTAGGTTAATTTTAAATTTATTTTATTTAGGTTATTTTTTACTATTTCCAGTTGTTTGTGTACCCATATAATCTTGTACAGTTCTGAATCCTATATAACTTCTAGCCGAATCAGAATATTCAAAAGCTCTTGTACTTACTTGAAGGAAATAAGAAACATCTTTCCAAGAACCTCCACGAACAACTTTTCTCTTGTTAGAATTATCAATTACCGCAGGATTCATTGTCGATACAAATTCATATGAATTAGCATCATAAGCAGAATCAGTCCATTCTGAAACATTCCCAGCCATATTATACAAATTGTAACCATTTGTTTCATAAGATTTAGCCTCTACAGTATATAAAGCTTGATCAGCTGCATAGTCACCTCTATTTGGTTTGAAGTTAGCTAAGAAACAACCTCTATCACTTTTTGTGTAAGGCCCACCCCAAGGAAAAGTAGCTGATTCCAAACCACCCCTTGCTGCATATTCCCATTCAGCTTCTGTAGGTAATCTAAAAGCATTCACATTATCAACATGGTTCTTTTTAGATTTGATATAACTATTTTTATTCAAAGTTCTCCATTCACAAAAAGCCTTAGCCTGTCTCCAGGTCACACCAACAACTGGATATTCTCCATACGCTTTATGCCAAAAATAGTCATTATGCATAGGCTCATTATATGAGTATGCAAAATCTTTAATCCAAACTGTTGTATCAGGATAAACCTTAACTTCTTCTGTTCTGATAAAATCTTGTCTTTTACCAACCTTAGCTTTAGCTGCAGCTTGAATATCCATCCAAGTATAACGGAATTTTAGTTTATCTACATCTATTGTTCTTAAACCATTATAAGAAGCTTCTAATGGCAAATACATAGAGTCCATTACTTCAACGTAATATTCATCAGGATATTTTTTAGTATCAGTTACTAATTTAGCTTTTCTATTTAGTCTTTTATAAGCATTTGGATCTTTGTCTGTTCCAATACTATAATAGTTATCATACATATACTTATCATAAGCAGACATTTTTTCAGGATCAGAAGCGTCATTAAAGGAATAATCTCCAATACTACCGGAATTTTTACCTTTCGCATTAGCCGCTCCAGCTTTTTGTCCGCTTTCTTCCGCAAGAATAGCCAATCTGAAGCGAATAGTTGAGTCTTTTACCCATTCTACAAATTGACGGTATTCACTATTAGTGATTTCTGTTTCATCCATATAAAAGGATCTAACTGTTACTGTCTTTGTAGGAGCATCTTCTACATTAGCTATATCATCATCTGATTTTCCCATGATAAACGATCCACCAGGAACTAAAGTCATTCCATAAGGTTTTTCAGGATGCCATTTTGCTCCTTTAACACCAACCAACTCTCCTTTGTCGCTTGATCTACCACAGCTAATTAACACTGTTAAAATTGCTGTAAACGCAATGAAATTCTTCATAAAATTTGGGTTATCTATTCATTATTATTCAGACTGTAAACCTATTTATTTTTTATCTAAAAAACAATTCTTTTTATTAGTCCTATTTATTTGGTCAAAAGTAAATTAAAAATTCTAAAAAAAAAAAATTTTATCGTCAAAGTGCTAAAAAAGAGGGTTGAAAAACATATTTGTGTAAAATTTGTAAGTATTGAACAAATATTTAAACAATTCACACAAAATTAACGTTTTAAACATTGTTTTAGCATTGCCAAATAAACACCATATCGTTATATACTATTTTTTCGCTGTGCTTTCCACCACCTTTCAGGCATTTCTTGGTTACAAGCAGATAAATATTCTTCATAAGAACACGGTAATAACGTATTTTTCTTTAACTTATTGCTCCCATTTGAAACAAACGGAATTTCTATCCACCATCGGTCAGTTTTATCACTTTTGTAAAAAACCAAATCTTCTTCTTCCAGCGGAACAATATATTTAAGATAATTTTCTTTACTTCCAAATGGGTATTCGTTTGATCTGTAATGATATCCTTCTATAAAATACCAAAATATTTGAGCAATAATCACAGATTCTTGATTTGAATTGTTATGATTAAAAACACCAAATGAACTTACTTTATCACTAATTCCTGCATATCTTGCCAAAGAACAAATCTCTTTTCCATTAAATCCATTTGGATTAAAGGGCATAAAATTACCTGTATCGGATGATTTTATTGAATTTAAATCAATACTAACCAAATCTGCATCTCTAAAAACTGGCTCTGCAACAGCTATATGACTTGACACTTCGCCTAATCTATAGGCGTCAAAGAACAATTTTTCAATCAAATCAATTTCTTCCTGTGAGTTATAATAGGTTTGATAACCAATATTACAATAATTAAATAGATTATTGGGCTCATTTATAATAATTTTGGTTAAAAAAGAATCTGATGCAATTACTTCATTTTCTTTACCAAAGTCAAATTTACTATCAATAGAAACTAAATTGACCATTTGTTCCAAATCATCATACGCTCTATACAAAGCATAGGTTAGATCCTGAGAGCCTCCTATAATAATTGGAATTATTCTTTTCTTGATTAAACTTGATACTATTTTTTTTACAGCAAAATAAGTGTCTTCTTTAGAATTTCCTTGAAGAATATCACCTAAATCGGCAATTGTTGCATTCCAATTTCCTGGATACATACTGTATAGTTCTTTTCGGATTGCTTTAAGATCAACCTCATATATTGCATTTTTATCACCACGGTTTTCAAGAACACCAATTATAGCAATATCAATTTTATCCAAATCTGGAACTTGCTCATTAGTATGCAAAACGACCTTACTTCCCAAATGCTGGGAAGATAATCCTAATATATAATTTAGAATTTCATTTTCTATTGGTACTAAAAAATCAAATTCCATTCTTTATTTCTTTTTTACAACTGCTTTTTTAACAGCGGTCTTTTTAGTTGCAGTTGTTTTTTTAACTGCAGTCTTTTTAGCGGGTGTTTTCTTTGCAATCATATCTCGAACTTGAGATAATGTCAATTTTGTAGCATCAACATCTTTACTTAGTTCTATCTTAATTTTTCCTTTTGTAATAACCGAACGACCCCAACGTGCTTTTTCTACCAATATCCCTTCTTCTTCCCAATTATGCAAAACCTTATCAATGTTCTTTTGCAATTTATCTTCGATTAATGCTTCCACATCTGATTGAGACAAATTATCAAAATTATATTTCTTGCTTACGTTTATAAAAATTCCGTTCCATTTTATAAAAGGACCAAAACGACCAGTTCCTTTTTGAACCCCTTCCCCTTTATAAACAGCAATAGGTGCATCGGCAATTGCTTTTTCATCGATTAACTCCTGAGCTCTTTCTATGGAAACATCCAATGGATCTTCTCCTCTTGGCAATGAAATAAAAACCGAACCGTGACGCACATATGGGCCATAACGTCCATTGCTTACCTCAACTTCTTCTCCTTTATATATACCTAAATTTTTTGGAAGCAAAAATAACTTCAAGGTTTCTTCCAGAGTGATGTTTCCAATATTTTGCTCAGACATTAAACTTGCAAATTTCTTTTCCTCGTCATCTGCTGCACCAATTTGGGCCATTGGACCAAATTTTCCTAAACGAACAGAAACAGGTTTTCCTGAAACTGGATCGACTCCCAAAATTCGCTCCCCGCTTTCTCTATCAGCATTTTCCTCAACATCTTTAACTGTTGGATGAAATTGATCATAGAATTCCTGCATCATTTTTGTCCATTCAATATTTCCCTCGGCAATTTCGTCAAAATCATGTTCGACTTTTGCCGTAAAATTATAATCCAGAATATTTCCAAAATTCTTAACCAAAAAATCAGTGACGATTGTTCCAATATCTGTCGGAACAAGTTTTCCTTTATCAGAACCGGTATTTTCCTTCAGCACTTTCTCTCCTACTTTTCCTAATTGCAAAGTAAGTTGCGTATAATTTCTTTCATGCCCATCCAGATTCCCTTTTTCAACGTAATTTCTATTAATAATAGTAGAAATCGTAGGCGCATAAGTAGACGGACGTCCAATACCTAATTCTTCTAATTTTTTAACCAAAGATGCTTCGGTATATCTTGCAGCTGCACGAGAATATCTTTCGGTTGCAGTAATATAGTTGTTTTGCAGCTTTTCATTCACTTTCATTGCAGGCAACATTCCTTCCTGCTCCTCTTCGTCATCATCATGCCCTTCAAGATACACTTTTAGAAATCCTTCAAAAAGCAAAACCTCACCAGATGCTGTAAATATCTCTTTATGATTATTGGCTTCAATTTTTACATTGGTACGCTCCAGTTTGGCATCACTCATTTGAGAAGCTAGAGTTCTTTTCCAAATTAAATCATAAAGTCGTGCTTGATCTCTATCAATATCAACTGTATGACGTGACATATCTGTTGGTCGAATAGCCTCATGAGCTTCTTGTGCTCCTTTGCTTTTATTTACAAAAGTCCTTGGATTGGAAAATTCTTTTCCATAGGATTTAATAATTTCAGCTTGAGCAGCATCCATCGCATCTTTAGACAAGTTTACACTATCCGTTCTCATATAGGTTATGAGTCCAGCTTCGTACAAACGTTGGGCCAATTGCATTGTAATACCAACTGGTAAATACAATTTTCTTGCGGCTTCTTGCTGCAATGTTGAAGTTGTAAAAGGCCCTGTAGGTGATTTTTTGGTAGGTTTAGTTTCTAAATCTGCTACCTTATATATAGAGCCGATATTTTTATTCAAGAATTCTTCGGCTTCTTTTTTCGTATTATAATTTTTTGGGAGCTTTGCTTTAAAAGTTTTTCCAGACTCATTGGTAAACTCTGCAACTACAGAATAGGTTGCAACTGCATTAAAGTTTTGAATTTCGCGTTCTCTTTCAACAATCAAACGAACAGAAACAGACTGTACCCTTCCTGCAGACAATCCCCCTTTTATTTTTCTCCAAAGTACAGGAGACAATTCATACCCGACTAATCGATCTAGTACTCTTCGTGCCTGTTGCGCATTTACAAGATTATAATCAATTTCACGAGGATTATCAATCGCTTTTAAAATTGCTGATTTTGTTATTTCATGAAAAACAATTCGTTTGGTTTTTTCTTTTTTTAGTTTTAGTTCTTCTGCAAGATGCCAAGAAATAGCCTCCCCCTCTCGATCCTCATCACTTGCTAACCAAACCATATCGGCATTTTTGGCTAACGTTTTTAATTTGGATACTAATGCTTTTTTATCGGATGAAACTTCGTATTTGGGTTTAAAACCATTTTCTACGTCTACACCTATTTCTTTAGAAGGCAAGTCGGCTATATGCCCATAACTTGACTCTACTTGATAATCACTTCCTAGAAATTTTTCGATTGTTTTTGCCTTTGCAGGTGACTCAACTATCACTAAATTCTTTGCCATGTTGCTTTTGTTTGAATCGCAAAAGTAATTTTTTTTTTCAAATATCAGCCTTTCATTGTTTTTAAAAGCAATATAAATCGTCAAATAGACCTAATTGGACGTCAATATCAAAGATTGATTTAAAAAACTAAACCATTAATGTGCTTCTTTTTTAATTTAAATAATATCAAAGTCTATCCAATTTCATAGATTTCAATTACTAAATATTTACAACCATTTCCTCTACTTCTTCCGTATAAACAAAATTCATTTACACTTAATTTAAACTCATAAAATCGAAACATTCCTTTACAAATTGATTAAATTTACTATGATTAATCTCCTCCATTACCCAAATAATTTATGAACCGAATAGAACAGTTAAAAAAATTGAATTCAGATAACGATTGGGACTTCATAATAATTGGAGGTGGCGCAAATGGTTTGGGTGCAGCAGTAGATGCCGCATCCAGAGGATTCAAAACCCTACTCTTAGAAGCTTCAGATTTTTCAAAAGGCACATCAAGTCGAAGCACAAAATTAGCGCATGGCGGAGTTCGATATTTAGAGCAAGGTAATTTAGCATTAGTCGTTGAAGCATTAAAAGAAAGAGGACTAATGCTAAAAAATGCTGGTCATTTAGTCAAAAACGAATCTTTTATAATTCCAAATTATAATTGGTGGGGAGGTTTATTTTATACAATTGGATTAAAAATTTACGATCTATTGGCTGGTAAATTGAACTTAGGAACATCTAAGTATTTATCTCGAGAAAAAACCATAGAATTAATACCCAATATAGAACAAAAAGGGCTTCAAAGCGGCGTGATTTACCATGACGGCCAATTTGATGATTCAAGACTTGCTATAAATCTTGCACAAACTGCAATTGACAACGGTGCCTGTGTGCTCAATTATATAAAAGTTATACAATTGATAAAAGACAGTAACAATCAAGTCATCGGTGTTATAGCAGAAGACCAAAAAACTCAAGAAAAATGGAAAATAAAAGGCAAAGCTATAATCAATGCAACAGGGGTTTTTACCAACTCAATCATGAAAATGAATGACAAAGAGTATAAAAAATACATTGTTCCGAGTCAAGGAATACACTTAGTATTTGATAAATCTTTTATATCTAGCGAACATGCTCTAATGATTCCAAAAACCAGTGACGGCAGAGTTCTTTTTGCAGTTCCATGGCATGACAAAATAGTTATTGGCACTACAGACACTCTCGTGTCTACATCCAGTCTTGAGCCAATTGCACAAGATGAAGAAATTGATTTCATATTAGAGACCGCACAAAGATTTTTAACTAAAAAACCAAATAGAGCTGATGTATTATCCATTTTTGCAGGTTTACGCCCATTGGCAGCCCCCGAAAAAAAAGGACAATCCACCAAAGAAGTCTCCAGAAGCCATAAAATAATAGTTTCAGAAACCGGATTGATAACTGTAACTGGAGGGAAATGGACAACTTATAGAAAAATTGCAGAAGATATTGTTGATAAAGCTATCAAAGTCCATCGATTGGCAAATAAAAAATGTGCAACTGAGCACCTTTCAATCCATGGAAATCAGAAAAATAGCGACATTGATTTTGAAAATCATTTATTCGTCTATGGAACCGACAAGGATTCTATTCTAAAACTACAAGAAAACGAACCCCTTCTCAAAGAAAAGCTGCACCTTAATTATGAATACACATTGGCCGAGGTAGTTTGGGCAATTCGGTATGAAATGGCAACAACAATTGATGATGTTTTAGCAAGACGGGTTCGATTATTGTTTTTAGATGCACGCGCAGCAATTGCCTGTTCCAACAAAGTTGCTAATTTACTGGCCAAAGAATTAGGGCATAATGAAGATTGGATTCAAAATCAATTGACAGAATTTAAATCACTTGCCAATGGATTTCTTTTGAAAGAATTCCAAATTGAGTAAATGCTACACACTTAATATTATATCCAAAAATAGTTTTAAATAACAACTGATAAACATCATGTTTTAGGATTTTTTACTGTTTTAAATTTACATATAATTAAAAAAGAGTGTTATGAGACATCATGTTCCAGTGTCAACCATTATGGCAAAAAATATTATCAAGCTTACCATTTCTGATGATTTAACCAAAGCGGAATCTCTTTTCAAGCATTATAAAATTCGACATATTCCTGTAGTGAATGGAGCTACAATAATTGGGATGTTGAGTTATACCGATTTATTACGAATTTCTTTTGCTGATGCGGTAGATGATGATGAAGAGATTGTAGATACTACTGTTTATAATATGTTTACGGTAGAGCAAGTAATGGCCAAAAAGTTAATTACTATTTCGCCAGAAACTACAATTAAAGAAGCCGCCGAAATATTGGCCAGTAAAGAATTTCATGCATTACCAGTATGTGAAGGACACTTGTTGGTAGGGATAGTAACCACTACCGATTTAATCAAGTATTTAATTGACCAATACAAATAAGTGTTTACTAAAGAAGAAAGTCCCAATACTGCTTTATGCATATTGGGACTTTTGAATTTTATAGGGTTGTCAATTTTTTCAAATCGGCAATAGTTTCAGTTGGATTTTCGGCTTTGAAAACAAAACTTCCTGCAACAAGTACATCAGCACCGGCTTCAACCAATTGCAAAGCATTTTTATTGGTGACACCACCATCTATTTCTATAATTGTATTGGCTCCTTTTCTGGTAATCAAATCTTTCAGTTTTTTTACTTTAGCATAAGTATTTTCTATAAAAGACTGCCCTCCAAAACCTGGATTCACACTCATAATACAAACCATGTCAATATCATTGATTACATCTTCCAATAAATCTACATTGGTATGAGGATTTAGTGCTACTCCTGCTTTCATTCCTTCCGCTTTGATGGCCTGAAGTGTTCTGTGCAAATGTGTACTGGCTTCGTAATGCACGGTTAAAATATCTGTTCCTAAATTCTTGAAGGTTTTAATGTATTGATCTGGATTTACAATCATCAAATGTACATCAACTGTTTTTCTGGTGTGTCTTGTTATTGCTTCGAGAACGGGCATCCCAAAAGAAATATTGGGAACAAAAACACCATCCATGATGTCAATATGAAACCAGTCGGCTTCACTGTTGTTAATCATCTCGATATCACGTTGTAAATTGGCAAAATCGGCTGCCAAAACTGACGGAGCTATAATTGTATTCTTCATTTTGTAGTTTTTACGTTGGGATGCAGTGAAGTGCATCTTTACATTTGTGTTGTTTATTTTTTGCAAAGGTAATATAAAAAATAAAACTCCGGTAATCAGCCGGAGTTTCAATCATCAATCAAAAAACGAACAGTTAATCAGACTGTTGTTTACTTTAAAAAGTTTCAAGTTTAAGGTTTCAAGTTCTTTGGAGCAACCTGAAACTTTAAACCTGAAACAAATATATTATCCTAAATACGTTTTCAAGATTTTACTTCTGGAAGTATGTTTCAATCTGCGAATTGCTTTTTCCTTGATTTGACGTACACGTTCGCGCGTCAGGTCAAAAGTTTCTCCAATTTCTTCCAATGTCATTGGGTGTTGATCACCTAATCCGAAGTACAAACGCACTACATCTGCTTCTCGTGGAGTCAATGTTTCTAGTGAACGCTCAATTTCGGTACGCAATGATTCGTGAATTAATTCCCTGTCTGGATTTGGTGATTCACCAGAACGCAATACATCATAAAGATTTGAATCTTCTCCTTCTACTAGTGGAGCATCCATAGATAAGTGACGACCAGAGTTTTTCATAGACTCTTTTACGTCATTTACAGTCATGTCCAGTTCTTTTGCAATTTCTTCAGCAGATGGTGGACGCTCATTAGATTGCTCTAATAACGCATACATTTTGTTGATTTTATTAATAGAACCAATTTTATTTAAAGGCAAACGAACAATACGGGATTGTTCTGCCAAAGCTTGAAGTATCGATTGACGAATCCACCATACAGCGTATGAAATGAACTTGAAACCACGAGTTTCATCAAAACGTTGTGCTGCTTTTATCAAACCAAGATTTCCTTCATTGATCAAATCGGGAAGAGTAAGACCTTGATTTTGGTATTGTTTGGCTACCGAAACTACGAAACGTAAATTGGCTTTTGTCAATTTTTCTAGGGCTCTCTGATCCCCGGCTTTAATCTTTTGAGCTAATTCTACTTCTTCGTCAGCGGTAATAAGGTCAACTTTTCCAATTTCTTGTAAATATTTGTCTAATGAAGCGGTTTCACGATTGGTAACCTGCTTGGTGATTTTAAGTTGTCTCATGTTTTTGTCTCCTCAATTTTTTAAGTGTACAAATGATTATACGTATGGAGTTTCGAAAAAGTTACAAAAGAGCTGTTTATTTTTTGAATTAAATAAAAAAACCTGCCTCAAACGGTTTGAGACAGGTAATTCTAACTAACTTAATTGTTCATTGGAAAGATTAGTTTATACAAGAAACAGTCCGAAATGGCATGGACTATTTTTTATCAGTTGCAAATGGTATTACTCCATTTCTTCGAGATTTATAATTCTATCAAATATTTCTTTTAAAAATAAAATCATAAAGAATACTCCTCCCGCTAAAATTAAGTGGTCTGTTGTCAGTTTAAATGGGTCGTCAAGTATATCATACAGGCTTGGAATAATCAAGCACAATGACGCTATGAGTCCAATCCATGGATTGACTTTGTTAAAGATAGTTTTGAATTGCATATTTCTTTGGTTGTTAAGTTCTAGTCGCATGTTATGAGTTTTTGTTTTTTTTTCTAAAGTAAAAGTACATTGGAAACTACCATTTTATTCAGCGAATGTCACGAAGGCAATATTTAATGTCATGAAATACCCTAAAGCTTAGTACATCTCTTCTGCGGTCAATGTGACAAAATAGAAATGGATTATTTTTAGTATTTGGTATTATTTAAATTCTTTCCAAAAAAAATCTCCACCAAAAGGAAGAGATTGCTAGTATTATAAAAAACTTATTTACGACAAAATATTCATTTTTTTGATGAAATCTTTGTAGTTGTCGCTTAGATTTACTTTGTGACCACCTTTGAGGATAATAAGATTATCCGCTAGAATAATTTCCTCAATCTTGTCGGTGTTGACGATATAATTTCTGTGGGTACGGGTGAATTTGTTTTTGTCTAGTAAGTCTCTGATTTTGGTCAGGGAAATCAAGATGACAAATTTTTCTTTCTCGGTGATGATGTTGCAATAGCGGTCCTCGACTTCGATGTAGAGTATGTCTTGAAGGGACACTTTTTTGAGTGCGTTTTTCTTTTTGATGAACATATAATCATTGCTGATTACGGTGTCTTGGTCTTCGCTCAGGAAAACATTGGTTTGCTCGTAGAATTTTTCGACAGCCATTTCCAGAGCGTACAGAATTTCCAGTTCATTGAAGGGTTTCATCAAGAAGCTGAAAGGCTTGGTCAATTTGGCTCTCTCAAAAATTTGTCGGTCTTGTGAACTGGTTAAAAACACAAATGGTTTAGATGCATTTGGTACAATGTTGATGGTCTCGGCAAAGGTGATGCCGTCTGGTTTTCCGTCAAGAAAGACATCGATTACAATGATGTCGACGGGGTTTTGGTAGAATAAGGTTAGGGCATCTGTATAATTTCTGGCCACTCCTACAATATTGTATTTGTTAGCCAGTAAGACTTTGCTCAGCGCATCACTTTGCTCTGGAGTGTCTTCTATAATAAGTACATTGATGTTATCCATTTTGTTCTGTTTTTGGGAACGAAAGTATCATTTTGGTTCCATTGTTGAGTTCGCTTTCTATGGTTAGTGTTCCTCCATTTTTTTTAATCATTTGTTTGCACAATTGCATCCCGAGGCCAGTTCCTATTATCTCCGAGTTGCTTTTCTTGGCCAATAGTTCATTGTCTTCGAGCAACTCGTTTATGGTGTTTTGGTTCATACCCAAACCACTGTCTTGTATCACGAGTTGGCAAAAATTGGTGTTGGTGTCGACTGTATAAAAACTGATTTTGCTGTTCTCTGGGGAGAATTTGATAGCATTGTCGAGCAGGTTGCGTAAAACAATTTTTAGCGAATCGAGATCTACGAAGATAAAACTATTTTTGGAAACGGCATTCTCAAAAGCAATGCTTTTGTCAAGCAGTAACGGTTTGTAGTTGTATTCTATTTGTTGCACAATGGAATACAAATGCACCGAATCTTTGCTGAAATACAATTGTTTGGTTTGCAACAACGCCCAATGGAGCAAGTTGTCGAGCAAACTGTAGGCGCCGTTTGCAATCGCGCTGTTTTGATGCAGGAGCTGGTCGAGCTCGCTATAGTTTTTGGTTTCTAGCGAAGTGGTTAGTTTGGTATTGCTGGTTTTGAGGGCATTAACAGAGGAACGCAAATCATGACTCACGATAGAGAACAATTGATCCTTGGTGGCATTGAGCTCGTCTAGTTTTTCTTTTTGAGTAAGGATAATTTTCGCATTTTTTACTTTTTGGGCATAGACATAAACGCCTCCTACTAGTAGCAACAATAAACCCAATGTAGAAAAAAACATAGTATTTCGCTGGGTGTCTTTTAGTTTGTTCTCGACTTTAAGTACTGAGATTTGTTTTTGTTTTTGTGCTACCGCATATTTCTTTTCGTAGTCTGCCAGTGCCCAGACTTTGTTTTGGTTGTTGAGAGAGTCATTCCATTGCTCTGATTCTTTCCTATAGGCTAAGGCTTGTTTGAACTTGCCCCTGTTTTCTTCGACAACTGCCATGTTTTTTGCAGATCTCCTTTTTGTATCAAAATCTTTTATTTGTTTGGATAAAAAATAGGCTTTTTCGAAATAAGGAATGGCTAGTTGGTCTTTGTATTGCAAATAGTATAAATTTGCAATATCCATATATAATCCAATCAAAGATACTGAGTCTTTTTCATTCTTCTGGAATGTAAGACTTTTAAAAAAGTATTTTTCAGCTTCTTTAAATTGATTAATATGCAAATAACAGATACCTAAATTTTCATAAATTATGCTTATTTTATAACCTTGATTGTTTGTAATTGGAAGTTTTTCAACAGCTTCGAAATAATGAATAGCTTTTTTAAATTCTTTTAATTCTAAAGTAGTTTCTCCTAGGTCTTTACTTATTAAAGGGTAGTACTTAAAATTTTTTGAGACAGAATTTAATTCAAAAATTGCTTCTTTGAATAGTTTTTTTTCTCTAAAACAACTCCCTCTAAAATAATGACAATAATCAGCTAATTCTTTATTGCTACTTGAGTGTATTTGTTTCATAGAATATACTAAAGTAGAATCGCAATTTCTTTTAATGAAAAAGGATTGAGCCTTGTTAAAGTTGAATTCCTTTCTAAATTCATTAGCTTTTTTCTCAAGTGTTTTTATGAAAATGTCATTTTTTGAAAGTTCTTGAGAAAATAAAATAGAAGGAATAATTGTATATAATATAACTAGAATTAGTTTTGTTTTTGTCATTTCAAAAGATGCTAACTAAAAAAATAATACATCGTTTAATTTTCTTTAAACGATGTATACTCAAAGTAACTTGTTAAATAAGTGTTTGTTATTAATGTCCCACTTGTGTCTCCGTCCCTCTAGAGGTCTCAGGGTCTAAGTTTACCATATATGACATAATAGTAGTTACATCTCCAACAGTAGGAGAGGTGTAGTCTAACTCAACGTACCACACATCGCAGGTTTCTGGGGTTTCCATAGAAAAATCATAATCATAATTGATGGTCAAAACACCGTCTTTTTCGACAGGTGGTTCTACAACGGGAGCATCAGGAATTTCGGAGTTCATGTATACTGTTGCTCTTACTTTTAGCGTTAATGTTTTGCCATCTGGTTTATAGAATTTTGCAGAAACCAATGGGGCTACTGGGTAATTAACCTCGCCTGGCTCAAGGAAAGTAAAGGGTAAAGTGTTAATCTTGGTGGTTTGGATGGTTGGGTAAGGTGTAAAGGATAGTTCTTTTGTAGAATCACACATAGTAGTTTTTTTTAATAGTTAATTGTTTAATAATATTCACGTTAAAGATATTTTTTTTCTTTGAATAATTTGAGATGGTTTTGTTATTTTTTTGGATTATTCGCTTTGAATTGCGTAAAATAGGATTTGTTACAGGGGATCGCGTGTTTAACCACAAAGTGCGCAAAGGTTTACGCAATGGGCGCAAAGTTTTGTTTATTGTGTTGGTTTTGACCGCGGATTAGACGGATTTTTTAAATAGTTGATTTCTAGAGTTAAACCGCAAGGGGCGCTAGGCTTTGTGTCTTAGTCAGGTGAGATTTGGATGTTATTTTTGGCGTATAGTTCTCGTTTTACGATTACATGAGGGATAGGAGCTAGTTACCTTGTAACGCGGATAGCCCGACCGCAATAGTGAATGGAGCCGAATGAGCGGTTTGTATATTTGGCTCCATTTTCTATTGGGGTCATGCCCTAATGATGATAAAACCCCAAATCAAATGAATGAATTGGGGTTTTGAATATATTATTGTACTTCAAAAGTGTCTTTTAGCGAGACTGGGATGCCTTGATCGGTGAAGCCCTCCAGCGAGATTTCGAATGTTCCTGTTACATCTGAAGTGTAAAAAGAAATTGGATTCTCCTTGTTGTCTAAAGCGACGTCGGGGAGCCATAACAATTGATAGCGGTAGTCTGGAATTCTTTCTAGTTTTGCTTTGTCGGTATAATCTGGTGTGAAATATTCTTTTTTGATAGCCGGCCTTAAAACAGAAGCATTCACTATATATGATCCTGATTTTTTGCTAACATAATCCTGATTTTTTGTAGTAAAACTAATCACTCCATTGAATAATTTGGGCCCATAATAATAACCCCCTTGTACAACTGATACTTTATAAATATTTTTTGTTTTATAAGCAAAAAGCTCATTAAAATCTTGTATAAACAATCCGTCTACCAATACTAATGTAGTACCTGGAACCTCAAGTTTGGTAATATAATCTCGGACACCGATTGTATAATCATTCCCCTTTTGTTTGTAATAAATCTCAAATAAAACTTCGGTAATTGTTTCCTGAAGTGTAGGAAAAAAAGAGTAATCCTCTAACACATATTCTCTACCTACAGAATTAAAAAAGCTATCAGATAAATTTGTCTTTACAATACTGTCGGTTTTGTTGGAATAGTATGCGTTTTCTATTTGACTGGCTACGGATCGTTGTAAAATATTATTCTTCATTTCAACCGTTAAATTAAAATTTGGATCAAACTTTAATAATGAATAGTCTATTTTGCTTGGAGAATCTATTTTTATGGTATAATTTTCCCGGTCTTCTCCTATAACTTGAACAATGATATTTGACGCATAATTGACTTTGTCGAGATTAAAAATAAATTTACCTGATGAATTTGTATTGACTATTTTGAAAGTGTAATTTTTTCCCGGAATAGAAAGCGCTATTGACTTGTTTTGAATATCATTTGCTCCGCTTTTTGAAACGATACTGCCTGCAATAATTTCGCCTCGAAGTTCTGGCAAAATTAATTCTCCTTTTGATTGCTGATTAGCCGTATTTGCTTCCCAATTACTTTTAACTTCTTTTGCCGTTATTTGTTTTTTGGTTGGTAAGCTGTCAATTTTTCTAATTGATAATGAATAATTCCCTTTTTCGGATATTTGTTGTGATAAAGGATTAATGTTTAGCGTTATTTTTTCACGTGTTGAAGCTATTTTTTTGTTTAATTGAAGAACAACAGGATCTTTATCTGTTGTATTTTCAATGGTTGTATTAAAGTTCGTTGCAGTATTTATGCTTTTTAAATTAACAGAGTCTATGTTTGTATTTGTACTTACCTTTTCACTTGCCTGAAATGGATTTATAATATAGATATCTTGCTGAAATATATCTTTCAAGGGTTTGTTCAAAATCCAATTTGTATAAGCTATAAGTCTATATTTTCCTGTTTTTAGTGTAGTAGGCACAAAAAAATCTCCTTGACTTATGCCTTTTTGTAAAAATAATTTCTGAATAAAAATGCTCGTATTATCCTCTCCGATAAGCTCAACATAGGCAATTTTACTTACCGAACTCACCTTTTTATCTAAAGGATTTAAACAATATACTTTATAATATAATGTTTCTCCTGTTACAAAAGTTGTAGCATTACAATGCAAATAAAGAGATTCGGGATTTGAGTCCAAAATTGTACTGGCATCTTTATTAGAGTTGCTTTTTTGAGAAAAAACTGAGTGCGTACCGCTTAATAGTAAAGCAACTAATAGTATCGTTTGTTTTAGTCTATCCAAAATAATGGTTTTAAAGTTGATGAAAAAATAGTACAATCTCCACATGGCGACACCACCATGGTATATATATCGTCAAACTGAGTGTTGGGATTCTCTCCAAAATCTCCTCCCACTAAGGTGAGCCCATCATGGTTTAAACCATCAATTAGCTCATTGCCTTTGCATCCAAAAGGACCAAAACAAAAAGGAAATATTTGTTCCGTACAATCGTAGTAATATGGAGGAGGTAATTTTTCTTTAGGAAAAATATCATAAAAATTAAAAAATATTCTTTTTTCGCTTACCGAAGAGACTTCAAAAAAACCAATCACTTTTTCATTAGCATTTTCCATTGCCTTTATGTTACCATAAAAGAAACCAGGCTGATTTTGCGATAGAATACTTCCGGATCCTGCTGTTTTTTTGAGCGTTTCGAAATACGTATAGGCAGCCAGATTTTGAACATATTGGCGGACCAAGATACTGTATCTTTGGCCTATAATAGGATTATTGTCGGCAATGAATCGTATAGGATAAGTCACACGGTCCTCAGTAAGATCGTTGGTGCTGGTCAATAAAATATCCAAAGACTTCTTTGAAGTGTAACAGGTCTTTACATCAACCGTTCTTAATTTAAAATCGACTTCTTGGGGTCCTACAACAAAAATCCTCAGGTTATTGTATTTTGGAGCAACAATCTTGTATGTTTCCTCATATTCAAACCTATAAAATTTAGCTTTTTCGGAGGGATCAAAACTATTTACAGTGATTTGCACTCCGCTTTGCTTGTCCTTTTCGGCAATGTTTGTTGTAATACTTGCTATCTCATTTACAGGAGTCAATGTTTCGTTTCTGGATGTATACGCTTTGCCTTCTTTTGTTGTAATGCTCAATCGGTATTCCCTTTCCGGAACTGCCTGAAATGGAATTACTGAAACGTAAATCCCTTCTTTTTCTTCAAAATCATATTGATTTCCTAAATCGTCTGTAATATATACTTGCGCTCCAGTCTCGAATGTCGGGCCATTTTCTTCAAACTTATATGTTTTTGAAATTTTTATTTCCTGATTCTTCAGCTCGTTGGTTATTATCGCTTCAATAACAATTGCTTCTTCATAAGAATTTGTTTGTAGTGCATACGGCTCTGTACAGCTATTTATGAAAAAGCATATTAGCAGCAGGAAGAATGTATGTGTTTTTATAACTTTCATTTTTTTTATTAATATAGTAATCTTTTAAAGACATTCTTTTCTAGTCTATCCAAAATAATGGTTTTAAAATTGATGAAAAAGTTGAGCAATCTCCACATGGCGATGGCACCATGGTATACGTATCGTCAAACTGACTGTTCGGGTTCTCTCCAAAATCCCCTCCTATTAATGTAAGGGCCTCATGGTTTAAAGCATCAATTAGCTCATTTCCTTTACACCCAAAGTTTCCAAAACAAAAAGGAAGTATTTGTTCGGTACAATCATAATAATAAGGCGGAAGTAATTTTTCTCTAGGAAAAATATCGTAAAAATTGAAGAATATTCTTTTTTCGCTTACGGAAGACACTTCAAAAAAGCCAATCACTTTTTCATTAGCATTGTCCATTGCCTTTATGTTACCATAAAAAAAACCGGGTTGATTTTGTGATAAAATACTTCCTGACCCTGCTGTTTTTTTGAGCGTCTCAAAATAAGTATAGGCAGCCAGATTTTGAACATATTGCCGAACCATAATACTGTATCGCTGGGCTATAATGGGATTATTGTCTGCTATGAAACGTATAGGATAAGTTACACGATCCTCGGTAAGATCGTTGGTGCTGGCCAATAAAATATCTAATGACTTTTTTGTGCTATAACATGTTTTTACATTAACGGTTCGTAACCTAAAATCAACTTTTTGAGGGCCAACAACAAAGATTTCCAGATTATTATAATTTGGAGCAACAATCTTGTAGGTTTCTTCATATTCAAACCTATAAAACCTAGATTCTCCAGAGGGATCAAAACTATTTACAGTAATTTGCACTCCGCTTTCCTTGTTCTTTTCCGTAACATTTGTAGTAACACTCGCAATCTCATTTACAGGTGTAAGCTTTTCGTTTCTCGAAGTATACACTTTACCATCTTTAGTAGTGATGCTCAAACGATACTCTCTACCGGAAACTGCCTGAAAAGGAGTTGCTGAAACGTAAATTCCTTCTTTTTCTTCAAAATCATATTGATGGCCTAAATCATCTGTAATATATACTTGCGCTCCTGTTTCGAATGTTGGTCCATTTTCTTCAAACTTGTAGGTTTTTGATATTTTTATTTCCTGATTCTTAAGTTCATTGGTTATTATCGCCTCAATAACAATCGCTTCTTCATACGAATTTGTCTGTAACGCATACGGCTCTGTACAACTATTTATGAAAAAGCATAATAGTAGCAAGAAGAATGTATGTTTGCATTTTTCTTTCATTTTTTTTAAATTTATATAGTAACCATTTAATGAAACACATTTAATCTATCCAATATAATGGTTTTAAAATTGATGAAAAAGTTGTACAATCTCCGCATGGAGATGGTACCATAGTATAAGTGTCATCAAATTGAGTATCTGGATCCTCACCAAAATCCCCACCTACTAATGTAAGCCCTTCGATCTTTAAAGCACTCATGAGCTCATTTCCTTTACAAGAAGAAGGGAAATAAAGAGGAAAACAAAAAGGAAACACTTGTTCTGTACAATCATAGTAATAAGGAGGAAGCCGTTTTTCTTTAGGAAAAATATCGTAAAAATTAAAGAATATTCTTTTTTCACTTACAGACGATACTTCAAAAAATCCAATCACTTTTTCGTTAGCATCATCCATTGACTTTATATTGCCATAAAAAAAACCGGGTTGATTTTGCGACAAAATACTTCCTGACCCTGCTGTTTTTTTGAGGGTCTCGAAATAAGTATAAGCAGCCAAATTTTGAACATATTGGCGAACCAAAATACTGTACCGTTCAGCTATTATAGGATTACTATCTGCTATGAAACGTATAGGATACGCGACACGGTCTTCGGTTAGATCGTTGGTGCTAGATAATATAATATCTAAGGATTTCTTAGTACTGTAGCAAGTTTTTACATTAACGGTTCGTAACCTAAAATCAACTTTTTGAGGGCCTACTGCCAAAATCTCCAGATTATTATATTTTGGGGCAACTATCTTGTATGTTTCTTCATATTCAAACCTATAAAACCTGGATTTTCCAGAGGGATCAAAACTATTTACAGTGATTTGTACTCCACTTTCATTGTCTTTTTTCGTAACATTTGGAGTAACACTTGCTATCTCATTTACAGGTGTCAATGTTTCGTTTCTCGAAGTATACACTTTGCCCTCTTTTGTCGTGATGCTCAAACGATACTCTCGTCCAGAAACTGCCTGAAATGGAGTTGCGGAAACATAGATTCCCTCTTTTTCTTCAAAATCATATTGATTGCCTAAATCATCTGTTACATAGACTTGCGCTCCAGTCTCGAATGTTGGGCCATTTTCTTCAAACTTGTAGGTTTTTGATATTTTTATTTCCTGATTCTTGAGTTCGTTTGTTATGATCGCTTCAATAACAATTGCTTCTTCATACGAATTTGTCTGTAATGCATACGGTTCTGTACAACTATTAATGAAAAAGCATAGTAACAGTAAGAATGACGTTTGTACACATTTTATATATCTATTTATTTGAATTTTATTCATCGTTAGTTTTTTTAAAACTTAAAGTTATAGGTAACACTTGGAATCGGAATAGAAAAAATAGAAGTTTTGTATGCCTTAACTTTCCCTTGTTCGGTTACAAAATATATAGAATATGGATTATTTCTGCCCAAAACATTGTAAATAGATATATTCCAGAAACTATGTGCCAATTTTTTAATTTTATGATTTCCTTCAATATTAAAACCTATGTCCAAACGGTAATAATCAGGAATTCTAAATTTATTTCGATCACTGTATAATGTATAATCAGCATTCCCATAATGATAAGCACCAATAGGATACGTGATAGGTCTTCCAGATTGATATATAAAATTGGTAGATAGGCTATAGCGTTTGGTAAATTTGTAATTTAGAACAGCACTTACTTCATGTGGTTTGTCAAAATTTGTTGGAAAATACTCTCCATTATTTACTTTCTCATCATCAAATTCACTATTCAATTTTATGAAAGCGCGAGAATAGGTATATCCTAACCAACCATTAAGCCTTCCGTATTGTTTTTTAAGTAATAATTCAATACCATAGGCCTTTCCTTCTCCTTGCAATAACTGTGTTTCAACGTTTTCATTTAAAACAAGTTCGCCTCCTACTTTGTAATCCAATAAATTTTTAGATTTTTTATAATACCCTTCCAAGCTAATTTCAACTAAGTCATCATCAATGTTTTTATACAGTCCCAAAGAATATTGTTGTGATTCTTGAGGATCAACATTTAAATCAGTTAATTTCCATGCGTCTGTAGGAGATTGAGTGGTATTATTAGTTAATAAATGAATGAATTGGTATGTTTTGTCGTAACTTGCTTTTATCGAAAAATCATCTGTAAACAAATAGCGTATTGCTAGTCTCGGTTCAAATCCGCCAAAAGTTTTAATAACTTCATTGTTTTTATACGTTTGGGTACTTATAACAGTTGCATCATTTACTGGTGCATTCTCTTGATAGATTCTTTGAGTAGATTCGCCTAATGCAGCAAAAAATGAATAACGCAACCCTAAATTTATTAATATTTTATCATTTACGCTGTAGTTATCCGCAAAATAAGCCGCTGACTCTAACCCTTTTTCATCATCAATATCAATTGGTATTCTAATGGATTCAGCATTACTTGGAAATAGATGACCAGGATCTACTTTGTAAAGCTTAGTGGAAACACCATAATTAAAATTATGTTTAGGGTTAAGTATGCTTTTAAAATTTAAAATAGCTTGTGTTTCATTCAACTTGTAGCCAAAATTAAAGGCCTTATTACCTATAGGTTCGTACTCGATATCAAATTTATATTGACTGTTTGTGAAAATTAAAGCCGCTTTGTTCTTGCTATTAAAAGTATGACCATATTCTAATGAAAATAATCGATTCGTATATTTATATAATGAATCAGATGATATTTTAAAGGAATCGTAACTATAATAAAACGTCGATTCTAAATTGTTTTTTTCATTAATTTTATAATTGTATTTGGCTGTTCCATCATAAAATGAGGCCTCACTATTTTTTAGGGATTCTTCATTCAAACTGTTCAATAGCCATTCCGAATAAGTTCCTCGTACGCCAACCAAGATACTGGATTTCCCTTTTATCAAAGGAGCCCCAATTGTAAGGTTACTGGTCACAGTCCCAATCCCTCCTTCACCAACCAGTTTTTCATCGCTGCCCTTTTTAGAAGCAATGTCAAAAACCGAAGACAAACGCCCTCCAAATTGCGCTGGAATACTCCCTTTATAGATATCAACTTTACTTGTAGTATATGGATTAACTACTGAGAAAAAACCCAAAAAATGCGAGGTATTATATAATGTTGCATTATCCAAAAGTATTAAGTTTTGATCATCTTTTCCTCCTCGAACATTAAAACCAGCAGAACCCTCACCCGTAGTTTTTATCCCCGGCAAAGTAGTTGCTATTCTAAAAATATCTCGTTCGCCAAGAACCAAAGGAACATTTTTAATACCTTCAACATCAATTGTAGAAACTCCTGTTATAGCTTCTCTAACATTTTTATTTACTTTCCCTTTTATAATAACCTCTTCTAGGTCGTTTATGTTTTCTGATATATATATGTCTAATTTACCATCATCATAAACCATGACGCTTTTAGTCATTTTTGCGTGGTTGATTGATTCTGTCTGTATATAGTTTAACCCTGCTGGAACTTGAATAGTAAAGTAACCTTCATCGTTAGTAACAGCGCTGATATTTTTATTTCGTATCCTAATAGTAATATTTGAAATAGGTTTTTGCGTCAAATCATCTTTAACATAACCTGTTAAAGTATAAACCTTTTTATTATTTGTTTTCTTTTCTTTTCCGATAAGAACAACTCCGTAGCTTTTTTTAGAAATATTTACACTAGTCGAGTCATATTGCTGATAGAAAATAGGATTTTCTTTTTGAACATCATTATTTACAGTTTCTTTTTCTGCATTTTTTAATGTGAAGTAATTTGGCGCTAAAGTCTCATAAATAGCACTATTCTTTGTTAATATTATTTTATTTCCCTGAATGAAAAAATTAAGATTTGTTCCATTGAATATTTTATCAGATAGTTCTTCAATAGTTACATCTTTATATGATCCTGAAATTAAAGTTTTGTCAGAATCAAACCATTCTGAGGCATAATAAAATTTATATGATGTAGCATTTTCTATAGCATGTATTGCAGAAATCCTATTTACATCTTTAAATTCAATTGAAACAAGTTCTTTTTTATTCTGAGAAAATAATAATTGATTGCAAGCGATAAACAACAGTGTAAGTAAATATTTTCTCATGTTTTAATTTGATTCATTTGTGATTAAACCATTTATATAGTTTAATAAATTAGCTGTAAAAACGATTTTATTAGATTTTTCAACAATTCGATTATTGCTATAAAAGTCGTTTATTTTACTTTTTTGCTTAGGGAATATTTTGGAGATTTCCTTTTTGGAATTTGCATTATAAAAAATATTTTTAAATTTGATTATTATGGTGTTATCATCTAAAAATTTATAATAGACTTGATCATTTTGAATAACTTCAAGCTTGTTTTTATGATGTTTTATAAAAAATGTCAACTTATTCGAAATTAATATCTCTTCATAGTAACCACTCAAAAAATCCATTGAAGGTGATTTATACCCCGCTAAGTTGACAAATTTATTTCCGTTTAATAAAAAAGATTCCGTTTTAGATTGAATTAGATTTACCCCAATATATTCAGCTTGGCCATGCGGATTGAGAATTAACTGATCTCTATAAATATCATACTTAAGATTTACATCATAATACATTTGCCCATCATAAAAAACATTCCCCTTGCTATATCTATCTGCTTTATAATACATATTATTTCCATCAAAAACTCTAAAAGGATTTGAATGAAGAGTTCCATTATTTACACCGAGATTTTCTTTACCTACTATAGAATCAAATCTGTTATACAATGCAATTTCGGAATTTGTTTGGGAATGGACTTTAAATCCACAGCAAGCAATAAATAATAGTAATATTGCTAGTTTACTTTTTGATTTTCTAAAATGCATTTTCTAAGGGATAATTTCAATTGGTTACTTACTATAATTTATACTTATTTTTAATAAGCTTAAATATTTTTATAAAAATACTATTATATCTTACAAAAACAAGATAAAATGTTATATTTATTGGGTTTTTATCAAATTATAAAATAAATAGCTAAAAAAATAATATTGAAACAAACAGTTCTTAATAATATGTCAATTTGATTTTGTTGGGATAAAGTAAGAGCTTTTAGTTTCTTTACTAGATTATCATTAGACCAAAAGGTTGCGGTGAACAAGTGATATAAAATGAAAAGCCCCGTTTCATAATTATGAAACGGGGCTCTCTCTATAAATAAACCTTTAGTAAACTAAGATTGGATTACTCTTTTTTCTCCTCACGCGGAGGTCTTGGCATCAAGGCTTTTCTAGACACTTTCTCTTTACGAGTTTTTGGATCTAAACCTAAATATTTTATCATGAACACATCACCCAAGTTTACAACATCGGCAACATTTTCTGTTCTTTCCCAAGCCAATTCTGAAACGTGAAGCAATACTTCGTTTCCTGGGGCTGCAGTATATTCTACAACTGCTCCAAAATCAAGCATTTTGATCACTTTCACTTCATAAGCTTCGCCCATTTGTGGTTTGAAGGTGATCGATTGGATTTTGGCCAAAACGGCTTCAATTCCAGCAGGATCTGTTCCAAGAATTTCGATAACTCCTTGTTCGTTTACTTCGTTGATTACGATAGTTGTTCCAGTAGCTTTTTGCAATTCTTGAATTACTTTTCCTCCAGGTCCGATTAACGCACCAATAAAGTTACCAGGAATAGTTCTTGTGATAATTTTAGGAGCATACGCTTTTACATCAGCTTTTGGCGCTGCCAAAGTCTCAGTTATTTTTCCAAGGATATGCAAACGACCTTCACGGGCTTGAGCCAAAGCTTCCTCCATGATGTTGTATTTCAATCCTTCGATTTTGATATCCATTTGACAAGCAGTAATTCCATCAGCAGTTCCGGTTACTTTAAAGTCCATATCCCCTAAGTGATCTTCGTCACCAAGAATATCTGACAATACAGCAAAACGATCTCCATCTGTAATCAACCCCATAGCAATTCCAGAAACTGGTTTGATCATTTGGATACCTGCATCCATCAATGCTAGTGTTCCAGCACATACAGTAGCCATAGAAGAAGAACCATTCGATTCTAATACTTCAGATACAATACGTATTGTGTAAGGACAATCAGCAGGAATCATGTTTTTCAAAGCACGTTGTGCTAAGTTTCCGTGACCAACTTCTCTTCTTGAAGTTCCTCTTAGCGGTTTTGCTTCACCTGTAGAGAAAGGTGGGAAGTTGTAATGTAAGTAGAATTTTTCTTCACCTTGTTCTGATGGAGAATCAATTTGGTTAGCTTCTCTAGATGTGCCTAAAGTTGCAGTTGCCAATGCCTGAGTTTCTCCTCTTGTAAAAATAGCAGATCCGTGAACAGATGGTAAATAATCCACTTCAGCCCAAATAGGACGAATTTGATTTGTTTTCCTTCCATCCAAACGAGTTCCTAAATCTAGGGTTACATTACGAACTGCTTCTTTGTTGGTTTTGTAGAAGTATTTAGAAACCAAATCTCCGTCTACAGCCAATTCTTCTTCAGTAAACAATGCTTTTACTTCTTCTTTTACGGCTGCAAATGAAGCTGTTCTTTCTTGTTTAGAAGAACCTACTTTTGCAATATCATAAATTTTATCATAAGCCGCAGCTTTTACTTTAGCATAAATAGCTTCGTCTTCTTTTTCGTTCTCGTAAGTACGTGTTTCTTTTTTACCAAAAGCTTCAACCAATCTTTCTTGGGCTGCAATTTGGATTTTGATGGCATCGTGAGCAAATTTAATGGCTTCTACCATTTCTTTTTCTGAAATTTCTTTCATCTCTCCTTCTACCATTGCGATAGAATCTTTTGAAGCTCCAATCATCATATCGATATCCGATAATTCTAATTGTGCGCGACTTGGATTGATAACAAATTTTCCGTCTATACGTGCAACACGTGCTTCAGAAATTAAAGTAGAAAATGGAAGGTCAGACAAAGCCAAAGCTGCTGAAGCTGCCAATCCTGCCAATGCATCAGGCATAACGCTATCGTCATGAGACATTAACTGAATCATTACTTGTGTTTCGGCATGGTAATCATCTGGAAAAAGCGGACGCAATACACGATCTACTAATCTCATTGTCAAAACTTCGCTATCGCTTGGTCTTGCTTCTCTTTTGAAAAATCCACCAGGAAAACGTCCTGCTGCTGCAAATTTTTCACGGTAATCAACGGTTAGAGGTAAAAAGTCAACCCCTGGGCTAGCTTTACGGGCAGATACTACAGTTGCAAGCAACATCGCATTTCCCATTTGAACTACTACAGAACCATCAGCTTGTTTGGCCAATTTTCCTGTTTCGATTGAGATGCTTCTGCCATCTCCTAAATCGATAATTTCTCTTGAAACTTTTGGAATCATAATTTATTTTTTGTGATTAAACAATGGGTTCTAGTTGTGTTGTAGTTGTAGTTGTTGCGTAGTTAATGCCTAAAACCCAATGAAAAACCAAACTTTTTTTAATGCAGATATTAATTTTAAAAATTAACACCTATGGAAGAATCTAAGATCTAGACTCTAAAATAAAAAAGAGGCACTTTCGCACCTCTTTTGTATATTGATTATTTTCTAATACCCAATACTTTGATAATCTCACGATATCTGTTGATTTCTTTCTTTTTCAAGTAATCCAACAAAGCTCTTCTTTTACCTACTAATAGTACCAATGAACGCTCTGTGTTGTAATCGTGACGATTTTTTTTCAAGTGCTCAGTAAGGTGGCTAATTCTGTGTGTGAATAGTGCGATTTGTCCTTCTGCAGATCCAGTGTTTTCTGCTTTTCCTCCGTGTTTAGCGAAGATTTCTTCTTTAACTTCTTTAGTTAAGTACATTTTAATATTATTTAAATGATTATTATGTATATCCTACAGCTATTGTAAGACGGGTGCAAAAGTAATGTAAAATATTGAAATATTCAAAAATTTAAAGATTAAATGATTTTTGATCTTTTTAATGAGAATTTCTGATTTTTTGGATTTACTAATAAATTTTTGCTATTTCCTCATTTACAAACTCCAAAAATCGTTCGTCTTCTTCTGTAAAAGGATCTATTACATGACTATCAATATCAATCTGCCCAATATTTTCGCCATTTACAAAAAGTGGTACTACTATTTCAGATTTTACGGTGAAGCTACAGGCGATGTAGTTGTCTTGTGCACTTACATCTGGCACAACAAAATTGGAGTTGGAAACCGCAACTTGTCCGCAAATTCCTTTTCCAAATGGGATTACAGTATGATCTGTTTCGGCGCCAACATACGGACCTAAATGCAATGTTTTGGTTTCTTGATTGGCAAAATAAAAACCTACCCAATTATAATAGGAAATGGAATCACTCAAAAGTTGGCAAACCGCTAACAGTTTTTCGTCTCTTGAAAGTGTATTATTTAAAGTAATATCGATTACTTTGGGTTGTAATTCTTGAAAGTTCATGTTTTTATTATTTTTACACAAAAGTATTTAAAGCTCATTTTAAAATTGCATAAATTTGTCAAAAAATTGATTTTGAAAAAATATTTAATCCTTTACAGTCCATTTTTAATCTTTCTGGGTACGTTTTTCGGATCATACATTTTACTCACTTTCTTATACCAGTCTTTTCTTGATGGTTTTGATGGTAACAAAGTGGACTCCATAACACATATAGTAGCTCAAAATACGGAAAAAGTGCTTTCCTGGTATGACAATTCCGCTACAATTGAGGAAAGCAGCAAAAATCCTTTTTTTACTTTATATCTAAATCAACAAGCTATTGCCAGAGTGGTAGAAGGCTGTAACGGCATAAGTGTAATTATACTTTTTATCTCATTTGTTGTAGCGTTTTCAGGAAGCATAAAAAATACTTTACTTTTTATTTTTGGAGGAAGCCTATTGATTTATATTCTAAACGTCCTACGAATAGTCCTTTTGACAGTTTTGATTTATCATTTCCCAAAACAACTGCACCTATTACATGGCGTGCTTTTTCCTTTGATTATCTACGGAGTCGTATTTATATTATGGGTGATTTGGGTCAATAAATTTTCAAAATATGCTAAATAAAGTATTCCAAAATAAAGGGGCAGTTTTTACAGTTATTCTATTAATAACTCTTTTAGTTTGTGTACGTGCAATTGAAAATCAATTATTCTATGATCCTTTTTTAAATTATTTTGAAGGAGATTATTTAAATTCGCCTTTACCTGTTTTTGATTCACTTCAATTATTTCTAGGTTTGTTATTCCGCTTTTCAATAAATTCACTTTTGTCATTAGGAATATTATATGCATTATTTAAAGACAAAGAAATGATACAATTTTGTTCTATTTTGTATATATTTTTCTTTGTGATTCTTATTGTCGTTTTCTTTTCTGTACTCTATTTCTACGAAAACAGAAACAATCTGCTACTTTTTTATGTGCGCCGTTTTTTGATTCAACCTTTATTTATAATTCTCTTTATACCAGCATTTTATTATCAAAAACTAAACAAATAACTTCTTTTTTTTTGTAACTTTAGGGTCAATTGGATGCACTTATTTATCCAATTCAAAAAGAATGAAAATCATTAAACATTCAGGGGCTATTGTAGATTTCAACAGAACAAAGCTGAAACAATCTCTTTTAAAATCGGGGGCAAATCCAACTATTGTTGATACTGTTTTACAACAGATTGAAAAAGAAATTTTTGAAGGAATTTCAACCAAACTTATTTACAAAATGGCATTTAGCCTATTGAAAAAATCTTCAAATTCACATGCCGCCCGTTATAATTTAAGAGAGGCCATTCGATTACTGGGTCCTGCAGGCTTTTTTTTTGAAAAATTTATCGCTCGCCTTTTTGCTTCAGAGCATTTTGAAACTAAAACCAATTTGATTTTGCGAGGCAATTGCGTTTCTCATGAAATTGACATTGTCGTTAAGAAAAACAACAATATTGGAATAGTGGAGTGTAAATTTCACATAGGAAGAGAAGCCGCATCGGATGTAAAGGTACCCATGTATATTCTGTCTCGATTTAATGATATAAAAGAAAAACAACACGATATATTCGATAAAAAAAACACTCTTTCAAAATGTTGGATAGTGACTAACAATCGATTTACTTCGGATGCGGTCGATTTTGGCAAATGTTCAGGTTTGAATTTATTGAGTTGGAATTACCCTGAAAACAACAATTTAAAAACTAAAATTGACAATACCCAATTATATCCAATCACTTGTTTGACAACATTGACCCTTTCGGAAAAAGACAAACTATTGATACTAGATATTATTCTAGTACGAGAGATTATCAACAATAGAGTAGCGTTAGAAAAAATTGGCTTAAGCCCCAATAGAATAAAAAATGTAATAAAAGAAGCATCTGAATTGTGCAGATTTATATAGAAATTCAGTTTTGGTTCAATTTTAAATTCAAATGAAATGAAAATTACGTGCATTGGCGGAGTCGGAACGGTCACAGGTTCTAAAACTTTGGTAGAAAGTAATGGTATTAGAATTTTAATCGACTGTGGACAATTTCAAGGGTTAAAACCACTACGAGAGCTCAATTGGGAGCCTTTGCCTATTTTACCTTCCACCATAGATTTTGTATTATTGACACACGGTCATTTGGATCATTGTGGATGGTTACCCAGATTAATAAACCAAGGTTTTGATGGCAAAATATATTGCACAAGCCCTACCAAAGATATCACCAAACTGATTCTTTTAGACAGTGCCAAAATACAGGAAGAAGATGCTAAAATGGCAAATGAAGGTAAATACTCAAAACATGAAATAGCCGAACCTCTATATACTGTTGCTCAAGCCGAAAAGGTTTTTTCTCATTTTCGGGTAATAAACCCCAACGAAAGTATCGACTTGGACGCCGAAATTCAAGCCGTTTTTACCAATGCGGGACATATTCTCGGAGCAAGTACAATAGAACTAAGACTTGAAAATAAAGTGGTTGTCTTCTCAGGAGATATTGGTCGCGATAATGATGTGTTGATGTTTCCGCCAACAAAACCCAAAAAAGCAGATTATATTTTCCTAGAAAGCACTTATGGTAACCGACTTCATCCTGATACAGATCCAAAACTCGAACTAGAAATATACATCAATAATACGATCCAAAACCAAGGAACCGTTATAATTCCGAGTTTTGCAGTTGAGCGGGCTCAATCTGTGATGTACTTACTCTGGCAATTAAAAGAAGAGGATAGGATTCCGAATATCCCTTACATTATTGATACCCCGATGGGAATTAGCATGCTGGAGCTTTTTACCAACAATAGAAAATGGCACCGTTTGCATCAAGATGAGTTTTCTGCGATGTGCAAAATGTTTACCATGGTTTCAGATTACCAAGAAACGATTGACACCATTTATAATAAGCAGCCAAAAGTTGTAATTGCAGCCAGCGGCATGGTAACAGGAGGTAGAGTTTTAAGCTATTTGGAACGTTATATAGGACTACCCGAAACGACAGTAATTATCATTGGTTATCAGGGAGAAGGCACTCGGGGCAGAAAATTATTAGAAGGCGCAACGGATATAAAAATTCATGGTAAATATTATGATGTAAAAGCAAAAATTCTAGAAATCGAAGGTTTATCTGCGCATGGAGACCAAAAGGATTTGATCAATTGGCTTTCAGAGTTGGTAGAAAAACCTAAAAAAATATTTTTGGTTCATGGGGAGAATGAACCTGCAGATGAATTGAGAGTTAAAATTCAAGAAAAATATGGCTTCAACTGTGTGATTCCTTTGATGGGTCAGGTTTTTGAATTGTAGCCTATATTTACTAGGTAAAGTTTAACAAGAATTTGATTTTTGTAACTTATAATAATAGTAATTTTGTAATATGAATTTTAAAAAGCACATAAGTATATTTCTAGCGGTCTTATTATTGGTTTCCAATGTAGGATTGGCATTTAATGTGCATTATTGCGGAGGCCACATTTCTTCGGTTTCTTTAAATTCTACTTTGCCCTCTTTACAAACTGAAAAAGGCTGTTGCCAAAAAATAGCTTCCAAAAAAGACAGCTGTTGCAAAGACAAGAAAGTAGTCATTCAGAAAAAAGGAGATAATGGCGTCATTAAATCATTTTCTTTTCAAATAGATTATGCTTTTGTAATTCCGGAAGCACATTCGTTTGTTTTTACAGCTAAAGACAATTTCAAAAACAATTCTACCCTTTCTTATTATTGCGATGCCAACGCACCGCCACTTTTCAAGCTGTACAGCCAATACCTCCTTTACGACAGATTGTAATGTTTAATTAGAGTCGAGCCCTTTCTTGTGGTTTGACATTTTTAATCATTATAATCTAAATCATGAAAACTCAAACTATAATAGCTGTATTGCTACTGTTTGGCACTTTAAATTCCTATTCGCAAGATACTTTACGGGAAGTAAAAGTTCAGTCCAAACGTAAAAGCATACTAAAATCGTACACTGTAACAGGAAATACAACCCTGGTTACCAGCAAAGAACTACTAAAAGCTGCCTGTTGTAATCTCGCAGAAAGTTTTGAAACCAATCCGTCTATAGATGTAAATTTCTCTGATGCGTTAACAGGTACAAAACAAATCAAGATGTTGGGCTTAACAAGTCCATACTTGATGATGACCCAAGAAAACATTCCTTCAGTAAGAGGCGCTTCTCAGGTTTTCGGCCTCTCTTTTACACCGGGCCCTTGGATAGAAAGCATTCAAATTACAAAAGGCGCCGGCAGTGTAGTCAATGGCTTTGAAAGTATCTCGGGTCAAATAAACACAGAATTAATAAAACCAATAAATGGCATTCCTTTTTTATTGAATGTGTATGGCTCTACCGATTCCCGATTTGAATTGAACACCAATTTCAATAAAAAACTGTCTGACAAATGGGCAACAAGTTTATTGCTACACGGAAATATTCGTGATTCAAAAATGGATACAAATCACGATGGTTTTCTGGACAATCCTTTGCAAAAACAAATCAACTTGCTCAATCGCTATCAATATTACAATGCCGAAACAGGTTGGATTAGCTTCATCAATTTTCAATATATGAATGATGCTAAATTAATGGGGCAACTCACATTTGATCCTGATACAGATCGAGGAACAACCAACTCTTGGGGTTCGGAAATCAATACCCAAAAAATGGATCTTTCTACAAAAATAGGATATGTGTTTAAAGACATGCCGTATCAAAGTATTGGTTTTCAGAATGCATTCTCCAGCTATGATCAAAACTCTTATTTTGGATTGAATACCTACAATATCAAACAGAATAGTTTTTATTCAAACCTGATTTTTAATTCTATAATCAATAACGAAAAAAACAAATTTGCAACCGGATTGAATTTTACCTATGACAATTACATGGAGTTTGTCAACACTACAAATTACAGCAGAATAGACAATACAGTTGGTGCTTTTTTTGAATATACTTTTGACAATCAAGATAATTTTAGTTTGATTCTTGGAGGGAGAGTAGATTATGGAAATCGTTTGGGCGTTTTTGCAACACCAAGATTACACGCCAGATACAATCCATGGGAAAAAGGAGTATTGAGAGTATCTACGGGAAGAGGCAAAAGACCCGCCAATATTTTTGCCGAAAATCAAACATTGTTTGCGAGTTCCAGAACGTTTTCGATAACAAATGCGAATGGTGAAATATACGGTCTGGATCCCGAAATTGCATGGAATTACGGAGCGAGTTTTATGCAGGGCTTTAAACTATTTAACAGAAGCGGTGATATAGGCGTTGATTTTTATAGAACCAATTTCCAGAATCAAGTTGTGGTCGATATTATGCAAAGTCCACAAGAAGTGATCTTTCATAATCTTGACGGTGTTTCGTTTGCCAATAGTTTTCAACTAGAATTCAATTACGAATTAACCAATCATTTACAATTGAGAACAGCCTACAAATACTACGACATAGAAACCAATTATTTATCTGGAATATACCAAAGACCTTTGCAGGCTACGCATCGTTTTTTTGGAAATTTAGGCTATGAAACTCCTTCGGGAGACAAAGGACAACAATGGAAATTGGATTTCACCTATAATTGGATTGGAGAACAGCAGCTTCCGTACACCGCCTCTAATCCTGCTGCATATCAATTTCCTGAATTTTCGCCCTCATATTCCTTGGTAAATGCTCAAATTACCCGAACATTTTCATCTACATTTGAAATATATGTTGGCGGTGAGAATATTGGAAATTACACTCAATATCCAGCAATTAACGATTCACAAAATCCATTTAGCCCTTATTTTGACGCTACATTGCTGTACGCTCCTGTATTTGGACAAATGTATTATGCGGGTTTGAGATTTAAAATAAAATAACAACCATGGCAATAGCAATTGCATAACAATATCAATTTAAAAAAAATAAAATAATGAAAACAAATATTCAAGAATTCAGAAAAAGCTTTAACAACAAAGTGGTTAAAAATATAGTTGCCGTTTTACTAATGACTATAATTGGCGTTTCCGTTCAAGGCCAAGAAAAGAAAAATAAAAACGCCAAATATACTACCGAAGTAAATGGAAACTGCGAACAATGCCAGAAGCGAATACAAAAAGCGGCTTATTCGGTTCCTGGAGTAAAATCGGCTTCCTGGAATATAGAAACACATCAATTGAGTTTGATTATAAATGAAGAAAAATGCTCCTTATTGGATGTAAAAAAAGCTATTGCCAAAGTAGGACATGACACCGACTCAGTAAAATCTACCAAAGAAGATTATGACAACCTTCATACTTGTTGCCAATATGAAAGGTTGTAAAATATTGATAAAAGTTTACGTATTGAGTAAATAAATTTAAAACTTTCACAAATTCAATAAAAAAGCATCAAAATAGAAGATCAATTTTGATATTTTTTGTGGTTTTTAAATCGTTAATAAAACTTTAAAATAGAGTATTCTATTGTGGTTAACCTAAATTATCCTTACTTTCACAACCTTAAAATAAAAAACAAAATTTATGAATAACTTCGAATGGACCCAATTAGTAAATCCTGAATTTTATATAACTTTTACAATTGGTGGCATTCAACTGGGTTTGTATATTGTGTTATTCATTGTTTTTGCTGAAACCGGGCTTTTTGCTGGGTTTTTTCTTCCTGGTGACAGTTTGCTTTTTCTTGCTGGAATTTACAGTCGTGATCTAATTCAAAATATTTTATTAATTCCAAGTGATTTTATAAACCTAGTTTTATTATCAACCCTTGTAGCTTTTTCGGGTGTGCTCGGAAATATGGTTGGTTATTGGTTTGGAGCCAAAAGTGGTTATTATTTGTACAATAGAGAAGATACACTTTTATTCAAGAAAAAATATTTACTGCAATCCAAAGAGTTTTTTGAAAAGCACGGTGGCAAAGCTATTATTTATGCAAGATTTTTGCCTATAGTAAGAACATTTGCTCCTATAGTTGCAGGCATTGGCTCAATGGACAAAAAGAAATTTATGTTTTATAATATACTAAGTTCCTTTTTATGGTCTTTTGTATTGATTTTTTCGGGACATTATTTGTATGGAATGTTTCTAGGAATGGGTATTGATTTAAAAGAACATATCGAAAAGATCGTAATAGGAATTATTTTAATCTCAACATTACCCGTTTTTCTAAAATTAATTAAGAAAAAAGTAGTTGCTAAATAGCTAAATAAATTATTTAAAAATAAAATGAACCGTCTTACCTTATAAAGTAAGACGGTTTTTTAAAGTCCGTTTTGGAAATAAAAGCATAAAAAAATCCGTCAAGAACAAAATTCAAGACGGATTTTATATTTAAACATTAATCTGATATTACATCATTCCCGGCATACCGCCACCCATGTGACCTCCGCCTCCTGCATTTTCTTCTTTGATATCAATCAAAGCACACTCTGTAGTCAAGATCATTCCTGCAACAGAAGCAGCATTTTCTAAAGCAATACGGGTTACTTTTTTCGGATCGATAATTCCTGCTTTAAGCATGTCTACATATTCATCGGTTTTGGCATTGTATCCAAAATCGCCTGAACCTTCAGAAACTTTTGCAACAACTACAGAACCTTCAAGACCTGCATTCTCAACAATAGTTCTCAAAGGAGATTCTACAGCACGAGATATAATTTGGATTCCTGTTTTCTCATCTGCATTGTCAGCAACAATTGCGCTAAGTGCGTTTTTAGCTCTCAATAAAGCTACACCTCCACCAGCAACAATTCCTTCTTCAACAGCCGCACGAGTTGCATGAAGCGCATCGTCAACACGGTCTTTTTTCTCTTTCATTTCTACCTCAGAAGCAGCACCAACATAAAGAACCGCAACACCACCAGCTAATTTAGCCAAACGTTCTTGCAATTTTTCTTTGTCATAATCAGAAGTTGTAGCTTCCATTTGACCTTTGATTTGGTTGACACGATTTTTGATCATATCAGCTTCACCAGCACCACTAACGATAGTTGTATTGTCTTTGTCAATAGTTACTCTTTTTGCAGTTCCCAGCATTTCTAGAGTAGTATTTTCTAGCGTATATCCTCTTTCTTCAGAGATTACGGTTCCACCAGTTAAAATAGCGATATCTTCCAGCATTGCTTTTCTTCTGTCTCCAAAACCTGGTGCTTTTACAGCAGCTATTTTTAATGCTCCTCGCAATTTATTTACTACCAAAGTAGACAAAGCTTCACCGTCAACATCTTCGGCAATAATCAATAATGGTTTTCCGGTTTGTGCAATTGGCTCTAATACTGGCAATAATTCTTTTAAAGAAGAAACTTTTTTGTCGTACAAAAGGATGTATGGACTTTCCAATTCTGCTTCCATTTTTTCTGGATTAGTCACAAAATATGGAGAAAGATATCCTCTGTCAAATTGCATTCCTTCAACAACATCAACATACGTATCCGTTCCTTTAGCTTCTTCAACAGTGATTACCCCTTCTTTTCCCACTTTTGCGAAAGCATTAGCGATTAACTCTCCAATCACTTCATCATTATTAGCAGAAATAGAAGCAATTTGTTTGATTTTTTCAGAATCGCTTCCTACTACTTTGGCTTGTTTGGCAAGGTCAGCAACGATAGCTTCAACAGCTTTATCAATACCGCGTTTCAAATCCATTGGATTTGCACCTGCCGCAACGTTTTTCAACCCTTCTTTTACGATAGCTTGAGCCAAAACCGTAGCAGTTGTAGTTCCGTCTCCGGCTAAATCATTAGTTTTTGAAGCTACTTCTTTTACCATTTGAGCTCCCATGTTTTCCAAAGGATCTTTCAATTCTATTTCTTTGGCTACAGTAACACCATCTTTGGTCACATTTGGTCCACCAAAAGATTTTCCAATAATTACGTTACGTCCTTTTGGACCCAATGTTACTTTTACGGCATTTGCTAATGCATCAACTCCACGTTTTAATCCGTCACGTGCTTCAATATCAAATTTTAT
Organism: Flavobacterium sp. N3904; assembly: GCF_025947305.1. Classification (NCBI taxonomy): domain Bacteria; kingdom Pseudomonadati; phylum Bacteroidota; class Flavobacteriia; order Flavobacteriales; family Flavobacteriaceae; genus Flavobacterium; species Flavobacterium sp. N3904. The sequence continues at coordinate 274,152 of NZ_CP110009.1, forward strand.
ATCTTTTGCCATTACTTTTTTTAGTTTAAAATTGTTTAAAGTTTAAATGTTTAATGTTGTTTTGCGTTACAAATTTTTAGATGATTGCTAAAATATCATCTTCACGCATAATCAGATAATCTTTCCCTTCTAATTTTAATTCTGTTCCAGCATATTTTCCGTAAAGTACAGAATCACCAATTTTAACAGTCATGGCATGGTCTTTTGTACCGTTACCAACAGCAACTACAGTTCCTTTTTGTGGTTTTTCTTTAGCTGTATCTGGAATAAAAATCCCTGACGCTGTTTTAGTTTCAGCCGCTACTGGTTCAATAAGAACTCTATCCGAAAGTGGTTTAATGTTTAAAGTCATGATTTTATATTTATGTTATTTTTTTATACAATTAGCGTTTCAGAAATTGTGCCATTGTTTTTAAACTGACATTTTTTCCTATAAAAAATGCCAGCTTTGACAGGCTGGCATCTGGTATTTTTATGAAAATAAATTATTTTGCTGGAGTTGCTGGTGCAGGTGTATTTTGTACAGGTGCATTTTGAACTGGTACATTTGTTTTTGGCGCAGCAGATTCTGTATTATCGATAATTTTTGAATCAGCATCACTTAATGTTCCAGTAAAACTCAATCCTGAAAGCAAAATTAAAGCGATTAATATAGTAGCCAATGTCCAAGTACTTTTGTCTAAGAAATCAGTAGTTTTTTGTACACCACCTAACATTTGAGAACCACTTATTGTAGATGACAAACCACCTCCTTTAGGATTTTGAACCATTATAACTACGATCAATAGAAAACATACTATTGTAATTAAAACTAAAAAAATTGAAAACATACTATTTATTATTAATTGTTATTTTGTTGTACTATTTTAATATCCTTGATACGGTCTGCAAAGAAACTACTTTTTTCTGGATATTTCAAAATTAATATTTCATAAGCTTGTATCGCTTTTTGATATTTTTTTTGTTCCAAATATACTTTGGCCAAAGTCTCTGTCATTAAATACGAATTATCCTCTTTATTGAGATCCAGATTAGGAGTGAAAACAACTCCAGGCTTTATAGGCGGAATTTTAGGACTTGTTTCAATAAATTTATCGATTAACTCTGCCTTTTTCTTTTTGTCCTCGTCAATGATAGGTTCTTTTGCCATACTGTTGTTTTCGTTTAGATTTTCTCTTACTATCGGTTGAATTCTGGAAATTTGTAGCCATTGCTGAAAAGAATGTGTTTCGTCTTTGGAGAAATCGATGGGCGCACCAATTTCTAATTTTTTTTCGGCTATTTCAGTATTTTCTTCAACTGAAGACAAAGGTTGTTCATTATTTGAAGACAGAATCGATTGCTCTAACGATTTTTCTATCGACTTTATTTCAATTGGAATCGAAACTTTCTCCGGTACAATTACTGCCGAAGACTCTTTTATTGAAGTTAAAATTGACTGTTCCAATGCGCTTGCAGTAACTACAATGGGTTCGTCTTTAACGACCACTTGACTGTCTACAACTGTAATATTAAGAAGTTCTTGTGTTTTTTTATCGTATGCCTTTTTTTGAATTGCAATAAAAGATTCAGATGTTATAAAATCAAATAAAACACTTCTGTCAGTAGTGTGAGCTGCAGCAACTTTTAAGGCAAAATTATATTTATAGCTATTTTGATTATAAAGTCCCTTAAGACGCAATGCTCTTGCGCTTTGAAAAAAAGGAAATTCATCCAAGACTTTTTCCAAAGCCACTGTTTGCATTTCATTGATTTCCTCAGGCTGGTTTAATAAATAATTATAGCTGCTAACGTTCATTTTTTTGTTGTATTCGGTTTTGAGTTTTTAGTTGTTCAGTGCTTGGACTACCATTTTGCCAATGAATCATTAAATATATCCTGCGTAATTCTTTCAAAAATTTCTTTGAATGCTGCTTCTTTTGTTGCACCGTCTAATTGTTGCGCGGCTGGATAATCATAATAAAATTCGAATACTTTTTCAAAATCATCCGCTTCTTTATTTTTATTCGTAAATCTGCAATTGATTCTAATTTTCAAACGGTTTTGTGAAGCTTGTTGATCTGCCGTTGCCGTCATTGGGCTTATGCGGTAATCTACTATCTCTCCCTCGTAGGTCAGGTCTCCTCCGTTTTTAACTAAATTTAAATTAGTTTGATTTTGAATTAAATCCTGCAATTCCAATGTAAAAGTTCTGTCAATACCTGGCTCAACCAAATCAGCATTATTCTGAAAAAAATTGACCTGATAGGTTTTTGCATCTATCTTACCTGTTCCTGTAAAGTTGTACACAGAACAACCCGACATTGAGAACAGTAACGTTGTTATTAAAAAAAGATATGTGTTTTTCATAAGATGCTTGTAAATTCCAATCATAAATTTTTCAAATATATGAATTTTCAAATTTGGAATTTGGAATTTCATTTTTGGAATTTTGTGTTTTATTTTTATAAATCAAATTGTTTTATTTTTCGATACAAAGTACGTTCTGAAATTCCCAATTCGTCAGCCGCAGCTTTGCGCTTTCCTTTGTTTTTTTCCAATGATTTTTTAATCATTTCTATTTCTCTTTGCTCCAAACGCAATATCTCTTCCTCTTCTATAGTTTCGGCAAGAAGATAATTGTTGTCTTGTTCTTCGTAATCCTGCTCCATATTTTGAGTTGTGATCAGCGATGTTCCCGGATCTTCCTCAAAATCAATTTCGCTATCATTTTCTTTAGAACCGTATATTTTTTTGATGAGCGTTTTGTTGGTTTCCTGCACTTTGGAACTGCCATTTTGCATTAATTCTAATGTCAATTTTTTTAAATCATGCAAATCGCTTTTCATATCAAACAGCACTTTGTACAAAATTTCTCTTTCTGTATTAAAATCACTGTCGTTTTTGGTATCCTTAATAACTGATGGCAAGTTACTTCCTTCTGTTGGCAAGTAGGTTTGCAAAGTTGCAGCAGTAATATCTCTGTTGGTTTCTAAAACCGAAATTTGTTCGGCTACATTTCGCAATTGTCTGATGTTTCCGCTCCAACGAAATTTTTGCAATAATAAAATAGCACTTTCGTCCAATTTTAAAGGAGGCATTTTATATTTGTTGGCGAAATCGGCTACAAACTTTCTAAACAACAAATGAATATCTTCCTTTCGATCGCGAAGTGGTGGCAAAGTAATATCAACCGTACTCAAACGATAATACAAATCTTCTCTGAATTTTCCTTTCTCAATTGCTTTAAACAAATTGACATTGGTTGCGGCTACAATTCGAACGTTTGTTTTTTGTACCTGAGAAGAACCTACTTTTATAAATTCGCCATTTTCCAGAACACGTAACAAACGAACCTGAGTCGTTAGCGGTAATTCTCCAACTTCGTCCAGAAAAATGGTTCCGCCGTCAGCCACTTCAAAATAGCCTTCACGGGTACTGGTTGCCCCTGTAAAAGCTCCCTTTTCATGACCAAAAAGCTCGCTGTCTATTGTTCCTTCAGGAATGGCTCCGCAGTTTACAGCAATATATTTTCCGTGTTTCCTGTGCGAAAGAGCATGTATAATTCTAGGTATATTTTCTTTTCCCACACCACTTTCTCCTGCAACCAAAACCGAAATATCGGTTGGCGCAACCTGAATGGCTTTTTCTATGGCACGATTGAGCTTTGGATCATTTCCAATAATCTCAAAACGCTGTTTTATTGATTGTACTGTATCCATTTACTTTTTTATTTTTTTTTAGTTTAAGGTCCCAAGTTGCACAGCAACCTTTAAATCTAAACTTTCCAACTTAATATATCTATTGAAATAAAAATATTCTGTTATTATGGCTTTGTCAGCGTCTCTTTTTGGACAGCTATTTTTTCTACTTTGTGTTTTGGAAAATAAGTTCTAATTAGATAGAAGTTGTTCCAAAAGCAATAATAAAAGTAATTAAAGCGATAAGTATATTTTTTTTCGACATAACAATGATTTTATTTTTTTGAAATACTTTTTATTATTGATTAATATTCTTTCGCCACAAATTACACTAATTTCCACAAATTACTCTCTAGATTATCAATCGTTTATGAGTCAAAGATTTGTTTTGAAAATTAGCGATAATTCCAATTTGGGAATCTGCAAGCTTAATATAATTTAGAGCTTGAGCAATATGTTCATTACTAATTTCTTTAACAGATTTGATTTCTAAAATTATTTCATCATAAACAATAAAATCGGCATAAAATTTATGAGGAAGAATATTTCCTTTATATTCAATAGAAAATTCTTTTTCTCGTTCAAAAGGAATGTTGTTATTCTTGAACTCTATTTCTAATGCATCTTTATAAACTATTTCTAATAAGCCAGGTCCTAAAACCCGATGAACTTCCATACAAATACCTACAATTGTATAATTTTCTTCTTGTTTGTAATACTCCATAATTTGTGGAAATTAGTGTAATTTGTGGCTAAAATTTAATTCATGTCTGAGTAACCAATCGCTTCTCCTTTGAGAGTTCCCGAGGTACAAGAATTAATTCTCACATTTACAAAATCTCCAATTTTATAATTCTCCTTTGGAAAAACTACCGTAATGCTCTGTGAATTTCTTCCCGAAAACTCTTCAGTCGATTTCTTGGAAACTTTCTCTACCAAAACTTCTACTATTTTTCCAATGAATTCCTCAGAGCGCAACCAAGCATGTTTTTGTTGTAAATCGACAATCTCTTGCAATCTTCTTGCTTTGGTAGTTTCTGGAACATCATCTTCCATTTTTCTTCCAGCCAAAGTTCCTGGACGTTCAGAATAGCTGTACATATAACCAAAATTATATTTTACATATTCCATCAAACTCAAAGTGTCTTTATGATCCTCTTCTGTTTCTGTCGGAAATCCAGAAATCATATCTTGTGAGATGGCTCCGTCAGGAATAATACAACGAATTTTATCAATCAAAGTCATATATTCTTCACGAGTATGCAAACGATTCATTTCCTTCAAAATGCGATTGCTGCCCGATTGTACTGGTAAGTGAATGTGTTTGCAAATGTTTGGGTATTTGGCAATCACATGCAAAATACTTTCGTGCATATCCTGCGGATTCGAAGTTGAAAAACGAATACGCATCTTTGGAAAACCAACCGCTACCATTTCCAGTAATTGATCAAAATCTACTGCTGTTGCTTTTTGCATTTCACTTGCATCGGCAAAATCCTTTTTCAAACCACCACCGTACCACAAATAACTATCTACGTTCTGACCTAGAAGAGTAATTTCCTTAAAACCTTTGCTCCACAAATCCTGAATTTCGTTCATGATACTTTGTGGTTCACGACTGCGCTCACGCCCGCGGGTAAAAGGCACCACGCAAAACGTGCACATATTGTCGCAACCACGAGTGATAGAAACGAGTGCTGTAATTCCGTTACTCATTAATCGCACGGGAGATATATCTCCATAAGTTTCGTCTTTCGACAAAATCACGTTGATGGCATCACGGCCTTCTTCGACTTCACTCAACAAATTGGGCAAATCTTTGTATGCATCGGGACCCACAACAAGGTCTACAATTTTTTCTTCTTCCAGGAACTGACTTTTCAAACGCTCAGCCATACAGCCCAGAACGCCTACTTTCATTTTTGGATTAATGCGTTTTACAGCGTTGTATTTCTCCAGACGTTTACGTATCGTTTGTTCAGCTTTGTTGCGAATGGAACAGGTGTTTACCAAAACCAAATCGGCTTCTTCCAAAACCGAAGTGGTATTGTAACCGCCATCAGACAAAATAGAAGCCACAATTTCGCTGTCCGAAAAATTCATAGCACATCCGTAACTTTCTATAAAAAGTTTTTTGGTATTTTCTGGTTTATGCTCCAGAACAAGGCTATTTCCTTGTTTGCTCTCTTCAATTATCTTTTCCATTGGGTATTTTCAAAGCGCAAAGATAATGCAAATAGAGCAAATATGACAAGATGTCAGCCTAAGAATTAACAACTTTTTATAGGTTGCAAAAGCTGTTGAAAATGAGTTAAATTAATACCGTTGGTTTAACATCAAACTCACTTTATAATAAAGATTAGGAAATTGTTTTTTGAATTCCTGTGGGGTTTCAAAAAAATTTTCCAGTATTACCGCAAGAAATTCAAACTGATTCGTAAAAGCGTAAATTCTAAAATAGTTGGATTGTATTAACTGTTCTCGCACCTTAGGCACACTTACTTCGTCATTTATTTCATTATACATTCTGGAAAACAAAGTCGCACTGGTATCATTACTTTGCAATCCCTGATGATGCAATACATGTGCAAATTCATGTATTCCAAGATTTAGATTATCGTTGGTCACATCATACCCCTTCAGGAAATCTTCCCAAGAAAAAACTACTGCTTTTGCCATCGGATTAAATTCTCCTTTATGATATTGCTTTGAAATATTCGAATAATAAACTGACGGGTAAATAATAATTTTATCAAAAACGTTGCAAAGATACTTTCGCATACCGAAAGACAACATAGTAATCGTTGCAGCAACATGCACTTTTACCTCTTCGGTAATTATAAAATTATTTCGGCTTACAAACTCATACTCATCGATAAAACGAGCAATGCGATGTTGAAAATAAATCTTTTTTTTATCTGACAAATTGGTATAAAATGCAAATTCGTTATTTAGAAAATCTATTGCATCTGAACTTAATGGTTTTGGAAAGGGGCAAAAATGGACAAAAAATGGTCTTTCAAAAAGTAAAACAAAACAATATTCCAGAAACTTAAAAATTATACGAATGAAGAGACCAACAACCAGGAGAAAAACAATACAAGTAAAGACAATAGCAATGTTCTCCATAAATATTTTAAGTCAGTTTTGGTTATTAAAATAAAAAGCAAAACTGTAAATAATTACAATTTTGCTTGTATTTGTGACCACGGCAGGGTTCGAACCTGCAACCCTCAGAGTCGAAATCTGATATTCTATCCAGTTGAACTACGCAGTCGGTTTAAATTTCTGATTTTACAACTTAGATTTTAAAATCAGAAATCTATATAATTTAAGTCAATAATTTCTTAACGATGGTAGAAATCGTTTTTCCTTCGGCAGTTCCGCCAAGTTGAGCTGATGCCAATCCCATTACTTTACCCATAGATGCAATTCCTGACGCTCCTGTTTCAGCTATGATCTTTGCAATAATTGCTTCCACTTCAGCTTCGCTTAATTGTGCCGGCAAGAATTTTTCGATTACGGCTATTTGAGCCAATTCTGGTTCGGCCAAATCCAAACGATTTTGTTCGGTAAAAATTCTAGCACTTTCCTTGCGGGTTTTAACCAATTTTTGAAGCAATTTTACTTCATCATCAGCAGAAATTTCTTCTTTAGACCCTGAAGCTGTCTGCGCTAATAAAATCTCAGATTTGATAGCTCTTAATGCTTCTAATGCTACTGTATCTTTGGCTCTCATGGCGGTTTTGATGTCGTCCATGATTTGTATTGATAAACTCATAATATATTTTATATTTTTAAATTCTTGATTTACGGTTCTAACTGCAGACCGAATACTGCAGACTGAATGCTTTAAAAACTGCCCCAGATGGAAATGAAAAGCCTTTTTGGGAGGAACTCTATTTTTTCTTGAACTGGAAAAGCGACTAAAAGAAGCTTTTTCTTGTTCTTAGAAAAAAAGAGTTGCAACAAAAAGCTTGAAATGTACAGCTGGATTAGGCTCGACAAATTTAGAAAATTTTACTCGCATTAACAACTACGTTATAAAGCATTCATTACAAAAAAATAACCCGAAAATAAAATTGAATTTTCGGGTTATCTCAAACTGTTTTGAGTTAGTTAATCTACATTGTCATGTAAATACGAATTGTTAGAACGCAATTGCAAATCATTGTTACTGTCTGTCCCAACAGATATTCTTGAATTTGAATTATTGGCTTGTGAACTGTTTAGATCGATACCAAACCTTTTGTAAGCAGGCTCTCTTTCTAATTCATCGACTTTTGAAATACTGTCATGAAATTTATAATTGAAATCTTTTAGTTTTCTTCTTCTTTCTTCGGCTCTAAAACGCAAGGTTTCTTCTATTGTCATATCAATCGGAGAATTGTTTGCCAGAACTGGAGTTTCAATAACCGGTTCTGTAACTTGCTTCATTGTGATGTTCATTTCTGCAGAAACCACTTCCTCTGTAGCTTTGGCAGCAGGCTTACACTCCAATAAATCACCTTCGGCTTCCATATATTCTTCCAGAGAATATTTGATTATTCCATTCTCAGACAATTCTGTCACAGGGACAAACTGAACGGGTTGCACTACTTTAATTTCTTTGGTTTCGTTTGTCAATTCAAACAAAAAATTCGGTTCTTCTACTGCATGAGCTGGTGTCGCTTTTTGCAAAGGCAAGTCGAAAGAGAATGTGGTTTGCTCTTGTTTTTCTTCAAAACGAATTGGCTCTGACTGCACTTCTCTAACTTGCTGAATTACTGGATTTGTAACCACAAAATCAATCTCTTTCATTGGAGAAACAATTTCGAATGTTACGTCTAGATTTTTAATAAATTCAGACATTCCTATTAATTCATCTTCGTTTATAGAAGAAATCACTGGTTCTGGAATGGCTATATCTTCGATTAAATCGAAAACGATTCTTTCGGTATTATTGGTTATTGGCGCTTCAATATTTAGATTAAAACCAGCAACGGTATTTTTAGACAAATCAAACACATTTTTTTGGTCTTCTCCTAATGTGTGGATGATTTTTTTAGGCTCAACATTTACAATTTCATTTTGTTGTTCTACATCAAAACCAGTAGCGATGATGGTAATTCCAACAGCATCACCCAGAGTTTCGTCTTCACCAACTCCCATGATGATGTTAGCATTTGAACCGGCTTCAGACTGAATGTGCTCATTGATTTCAGCAATTTCATCAATTGTGATTTCATTAGAACCCGAAACTATAAGCAACAATACGTTTTTGGCACCCGTAATTTTATTATCATTTAAAAGCGGAGAGTCCAATGCAGCAATAATCCCTTCTTTGGCTCTGTTTTCGCCAGAAGATACAGAAGATCCCATAATAGCAGTTCCGCTATTATACAATACCGTTTTGGCATCTCGTAAATCGATATTTTGAGTATAGTGATGTGTTATTACTTCGGCAATTCCTCTTGAGGCTGTTGCCAAAACTTCATCTGCTTTTGAAAATCCAGCTTTAAATCCTAGATTTCCATACACTTCTCTTAATTTATTATTGTTAATTACGATTAATGAATCTACTTGCTTGCGCAATTTTTCGATTCCGATAAGCGCTTGCTCTTGACGTACTTTCCCTTCAAACAAGAATGGCAAAGTTACGATTCCAACCGTTAGAATATCTCTTTCTTTGGCCAATTGAGCAATAACTGGCGCAGCACCTGTACCTGTTCCTCCTCCCATTCCGGCAGTAATAAAAACCATTTTGGTATTGCGATCGAGCATTTTTTCAATCTCGGCAATGCTTTCAATAGCAGATTGGTGACCTACATCTGGATTTGCTCCAGCCCCAAGTCCTTCTGTTAAATTTACGCCTAATTGAATTTTGTTGGGCACAGCACTATTATCAAGTGCTTGTGAATCGGTATTACAGACGATGAAATCAACGCCTTTAATCCCTTGTTTAAACATGTGATTTATGGCGTTACTACCGCCTCCACCTACTCCAATTACTTTGATTACATTTGATTGATTTTTTGGTAAATCAAATGAAATACTTCCAAATTCTGAATTGCTTGGCATCATATGGGGTTTTAATTTTTTATTAACTTTATCATTAACTACTCTTGGCTTGGGGCAAAAAGGAGATCCGACAATTTATTATATTCTTATTTTAATTATTCTGCGTTATCCAAAAAATCTTTAATCTTATCCACATATTTATCAAAAAAGGATCTTCTTATTTTATTTTCTGTAGACTCTTCTTTAACCGTTTCTTCTTGAAACACTTTTTCAGGTTCTACATAAACATTTTCTTTTATTTCAACTTTTGTTTCAACTACTGGTTCTCTAAAATAAGTAACTTTTTCAGGAACAACTGTAGCTTGCATTTTTATTGCACTTTGAGTATTATTTTGAATACTGTTCATAACCAATCCTACAGCTGTAGCATACAATGGACTTGATATTTCCTCATCTGAATTACCAGCCAAATGCTCATTTGGATAACCAATTCGAGTATCCATTCCAGTAATGTATTCTACTAATTGTTTGATGTGCTTCAATTGGGCACCACCACCTGTAAGTACAATTCCAGCGATTAATTTTTTTCGAGGATCTTCATGACCATAGGCCCTTACCTCTGTAAAAACTTGTTCAATAATTTCAACAACTCTCGCATTAATTATTTTTGAAAGATTTTTTAACGAAATCTCTTTAGGTTCTCTTCCTCTTAATCCCGGTATAGAAACAATCTCATTGTCTTTATTTTCTCCTGGCCAAGCAGAACCAAATTTCACTTTCAGCAATTCAGCTTGTTTTTCAATTATAGAACATCCTTCTTTTATATCATCTGTAATAACATTTCCTCCAAAAGGAATTACTGCAGTATGACGAATAATTCCATCCTTAAAAATGGCCAAATCGGTTGTTCCTCCTCCAATATCTATAAGAGCAACACCAGCTTCTTTTTCTTCCTGACTTAAAACAGCATCTGAAGAAGCCAATGGTTCTAATGTTAATCCCGATAATTCAATACCTGAACTTTGAATACATCTACCCACATTTCTGATAGATGAAGCTTGTCCGACAACAACATGAAAACTGCTTTCGAGTCTTCCACCATACATTCCGATCGGTTCTTTGATATCCGATTGTCCGTCAATTTTGAATTCTTGCGGCAATACATGAATAATCTCTTCTCCTGGCAACATGGCCAATTTATGAACCTGATTGATTAATAAATCGATATCGCTTCCACCGATTACTTCTTCCGGATTACTTCTACTGATATAATCACTATGTTGGATACTTCTGATATGCTGACCAGCAATTCCAACAACAACGTCCTTTATTTTATAACCCGAATTATTTTCGGCCTCCAGTATCGCTTGTTGAATAGACTGAATGGTTTGTGTAATATTATTTACGACACCTCTGGCAACACCAAGGCTTTTGGATTTACCAACACCCAAGATTTCCAGTTTACCGTATTCATTCTTTTTGCCTATCATGGCAACAATTTTTGTTGTCCCAATATCTAGACCTACTGCAATATTTTCTTTTTCCATTATCTATTATTTAGTACAAACTACTTGTTCCGTAAATCTGAGATCTATTTTTTTATATTTATACAATGAACTATCCAAACTTACCTTTTGAAAAAAAGCTTTATAATTTTTGAATTTATGTTCAATATTTATCAAACTACCAAAATCGATTTGGTAATTATAATTTCTATTCAGCATTAATAAGCTACCATTGGGCATAATTTGTATGCCAATGATGTTTTTTCTTAAAAAAGCATCATCATAAATTATCTTAAATAATTTAAATAAATCTTTGTTGTTTTTCTTGTTTATCTCCCCAGAAACAAGTGGAACTCGAGCTGCAAAATTGGTCGACAATGGCATTGTATTTCCCTCACTGTCAATATAGAAGGAGCCCCCGTCATTAAAAACCCTAGCAATAGGTGTTTTTTGTTTCACAACTGCTTTTAGAACACCATCGATACTCACAAACACATCCGCTTTCTCGATCATTTCTTGAGCATCTAATACTTGCTCCAATTTATTCAAATCTAGCTTATCTTTTGCTATACTTGAAGCATTCGATTTATTTTCTATTAACAATTTATTAACCACTTCTTGCTTTACAAATAATGTGTTTTCACCTACAAAAACCACAGTAGCTTTGGTCAATTTTCTCTTAGAATTTCGTTTTGATGTAAACGAAAAAAGAAAAATCACCAAAACAAACATGAGTAATAATCTTATATTATTCCAATTAAAGACTTTCATATAATGCTTTTTTAATTGACGGTACCATTTCACCCAAATCACCAGCTCCTATCGTTACAATAACACGGGCATCATTTGCTAAAATTGCAGGAATTAAATCCTCCTTGCTAACTATCTTTTTATGCTCATTGGTCATTTTATCCATAAGCCAAGTTGAGTTAATTCCTTCCATTGGCAATTCTCGGGCTGGATAAATTTCCATCAGAAAAACTTCGTCAAATGCCGACAGACTTTTTGCAAAATTATCTGCAAAATCTCTCGTTCTACTAAATAAATGTGGTTGGAAAATGGCTAAAACCTTTTGACCTGGATACAACTCTCTAACTGCTTGATGTACGGCATTTATTTCGGTAGGATGATGCGCATAATCATCAATATATACTAGATTCTCTTCTTTTATTTGATACGAAAAACGTCTTCTAATTCCTTTGAATGAAACCAAAGCTCTGGCAATAACATCGGTTGGGGTGCCGTATGTTACTGCCATTGCTAATGCCATTAAAGCATTCATTAAATTATGCTTACCTGGCAATCCGAAACGTAAATCTTTCAACATTCCGTTTGGGGCTTTAACATCGAAAACATAACTACTGTTTTCTATTCTTACATTGAAAGCTTCAAAAATAGCCTCTTCATTTACCGCGCAAATCACCCCTTCCAAAGGTAATTCGTTAGTTATAAAAAGTTTGTTTTTGTCTTCCACTTTATTTGCAAATTCTACAAATGAAGCTTCTATGGCTTCGCTTGTTCCATAAATATCCAAATGATCGGCATCCATTGATGTAATACAGGCAATATCAGGATGTAAATGCAAGAAGGATCGATCAAATTCATCAGCCTCAACAACCGTAATTGTTTTTCCGTTTCCAATCAAATTAGAGTCGTAATTCTCTACAATTCCACCAATAAAAGCAGTAACATCAGCTCCACTCTCATACAAGATATGACCTAAAATACTAGAGGTTGTGGTTTTGCCATGTGTACCTGCCACAGCAAAACAAAATGTATCTTTTGTAATAATTCCTAAAACTTCGGCTCTCTTTTTTACCTGATAATCCCGCTCCAAGAAATAATTCCATTCTGAATGGACTACCGGAACAGCCGGCGTTATAATTACCAAAGTGTTTTCAGCATAAAAATCCTTTGGAATAAGAGCTATACTATCCTCAAAATGAATATCAATACCACTTTCGATCAATTCATTTGTAAGTATAGAAGGTGTTTTATCATAGCCTGAGACTTGCTTGCCGATACCTTTAAAATAACGGGCCAAAGCACTCATTCCGATACCTCCGATACCAATGAAATAGACGTTTTTTATTTGATTTAAATTCATTTTACTATTTTTTAAGCTTTAAACATTTAAAAGCTATTATTTAATCAACTTTACAATTTCATCAACAATATGCACTGTTGCTTTTGGCATTGCTAATTGCTTAATTTGCTCACTCAATTGCAATTGCTTCCCTTCATCTTTAATTAATGCTTCAAAAACAAGACTAAATTGTGAGTCTAATTCTGATTCTTTGAGCATGATTGCTCCTTTTTTATCCACAATGGATTTGGCATTTTTGGTTTGATGATCTTCGGCTACATTTGGCGAAGGAATAAATATCACTGGTTTTCCAACAATACATAATTCCGACACAGAGGATGCCCCAGCGCGTGATATTATAATATCTGCAGCTGCATACACTAAATCCATTCTTTCAATAAAAGCAACGACTTGAACATTGTATTTATTGTATTTTTTATATTCCTCTAAATAAAATTTACCACACTGCCAGATTACCTGAACATTTAACGAGAGGAATTTATCCAATTCTTTTTCGATCAATTGATTTACTCTTCGGGCACCAAGACTGCCTCCCAAAACCAAAAGAGTTTTTTTATTTGAATCCAATTTAAAATAATCAACTGCTTCTTTTCTTTTCCCTACAATGTCAATTAGATCTTGACGCACCGGATTTCCTGTCAATATCATTTTATCTTTTGAAAAAAATCGCTCCAAATTATCGTAAGCAACACAAATGATATTGGCTTTCTTACTTAATAATTTATTGGTTATTCCTGGATACGAATTCTGTTCCTGAATAACTGTTGGAATATTCATAGAATTGGCCATTTTCAAAAGAGGGCCACTTGCAAAACCACCAGTTCCAATGACTACATCGGGTTTGAATGATTTTATAATTTTTCTGGATCCCCACAAACTACTTATTAATTTGAAAGGAAACATAGCATTTTGAATCGTCAATTTTCTTTGTAAACCAGCAATCCAGAGTCCTTTTATAGCATAACCAGCTTGAGGGACTTTTTGCATTTCCATTTTATCTTGAGCTCCTACAAATAGAATTTCTGCATCGGGGAAACGCAATTTTAATTCATTTGCAATAGCAATTGCAGGATAAATATGTCCTCCAGTGCCTCCTCCGCTTAATATAAATTTATGTGCCGCCATTTTTATAAAAATCAATGTTTTTTCAAAGTACTATTCAACTCCAATAATTTTTGTTAAGGTAAACAATGACCAAAACTTATTTATTTAAAACTGCATCCATTGGATTTCTAGCCTTGTCTGTAATAGAATAATTATTAGAACCAACGGTCTCCAAACTTTCTTCTATATCAACAATTGTATCAGCTTCCAATTCTCTATCAATTAGTTTTTGAAGCGCTTCATCCCTTTTTTGCTTATCTATTTTTTCCTGAGCAATTTCCTCCTCTTTTTTAGTCACACTCAAAATTATTCCAAGACCAAAACAGGTCATCCAAATAGAACTTCCTCCACTACTAATTAAGGGCAACGTTTGTCCAGTCACTGGCAATAATTCGACAGCAACAGCCATATTGATCATCGCTTGAAAAATCATGGGAAACCCTATACCTATAACTACTAATTTTCCAAAAAGGGTATTAGCTTTGTGTGATGCCACTACAAATCGGAATAGTAATAGTAAATATAAAACAAGAACCCCCAAACCTCCTACCAGACCATATTCCTCAACAATTATTGCATAAATAAAATCGGAAGAAGATTGAGGCAAGAAATTCTTCTGAACACTTTTCCCTGGTCCTAAACCATACAGTTGACCTGAAGCAATAGCAATTTTGGCTTTCTCAATTTGATAATCATCTTCATCTGCTTTGTTACTCGTGAAGTTTTCAATTCGACTTCCCCAAGTACCTACCCTACTAAAGAATCTGGAATCTGGGAATGCTTTTGCAATTAGAATAAAAAATGTTAGAAATAAAATTCCAGAACCTATAATCAAAAAGATATATTTGAGAGGATACCTACCAATAAAAGTCAACATAATTACCATCGAAAAAATCAATGCTGTAGTAGAGAAATTCGCAGGCAAAATAAACATCAATGTTATAAATACTGGCGTCCAAAGTTCCCATAAAGAGGATTTAAAGGTAATAGGTGTTTCTCTCGTTTTGGACAAATAACGTGCAACAAAAATGAATAACATTATGGCTGCAAGCGTTGATGTTTGAAATGACAATCCAATGAATGGTACCTGAATCCACCTACTGGCATTGGCACCAGCAATGACCGTTCCTTTTATTAAAGTATAGGCTAACAACAACCAAACTACAGGTAACCCAGCCTTTGAAATGGCTCTGAAATAATGATACGGGATTTTATGAACCCAATAAATAATTACAAAACCAATACATATATGAGCAAAATGTTTTACCAGATAGCCCAATGTATTTCCGGTTCCGTGACCTAAATAAGCTAAATTACTACTCGCACTAAAAACAGGCATAAACGAAAACATAGCCAAAAGGGCCACGAATGACCAAATGCCTTTATCTCCTTTTAATTTGTAAATTAGTTCTTTCATCGTTAATTTTAGATTTTAATTTGCTGATCTTAGATTTTTGTAAAAAAATATAAAATTATAGATTCTTTACAGCTTGTTTAAACTGTCTTCCTCTGTCTTCGTAATTTTCGAATAAATCAAAACTGGCACAAGCTGGTGACAATAAAACAGTATCACCTTTTTCAGACAAACGCTGTGCCATCCTAACCGCTTCTTCCATATTGGTTACTTCGATCATGATGTCAACTACATTTCCGAATGCATCAATAATTTTTTTATTATCAACCCCTAAACAAATAATAGCTTTCACTTTTTCACGAACTAAAGACATTAATTCATGATAATCATTTCCTTTATCAACTCCGCCCACAATCCAAACTGTTGGTGTGTTCATGCTATCTAATGCATAAAAAACAGAATTCACATTGGTCGCTTTAGAATCATTGATATATTGAACGTTTTGAATTTTCAATACTTTTTCCAAACGATGTTCAACCCCTTGGAAATTAGACAAGCTTTCACGGATAGTTGCATTTCTAATTTGCAAAATCTTGGCTACAGATGTTGCTGCCATTGCATTTTTTGTGTTATGTTTTCCTTCTAATGCAATATATTCTGTATCCATTGTAAACTCTTCTTGATTGATCTTTATCTCCATTTTGTTGTTTTTTATATATGCTCCTTCATTAAATTCATCGGTTAATGAAAAAGGAATTAATTTGGCATTAGTATTATTATTTTTCAACCATTCTAAAATGGCTTCGTCATTTGCATCATAAACCAGATAATCTTCTTTGGTTTGATTCATTGTGATTCTGAATTTAGAATCAATATAATTTTGATAATTGTAATCGTATCGATCTAAATGATCCGGGCTGATATTTGTTATTATGGCAATATGCGGTTTATAATTTACTATTCCGTCCAGCTGAAAACTGCTCAACTCTATCACATAAATATCAAATTCATTTTCGGCCACCTGCCAAGCAAAACTTTTTCCGATATTCCCGCCCAATCCTACATTCAATCCTGCAGATTTTAGCAAATGATAAGTAAGCATTGTGGTAGTCGTTTTGCCATTACTCCCAGTAATTCCAATAGTTGTTGCTTCGGTAAAAGGCGCTGCGAACTCAATTTCAGAGATTACTTCGACTCCATTTTTCTTTAGCTGCTTAACAATTGGTGACTTATCAGGAATACCAGGACTTTTCATGACGACATCAGCATTCAATATTAGTTCTTCGGTATGTTTTTCTTCTTCCCAAGCAATTCCATTAATTATAAGAACTTCTTTGTAACTATCATTTATTTTTCCGAAATCGGAAACAAAAACATCATATCCTTTTTTCTTTCCCAAAATAGCGGTACCAACACCACTTTCGCCTCCTCCTAAAATCACTAGTCGCATACTATCTTAATTTTAGAGTTACTATTGACAATATGGCCAACATGATAGCTACAATCCAAAAACGCGTTACAATCTTACTTTCGTGATATCCTTTTTTCTGATAGTGATGATGCAAAGGCGACATAAGGAAAATTCTCCTACCTTCCCCAAAACGCTTTTTAGTGTATTTAAAATAACTAACTTGTAAAACGACAGAGAAATTTTCAACCAAAAATATTCCACACAATAAAGGAATGAGCATTTCTTTTCTTACGGCAATAGCAAGAACAGCAATGATTCCTCCAATTGTTAGACTTCCGGTGTCTCCCATAAAAACAGATGCCGGATACGAATTGTACCATAAAAACCCAATCAAAGCTCCGAGAAATGCAGATATAAAAACAGTCATTTCACCAGAATTTGGTATATACATTATATTTAAATAATTAGAAAATATAATATTCCCCGAAACAAAGGTGAAAATTGCAAGTGCAAAAACAGAAACCGCCGATGTACCTGCCGCCAAACCATCAATACCATCTGTTAAGTTGGCGCCATTTGAAACTGCTGTGATAATAAAAATTACAATAGGAATAAAAATCAACCAAGCCCATTTTTCATATCCATCACCAGTCCATGCCAAAATTTCAGCATAATCAAATTCATTGTTCTTAAAAAACGGAATTGTAGTTGCTGTCGATTTCTCTTCTTGTGAAGCCTGCTTTACAACCGTTTCTGTAGCGTTTTTAAAAATATCGCTACTTCCTGTATCTGTTCGTACCGTTACAGCCGGACTAAAATACAATACCGAACCAACAATCAATCCCAAACCAACTTGTCCAAAAACTTTGAAGATTCCTTTAAGTCCTTGTTTGTCTTTTTTGAAAATTTTAATATAATCGTCAATAAATCCAATAGTTCCCATCCATAAGGTAGTAACTATCAATAAAATGATATATATATTATGCAATTTTGCAAATAAAAGAACTGGAATTAAGGTAGCAAATATGATGATGATTCCTCCCATCGTTGGCGTTCCGGCTTTTTCATTTTGCCCGGCCAAACCCAATTCTCGAACGGTCTCTCCTACTTGCTGTCTACTTAAAAATCCAATAATACGTTTACCATAAATAGTAGACAATAATAATGACAGCATCAAAGCTAATGCAGATCTAAAAGTTATATATTGAAAAACCCCAGTTCCAGGAACATCCATTACTTTGTCTAAATATTGAAATAAGTAGTATAGCATATTGTTTTATTTTAACAGTTGACCTAAAATTTCTTTCACATTTTTCATATCATCAAAATCATGACGAACACCTTTAATTTCCTGATAGGTTTCATGTCCCTTACCAGCAATCAATATAATATCATTTGGCTGAGCCAATTGACAAGCCGTTTTTATCGCTTGCAATCTATCTGTAATCGCTAAAACTTTTTTATAATTTTGAGCAGCAACTCCTTTTTCCATTTCCTGAATAATAACTTCTGGTTCCTCATTTCTTGGATTATCCGAAGTTAAGATTACTTTATCGCTTAATTCTGAAGCAATTCCCGCCATAATAGGTCGTTTTGCAGTATCTCTATTTCCACCACAACCTACGACCGTAATCAATTGCTCATTCTTTGTTCGAACATCATTAATGGTATTCAAAACGTTTTCAAGAGCATCTGGTGTATGGGCATAATCTACAATTGCAGTAATATTCGAATTGGAAACTATAAATTGAAAACGCCCTGAAACGCTCTCCAATTCTGACATTAATCGTAATACTTCTAAGCTATCCAAACCAAGTTCAATAGCTATTCCATAAATAGCCAGAAGGTTATAAGCATTAAAAGTTCCTATCAGTTTTACCCAAACTTCATTTCCGTTAATTTTCAACAACAAACCAGACAACTGATTTTCCAATATTTGAGCTTTATAATCGGCATAGGATTTTAAAGCATACGTCAGTTTTTTAGCTTTTGTATTTTGAAGCATTACTTGTCCGTTCTTGTCATCAATATTTGACAATGCAAAAGCATTTGTTGCCAATTGATCAAAAAATGCTTTTTTAACATCTCTATACTCGGCAAAAGTGGGATGATAATCCAAATGATCGTGAGACAAATTGGTAAAAACACCTCCTACAAAATGTAATCCTTCCGTTCTTTTTTGATGAATCCCATGAGAACTTACTTCCATAAAACAATACTCAACACCTGCATTAACCATCTCTTTCAGAAAATGATTAATCGTAATCGAATCGGGCGTAGTATGTGTGGCTTTATATTCTACATCATCCACTAAAATTTTGACCGTAGACAACAAACCAACTTTGAATCCCGCTTTTTTGAACAATTGATACAATAATGAAGCAATGGTTGTTTTGCCATTCGTTCCAGTAATTCCAACCAGTTTCAAACCATTAGATGGATTTTCGAAATAATTCGCTGCTATGAAAGCCAGAGCGGCATTGGTATCATTTACACAAACATATGTAACACCCTTTCTTAAACTCAAAGGTAAAGTGTCGCAAATAACTGCTGTAGCTCCGAGTTCGATTGCTTTTTCTATAAAATCATGTCCATCTGAAATTGTACCGCGAATCGCAACAAAAACGTCATTTTCTTCAATTTTTCTAGAATCAAATTCAATTTTGTTAATAGCAATTTCAGTCGAACCAGTAACTGATTCAATAGCGACTTTATATAATATATCTTTTAATATACTCATGATAATTCCAATAGTATAATTGAATTTTTTACAATATTTTGCCCTGCTTGAATCGATTGTTTTTTAACTTTCCCAACACCAACGGCTTTTACTTTCATTCCCAAATTCTCTAATAATGCCACTGCATCCATTCCAGACATTCCTCTTACATTTGGAATGTATCGGTATTCTTTTTGATTTTTTACAAAATAAGAGTTGTAGTCATTATCTTGTTTTGGGATACTTCCGTCTAGCTTTTTGATAACATTTGTAGAAGGTGTATCTGTATAAATTTTTTGTGCAATTCTTTTAAAAACCGGACCAGCAACATCTGCACCATAATAATCATTATTGGCTGTATTGGGCTTATGAACTACGACAATACAGGAATACTTAGGATTATCTGCAGGAAAATAACCCACAAACGACGAGACATAATGTTTGTCTTTACCGCCATTTGTCGCATAATTTGCTTGAGCTGTACCTGTTTTTCCAGCCATTGGAAAATCTTTAGAATACAATTTTGAACCCGTTCCTTTCTTAACTACATTAGCCAAAACAGCTTTGAGTTTCAAAATCGTTTCTGGAGAACAAATCCTTGGATTAATGACTTCGGTATTAAATTTTTTAATGGTTTTATTCCAAGCTTTAATCTCAGAAACCAATTGTGGTTTTACCATTACTCCATTATTTGCAACGGCATTATAATATGTTAATGTTTGCAATGGTGTAACTGAAACACCATAACCAAATGCCATCCAAGGCAGAGAAAGATTGGACCAGTTTTTATCCTTTGGCTGCGGTATAAATGGCGCTCCTTCTCCTTTAAAAATTAATCCCAACTTTTTATTCAAACCATATGAATTAATATGATTTACAAATTTGGAAGGGTTGTTTTTGTAATTATTATAGACAGCCTGAACCATTACTGTATTTGAAGAAACTTCAAAGCCTCGAGCCAACGATATTTTGCCATAACCTCCTTCATGCGAATCTCTTACTTTTCGTCCCGAATAGGTAATTTCGCCACCATGACTATCATAAACTGTACTCGTATCTGCAACTTTATCTTCCAAAATCGTCATCAAATCGACTAACTTAAATGTAGAACCTGGCTCATGAGATTCGGCATAAGCATAATTGGTAGTTTCATAATAACTTCCATCATTTGCTCTCCCTAAATTTGAAATCGCTTTGATATGACCTGTCTTAGTTTCCATAACCACAACGCAACCGTGATCAGCTTGGTATTCTTCTAATTGTTTTAATAAAGCATGGTGCGCAATGTCCTGAATATAAACATCTATTGTTGAAATAACATCATATCCATCTTGAGGCTCCACTTCGTTTACATCTCGAATCGGTTTCCATTGCCCTTTTGCAATTTTTTGCTTTAATATTTTACCGTCTTTCCCGTTAAGGTATTTGCTATAAGCCCATTCGATTCCTTTTCCATCAGAATAACCTTCTGGCATTTTTCTTTCGTAACCAATCGTACGTTCTGCAATTTTTCCTATTGGATGCTCTCTAATTGTTTTTTGTTCAACAATTATCCCACCTTTGTAGGCTCCCAAATTAAACAAAGGAAACCCTTTTATTTTCATATATTCCGTATAACTCAAGTCTTGAGCAACTAGTAAGTACCTGCTTTTATGAACTCTAGCTCTTCTTAGTTCATTTTGAATACTGCTACTTGATCTTCTAAGCACAAATGACAATGAATCCGATAGTGATTTTATATTTTTTTCAAATGCCTCTGTTTTAGGAGCAACGGCATCAAAACGAATAACATAATTAGGAATCGAAGTAGCTAAAAGACTTCCGTCAGCAGAATAAATATTTCCTTTATTGGCAGGAATCACAAAATTCTTAACCGTTCGTTCTTTGGCCAAGTGTCTGTAATGATCTCCATCAACCCATTGAATATTAGTTAATTTTACAGCAATAGCGATTGCCATCAAAAAGATGAAAACAGCAACCAGATAGGTTCTATAGGATATATATTTATCTTCTAATGCCATATTTTTTCTAAGAAATTTTTCTCTTCTTCTTTTTTTACTTCAATTTTAATTGGAGGAACCGTTGATGGAAAAATTTGTTTGGCTTCCATTTTTTCTGAAACAGTGGATTCCATTTTTAGCTTCATCAATTCCGATCTTCTATCCACAAATTCAGAACGCAATTCCTTTACTTTGTTTGTCAATTCAATAATCTTGAATACTTTTTGTTCGTATCGTTGTGTGTTTGCAATCATTATTATAGCCAATAAAATCACAAATACGATAAAACGCCAATTTTTGACTGCATTATCGTCTATTAGAAACTGTGCTTTTAATATGTTATAAATTCCGCCTTTCATGCTGTCAATTGCTTTTTGTAAACTCTTAAATCTTTAAACCCTTAAACTTTTTCTTTTTTCTCTGCAATTCTCAGTTTGGCACTTCTGGCTCTATTGTTTATTTTAATTTCGGCAAGATCAGGAACAATTAACTTTCCTATCGTTTTAAAAGGAACTGAGAAATTACCATAAAAATCACGTTCTGGTTCCCCCTCAAACATTCCGTTTTTGATAAATCTTTTAACCAAACGATCTTCCAGTGAATGATAAGATATTACACTTAATCTTCCTTCTGGATTTAATATTTCTAATGATTGTTCTAAAAATTCTTTCAGCACATCCATTTCCTGATTGACTTCAATTCGAATGGCCTGATAAATCTGAGCCAATATTTTATTGCGAACTCTTTCCGGTAAATATTTAGCCAAGACTTCTTTCAATTCATCAGTAGTTTTTATTGGTTGATGCTCTCGAGCTTCAATAATTGTTCTTGACAAAACGGGAGCATTTTTAAGCTCTCCATAATCTAGAAAAACCCTTCTAAGGTTCGACTCATCATATTCATTGACCACACGATAAGCATTCAAATCATTTTTCTGACTCATTCTCATATCCAACTCGGCATCAAATCGGGTCGAAAATCCTCTTTCGGGCACATCAAACTGATGAGAGGAAACGCCCAAATCTGCCAAAATTCCATCAACACTTTTTATACCATAAAAACGAAGAAACCTTTTTATAAATCTAAAATTCTCATTTATTAATGTAAATCTTTCGTCTGGCAAAGCATTCGCTAAAGCGTCTTCATCCTGATCAAAAGCAAATAACTTTCCGTTTGGTCCAAGTCTGCTTAAAATTTCTTTTGAATGACCGCCACCGCCAAAAGTAACATCCACATAAACTCCATCTGGTTTTATATTCAAACCATCTACAGAAGCGTGAAGCAATACTGGATTATGATATTCCATTGTCGTCGTCATTTAAATTTCCCATTACTTCTTCGGCTAAATCTGCAAAATCTACATCCTCGCCATCAATTGATTTTTCGTATAAATCTTTATCCCAAATCTCCACAATATTTACTGCCGATGAAAAAACCACATCTTTAAAAATACTTGCAAACACTACTAAATCTTTAGGAACCAGCAATCTGCCCAAAGCATCGATTTCTACCACTTTTACACCTGCTGTAAAACGGCGAATAAAATCGTTGTTCTTTTTTACAAAGCGATTGAGCTTATTGATTTTTTTCATCATCAAATCCCACTCTTCCATAGGATACAATTCGAGACAGGGCTGAAACACAGAACGCTTCAAAACAAAACCGTTTTGAAGAGAAGAAGCCAATTGCTTTTTTAAGGGAGCAGGCAACAAAACCCTTCCTTTTGCATCGACTTTACACTCATATGTCCCAATAATTGTGTCCAAGTAAATTGTATTAATTGTATAAAGCAAAAATATATAAAATTTTACCACAATTTACCACTATATACCACTTTGTTAATAAGTTTAACCACTTTGAAGCAAAAACCCTTAGTTTATGGACAATCAAGAGGTTAGCTTTAATATAAATATTTTGTAAGAAAGTTTGTGTTATGCGAAAAAACAATAAAAATGACAACAAAAATTATTTATTTCACCACCAAAAAAATGTCAAAAACAGATTCAAAAAAAGGAAAGGAGTGCAAGAAAGAGGCAATTTTAACTAAAACAATAAAAGGTTAAAAAATAGCTGTTAAAATTCATTTTTATTTTTTAAACCCTATATTTGTTGCAAATTGAAATTGGCTTAAAAAACATGGAAAAATACTATAAAAAAGAAGGTAAATACAGTTATTACGAAGCAGGTGAAGGGATTCCGATTGTCATTTTACATGGCTTAATGGGAGGACTAAGTAATTTTGATGCTGTAGCTAGTTATTTTTCTAATAAAGGTTATAAAATAATCATCCCAGATTTACCCATTTACACCCAAAACATTCTAAAAACAAATGTAAAAAGTTTTGCTGTTTATGTAAAAAACTTCATTACTTTCAAAAAATTGGACAGAGTAATTCTTTTAGGAAATTCTTTAGGAGGTCATATTGCTTTGTACCACACAAAAATGTTTCCCGAAAAAGTCTCTGGTCTTGTAATTACAGGAAGTTCTGGATTATACGAAAGCGCTATGGGAGACAGTTACCCAAAAAGAGGTGACTATGAATACATCAAGAAAAAAGCCGAAGACGTTTTTTACGATCCAAAAATTGCCACTCCTGAACTTATTGACGAAGTATATGCAACAGTAAATGACCGTATAAAACTAATAAAAACATTGACCATTGCCAAAAGTGCCATTCGTCATAATATGGCAAAAGATTTACCAAAAATGCATGTGCAAACTTGTATTATTTGGGGCAAAAACGACAAAGTTACTCCTCCCGACGTGGCGGATGAATTTCATAGATTATTACCCAATTCAACTTTGTATTGGATTGATAAATGTGGACATGCGGCCATGATGGAACAGCCAGAAGAATTTAATGCCCATCTTGAAGATTGGCTAACGCACACCCATTTGGCGGAGCACTAATATTAATTTTAGAATTTTACAAAACAAAACATGAAAATTAATACTGCAGAATTCGTTGTAAGCAACTCTGATGTAAGCAAATGTCCCAAAGATTTTTTGCCAGAATATGCTTTTATAGGCAGATCAAATGTTGGGAAGTCATCATTAATAAACATGTTGACCAATCAAAAAAAATTAGCTAAAACCTCTGGAAGACCAGGAAAAACACAGCTCATCAATCATTTTTTAATTAACAACAATTGGTTTTTGGTCGATTTGCCAGGATATGGTTATGCTAAAGTTTCCAAAAAAACTAAATCAATTTTTCAGGAATTCATCACTGATTATTTTGAAACAAGAGAGCAATTGGTATGTGCCTTTGTGTTAATAGATATTCGCCACGAAGCACAAACGATAGACATCGAATTTATGTCATACATGGGAGAAAGTGAGATTCCGTTTTGTATCGTTTTTACAAAAGCAGATAAAATAAGCAGAGTAAAGATAGATTCTCATATTGCAGCATATAAAAAACAAATGTTTGCCAACAATTGGGCCGAAATGCCGCATTACTTTGTAACATCGGCAACAGAATCTACAGGAAAAGAGGAACTTTTAAGTTATATAGCCGAAGTAAACGATGAAGTAAACAAAAACAATTCAACGTTTTAGAAAACTTTTTAAACACCAAAAAAATCCCAAAACTATCAATTTTTAGTTTTGGGATTTTTTATATAAAATGATTGACAATTAATTTACTTCATTAAAAGCAGTTAATTTTTCAAAATCATTTATTTTTAAATCACCTTGAAAACTCAAAAATATAATTTGCGAATCTTCTTCAAGCTTCACAATCACTTCCTTTAACTTATCCCCTTTCTCACAGGAATAAATATAAATTTTCCCGTCTGAAGTATTGGTATGAAAAATCTCTTCGTATTTATTTTTAACCAAAAAACCAGCAAAATTTGATTTTAAAAATTTTGGATTTTCTTTTGCTACCAATATATGATACTTTTTGACACCAGACTGTTTTGTAAACTTTCTAAACTCTTTGTCCCGTATAAACCTATTCAAGACAAATCTAGAAGCCCCAAAGGACAAAGCAACATCCTGTTTATTTTCTTTTCGAAAAGCCTCATAAGGCGTTACTGTTCCGCAAGAAACCAAAAGTAACACCAACACAAATACCATTAAATTTTTCATAAGTTCAGTTTTAAAAAAAGACGAATGAAAATTAAATTTGTAACACTAAAAGAAAAAACTATTTCTTCAATTCTAATTTTTCGGCAAAATAGTCACAAAAATCAAGCATGGTATCCGACATTTTTTCATCGTTTGTTGCTCTTTTAAAAGTATCAGCCATAGCCACTAACGTTTGATGAAAGAAAATTTTCATTTCATCCACCGGCATTTCTTTCGTCCACAAATCAATTCGCATACTTTCTTTGGCTTTGCTGTCCCAAACATTTAGCATAATTGCTTTAGCTTCTGAAAGTTCGACTCCTCCATCTTTGGCTGTCCAAAAAAGTTTTTCTGGAACACGGTTTTCGTCCAATTCGACTAAAAATTTAATTTCTGAGGTATTTTGATTTGACATTATTTCTTTGGTTTGTATTTTGATTTTTCGAAAATTTCTTTGGCATCTGTTTTCATTAACTGAGCAACGGTTACATCATTATTGGCCATATAAGAACGTACAATTTGCCAGCCTATCCAGGAACCTACTTGCCCTGGAGAATCATTATCTATTTCTAAATAAAATTTTGAAAATGGGGCCGGATCAATAAAACGTGATTTTAATTTTTGCTCATCACTAAAAAGCATTTGCCTTTCAATAAAATAACGCCATATATAACTTTCATTTTCCTGGCACCAAACATTCTGTTCTGGCGTATAACCCATTTTGTCAGCATCATCATAATCTGGTAACAAAACATCTTTTAAATAGAGTTGCTTACCAAAATAAATCATTTGTGACAACAAGTTATTATCTACAGGAATGGCAATTTTACGAGTAGAAAAACTGGTCACAATATCTGGCATGATCTGTTTTTCTTCAAAATTTTGCTTTATATATTTAGGAAATTGATAAAACTTATGTTCTTTTCCTAAATACAATTCTAAAGAAATAATAACTAATGAATCTGCATAAATGGCTTTATTAGTGTAATCCATATCCGATATCAAGGTGATAATTTTAGGATTCTTTGTCTCTGGGAAATAAAACTTGATGTGCTTGAATAAAGTCTCTACCCCATTTTGCACACTATCAATATTTGAATATTTCTTTTGGACTTCGGTATATACTTCTCTCCAAATTGGCTCCCGCATTTTATTCAACCATACCGTATCATTTACCTTTGGCGAAAAAAAGTAAGGAAATTGTTTTTTTAATTTAGCTAAATCTTTAGGAGGTGTTTCAAAAAATAATTTATCAAAACGTTCCACTTTAATGTTGATTGGTGTTTCTTCTATAGCTTTTTCAACTTTACTTTTTTGATCACAAGACCAAAACAGAAAACAAAAAACTATCGGTAAGAGAAATAATTTCATGTATTTTTTATTTATTTATCAGTTCCTTTATAGGTTTCGAGAATAATTCGCAAATCTGTATCGGTTTTTTCAACCAATACCAAACATACTCCATTCAATTGTATTATTTTATTTAAATTTGTTTTCAAAGAAATTCAGATAGCATTGCACTTCATTTTTTTTTGCAAAGATACATTCCTGCTTTTTAAAACTTAAACAATTATGACTAAAAAAAGAACCCTTCAAATCGAAAAAGTAAATTCTCATATTGTAGATTGGCTGAAAACCTATGCTGAAAATTCAAAAGTCAATGGATTTGTTATTGGAATATCTGGTGGAGTCGATTCTGCGGTTACCTCAACACTTTGTGCCCAAACGGGTTTGAAAGTATTATGTGTCGAAATGCCCATTCATCAGGCACATAGTCATGTTACTCGCGGACGTGAACATATTCAACAATTAAAAAATAGATTTCCAAACGTAAGTAGTGTTGAAGCAGACTTAACTTCGGTTTTTGAAGATTTCAAAAAGCAGGTTCCAGAAACTGATGATTTACACAAACTGCATTTATCCCTTGCAAACACCCGCTCCCGACTAAGAATGACGACTTTGTATTATTTTGCTGGAATTCATGGCTTATTGGTAGCAGGAACTGGCAATAAAGTAGAAGATTTTGGAGTAGGATTCTACACAAAATATGGCGATGGCGGAGTTGATTTGAGTCCGATAGCCGATTTAATGAAATCCGAAGTGTATGCTTTAGGTGCTTATTTAAAAATTCCAGATTCCATTTTAACAGCCGCTCCAACTGATGGACTATTTGGTGACGACCGATCTGATGAAGATCAATTGGGAGCCAGTTATGACGAATTAGAATGGGCAATGTGTGTTACTGACGCAGAAAGAGAAGCAAATAATTTTTCAGAAAGAGAAAAAACAGTTTTAGAAATCTACGGAAAACTCAACAAAAACAACCAACATAAGATGAATCCTATCCCAGTTTGCCTTATAAACTGTTAAAAAAAACATATTTGTCCGAAAAATTATACTTATATAAAAAAAAATTATTAATTTTATATCTTCAAAAACAATCCTAAAACTAAATACCATGATTAAAGTTTGTTTAGCAGATAACTATCCTGTAGTACATTTTGGAATAAAATCGTACTTCAAAGACCATTCTGATATTTCCATTGTTGCAAACGTTGGGAATTTTCTAATGGTGAGAGACATCCTTCTCACAAAAGAAATAGATGTCCTTGTAATTGACCTCGAACTAGAAGGTCTGGCAAGTATTTTCGAAATCAAATCGATTTTGAAAAATTTCCCAAAAACAAAAATTATTTTTTACAGTGGCCTTTCAGAACAGATCTACGCTCCAAATGCTATCAAAGCCGGGGTTTCTGGGTATGTTCACAAAACTGAAAAGCTAGAAACTTTGGGTCAATCGATCATTAAAGTAAACCAAGGGAAAATAATCATGAACGAAACCGTCATGAAAAACATTGCCTTAATTGCAAAACAAAGCAAAAGTGAACGTTTGTACAGAAAACTGTCAAATCGTGAAGTTGAAGTATTGCGTTATTTAAGTGATGGTAAGAAAAATCATGAAATCGCTGAGATATTAACGCTCAACGAAAAAACAATCAGTACTTATAAATTACGATTGTTGACCAAATTAAACGTTACGAATCTAGTAGATTTAGTAAATAAAGCTAAAACTTTAGAGATCGTTTAACTGTATCTTGACATAACTCTACCTAACTTTTTCGAAAAAGAATTAATTAGTTTGTAGTAGTCCATTGCCATAGCCATAGACTCTGTGTTATCTGAACCTGGTTCATTTGATACAGAGTTTTTTAATTCGTCTATAATTTTATCCACCAAATACCATCTCATGGTCAAAATGGTTTCAGACACATATTGACTAATGGTTTCGTTTTTGGTCTTTGGAATAATGTTTTGGCCTTCCCAATTGTGCAAAACAACTCTTTCGTCTTCCATCAGAATATCGGTCACTTCTTGAGCAAAATCGGCATTCAAATGCATTAGATATTTTTCAATTTCCAAGTTTTCATTTTGAAGATAATATTGAATTAAGTCATTAAAAATATCCCTAAACAAGGGATTGGCCAGTTCCACTTCGTCTTCTTGCAAACTCAGGTAAATTCTTTGATAAACCTTGTATTCTTTCTTTTCAATCAGCGTTTCAATTTCTCCCTCTTCATTGGTTTTCAAATAAATATCTTCAAACTCTTCCGTTTTATTTCCATAAAGCAAAAGAATTTCAATTATCTTTCGCTCCAATCGAAACAAAACGTCAACTTTGGCATTTTCAACAGGGTTTTCATTTTTTACAATTTCAAAAGCTTTTTGGTCTTGTTTTGCTTTTTTCCCAACTTCAGAAATGTCTTTTTGAACCAACTGCGCCAAAGTACTGGTCAATACCTGCTCTGAAATATCCATAATTCTGGAACACTCTTGAATGTAAATTTCGCGTTGAATACGATCCGGTATTTTGGAGATGCTGGACACCATATCACGAATCAAATCTGCTTTTTTGACAGGATCATTCTTGGCATCATTCATTAAAAGAGATGCTTTAAACTGTATAAAATCCTTTGAATTATTTTCTAAATAGGCTACCAAATCATCATAAGATGTTTTTCTGGCAAAACTGTCCGGGTCGTCACCATCAGGAAAAGTACATACTTTTACATTCATCCCTTCTTCAAGGATTAAATCGATTCCACGAATAGATGCTCGAAGTCCAGCAGCATCACCGTCAAAAAGCACTGTAATATTTTTGGTTAATCGGTTGATCAATCGAATTTGATCTGGCGTAAGTGCAGTTCCAGAAGAAGCCACAACATTTTCAATTCCAGCTTGATTGAACTGAATAACATCAGTATATCCTTCGACCAAAAAACAATTATTAAGCTTGGCAATTGATTGTTTGGCCTGAAAAATACCATACAAAACCTTACTTTTATGATAAATATCGCTTTCAGGTGAATTCAAGTATTTAGCCGATTTTTTATCGTTGGTCAATATTCTTCCACCAAAACCGAGAACACGTCCGGACATACTTTGTATCGGAAACATCACTCTGCTTTTGAAGCGATCAAAAGGACGATCTTCCCTGGCGATGGTCAAACCAGTACTTTCAAGAAATTCCAATTTATATCCTTTTCCTAACGCTTCTTTGGTAAGAGCGTCCCAAGCTTCTGGAGAATAACCCAAGCCAAATTTTTTGATGGTATCATTACTGAATCCTCGCTCTTTGAAATATGAGAGTCCAATAGCCTTTCCTTCTTCTGAATTTAAAAGTGTATTGTGAAAATAAGTTTTAGCAAATTCCGAAACGAGAAACATACTTTCGCGAACATCTGTATTGGCTTTTTCCTCAGCTGATTGCTCCGTTTCTTCAATCTCAATATTATATTTTTTGGCCAAATACCGAATGGCTTCTGGATAGGTAAAATGTTCGTGCTCCATTATAAAAGCAATGGAGTTTCCTCCTTTTCCTGAACTAAAATCTTTCCAAATCCCTTTGGCTGGCGAAACCATAAACGATGGAGAACGCTCATCTGAGAATGGACTTAATCCTTTGAAGTTGCTTCCTGCTCTTTTTAACTGAACAAAATCACCAATAACCTCCTCTACTCGAGCAGTTTCAAATACAGTATCTATGGTCGTTTGTGAGATCAAAATTTATGGGAGTATTATAGTGTGTACCTGCAAAAATACACAATTGAAAAGATTAAAACAGTAGTTGCTTTAAATTGAAACAAAATTATTTCTTTCTTTCGATAACGTAATTCACCATTAAAATCAGAGCTGATTTAAATTCTGAATCCGGATAATTATTTAAAAGTAACAAAGCTTCCTGCTGAAATTCTACCATTTTATTTTCGGCATAAGACAGACCCTGATTGTCTTTTACAAAAGTAATTACTTCCTTTACTCTTTTTTTATCCTTATTGTGGTTTTTTATAGAATTGATAAGCCAACTTTTCTCTTTTGAAGTACAATTGTTGAGAACATGAATCAATGGCAAAGTCATTTTTTGTTCTTTAATATCTATTCCTGTGGGTTTCCCAATAGCTTCATCTGAATAATCGAATAGATCATCTTTGATTTGGAAAGCCATACCGATGAGTTCTCCAAATTTACGCATATTCTCTACTTGAATCGCATCGTCAACAACAGATCTTGCTCCAAGTGCACAGCAAGCTGCAATTAAAGTTGCGGTTTTTTTTCGAATAATTTCATAATAAATCGCTTCTGTAATATCAAGTCTTCTGGCTTTTTCAATTTGAAGTAATTCGCCTTCACTCATTTCACGAACAGCTACCGAAATAATTTTAAGTAAATCAAAATCTTCATTGTCTATAGAAAGTAATAACCCTTTGGATAACAAATAATCTCCAACTAAAACAGCAATTTTATTCTTCCAAAGCGCATTAATCGAGAAAAAACCTCTCCGGCGATTACTGTCATCAACCACATCATCATGTACCAAAGTTGCGGTATGAATTAATTCAATTACGCATGCACCGCGATAAGTCCTGTCATTAACAACTCCTCTGGAGACCATTTTTGCCATCAAAAAAACAAACATGGGTCGCATTTGCTTTCCTTTTCTGTTGACAATATAATAAGTAATCCGATTTAAAAGCGCCACTTTTGAAGTCATCGACTCATAGAATCTTTTTTCAAAAAGTTCCATTTCGTATACTATTGGCTGCTTTATTTGTGTAGTGATATTCATTTAGACTCCAAATATACTATTTTAAATAAAAAAACGTTACTCATAACTGATAAGTGTATTAATTATTCTGTTATTTATTACTATAAAAACTTATTGCCAATTTTTTCCAGATCCCTTAACCCCAAAAATGTTTTATATTATGATTCTAACTTTATAAAATAGCAAACAAAATTCATTGCGAACTTTACAGTTACATTATAGAACACACCAAAAAACTTCAAGAATAATTATTTTATCTTTTAAGACATTATTTTAAATATAGTAAAACATATTTAAAAAAATTGATTAAACTTTTTACACTATTAAATGTCCTATAAAACAATTAACAAACCTAAAAACTATTAACATGAAAACAAAGAAATTATTTATTGCTTCTTTTATGGCGATTACCATTTTTATCAGTTGTGATTCAAATGACAAAACTCAAGATTCAACAACAGCCATCTCTACAGATCAGGTAGCTGTTGATGCAAAAATTGACGCTTCTATAGATGACGTTTCAAACATAGTAGAGGATCAATTCTCTATGAAACAAAACATGACCAGTAAATCTACAGAGACTATGAAAAGCATGTTGCCCGCATGTGCGGTGGTGACATGGACATTAACCGACGGAACTTTTACAGGAACTATAGATTTTGGAACCGAGGGTTGTGCTCTTGAAAACGGAAATGTATTGAAAGGAAAAATAACAATTAAT
Organism: Flavobacterium sp. N3904; assembly: GCF_025947305.1. Classification (NCBI taxonomy): domain Bacteria; kingdom Pseudomonadati; phylum Bacteroidota; class Flavobacteriia; order Flavobacteriales; family Flavobacteriaceae; genus Flavobacterium; species Flavobacterium sp. N3904. Next base: position 306,930 of record NZ_CP110009.1, read on the forward strand.
TTCTCCGGTAATTTCACTACTGCAGAACAAACTATTACATATAGTTTTGATGGATTTTATCACAATGGCAAAAAAATTCAAGGAAGCAAAACGATTTCGAGAGCTCTTAAAAGTACCGAATTATTAGCCACTGTACATCCAGTATTCAATTGTACGATTGATATGACCGTAACTTTTGAAGATGGCAAAGTATATACCAGAACAGGAACCTTGACAAAAGAAATGATTGCAGGATATGACACCAAAGGCAGTTGGAATGACAATGTTTTCCTTGTTACTGGAAATGGAACTACCACAATGCCAAATGGTGATACTTGTGTAAGTACAATACAAACTCCATTGCGTTACGAAATGGCTTGCAAAAAACCATTTCCTGTTTCTGGAACTATTTTAAAAACCAAAAATGGTACAGAAGCATTGGTTGATTTTGGAACAGGGGAATGTGACAATCTTGCTACAGTAACTATTGCAGGAGTAACAACTTCGATAGAACTAAAAAAATAAATAGTTTAGTTAAAACTCGAAAAGCATTAAAAAGAACATAATTATTCTTTTTAATGCTTTTTTTATTGTCTGAAATTTAAGCTTCTTTATTGGCCAGTTGTCCACAAGCTGCATCAATATCTTTTCCGCGACTTCTTCTTACTTTTACCACAATTCCGCTGGCTTCTAATGCCTTAATGTATGCATTTATTGATTCTTCAGAGGCTTGTTGAAATTCGCCATCATCGATCGGGTTGTATTCTATCAAATTGACTTTGCAGGGAACGTATTTGCAAAATTTTACTAAGGCATCAATAGATGCTTTGTTGTCGTTAATATCTTTCCAAACTACATATTCATAAGAGATTTTGCTTTTTGTTTTTCTGTACCAATACTCTAATGATTCTCTCAAATCAGTCAAAGGAAAATTGGCACTAAAAGGCATAATTCTTGACCTAATTTCATCAATCGCTGAGTGTAAAGAAACCGCTAATTTGAATTTTACTTCATCATCGGCCAATTTTTTAATCATTTTTGGAACTCCAGAAGTCGAAACCATGATTCTTTTTGGAGACATTCCCAATCCTTCTGTTGAAGTTATCATTTCGATAGCTTTCAAAACATTGTTATAATTCATGAGTGGCTCTCCCATTCCCATAAAAACAATATTAGAGAGAGGATGGTTGTAATACAACCTACTTTCTTTATCAATAGCGATAACCTGGTCATAAATTTCGGCAGGTTCTAGATTACGCATGCGTTTTAATCGGGCTGTAGCACAAAAATTACAATCCAAACTACAGCCAACCTGACTTGAAACGCAGGCTGTTGTTCTGGTCTCTGTGGGAATAAGAACACTCTCTACTACCAAACCATCGTGCAAACGGACCGCATTTTTAACTGTACCATCGCTGCTGCGTTGCATGGTATCTACCTTTATATGATTGATCACGAAGTGATTTCCAAGCATCTCACGAGTTGGTTTGGCCACATTGGTCATATCTTCAAAACTATGTGCCCCTTTGCTCCACAGCCATTCGTAAACTTGATTCCCTCTGAAAGCCTGATCTCCATTGTTTACAAAAAAATCTCTCAGTTGGTCTTTGGATAGTGCTCGTATGTCTTTTTTATCGATTTGCATGGTGCAAATTTAATGACAATTTGTTGAATTGTTGTTTTGACATCAAAAATTTAAACAAATGATTATGATTCCAGCTTATTCACCGACTTGCAAAAGAAAAATAAGGCAATTATTTGTCTGTTTTTTTTTCGATAAGAATAATCGCAAAGAGTAGCTTAAAATTAAATGAGACAAAAACATCTTTTTGTATTAAAAAAAATTATATTTTTACATAACAAAAAAAAATGCAAGAAATACGACACAATTCGAACCCAAATCGAAATTTTTTTTTAACAATTAAAATAAAATAAAATAAAAAAAGCATCTGAATACCATATCCTATAAAAGAGTCTTTTTTCTTACATCACAATTCGTGAACCCCCGTAGACAAAGAATCTTGCTCCCGTTTTTATTTTAACTGAATCTAAAGAAAAACAATAAAAAACATTATAATTAGTACTTTCAAAGCATTACTGAATATTATACATTTTTTATATTTTTATTAACATGATTTATATCATATTCCCATTTTGATTTCCATTTTATATTTGTACCAATAAATATCACAGGTACGATTTAAACAAGAAATTGAAATAAAATTTAAATGTCATTCACAATTTCTTAATCACAATTAATCAAAAAAAGTTATGAAAACGATTCTTAAAACAATTACCACAGCATTAACACTCTTTGCAATTGTATTTACGGCAAATGCTCAAAAAAGCTACAACTTAGATGCAAAAACAAATTTTTCAGTATTTGGAACCTCAACGCTACACGATTGGGAAATGAAATCTGGTTCAAGAACAGGGACTGCAAATCTTACAGTAACCGATTCAAAATTGGTAGACATTAATAGTATCGATATTACGCTTCCTACCGAAAGCATCAAAAGCGAAAAAAAGAGTATGGACAAAGTAGCTTACGAAACTTTAAAAACAGACAAATTCAAAAACATTAAATATGTTTTGAAATCTGCAGACAAAGTAAATGAAACTACTTGGAATCTTACAGGTACCTATACAATAGCCGGCGTATCTAAAGTGTTAAAAACACAAGTAAAAACTTCAGTAGCTAATGGCATTGTAACCTTACAAGGTACAAACAAAATAACATTTACCGAATTTGGCATGAAATCTCCAACTGCCTTATTGGGAACTATTAGAACTGGAGAAGAACTAACAATAAAATTCAATTTAAACTTTAACTAAAAACAATAATCATGAGAAAAATCTATCTCTTAGCCGCAGCCCTTATCTGTATGACCGCAGCAAATGCTCAAGTCTCATTTGGGCACATACAAAACCAAATTCCAAGAAACGAAAACGCAATAAATGTATTTGATGTTGTAAAAGACTCTGTACCGTTTGAAGGTGTAAGTGTTGATCTAGGTGCTGCTTTTGCATTGCAATTTCAAGGAATGAAATCATTCAACGACCAAGTGCCTTCACAATTGCCAGTAGCCGTTCAAGGATACCACTTAAATGACTTAGAAAACAACTTCAATTTACCAACTGCAAACATGACCATTGGAGCACAATTGGCAGATGGGGTACGTGTAAACTTAGGAATGTACCTTGCAGCAAGACACCACAACGAAACATGGGTAGAAGGTGGATATTTGCAAATTGACAAACTGGATTTCATTAAAAAAGGACTGTTAAAAAATGTAATGAAATACACTACCATCAAAATTGGACAAATGGAGAACAACTATGGTGATGCTCACTTTAGAAGAACCAACAATGCCTATGCGATAACAAATGCTTTCATCGGAAACAATGTAATGGATGCCTTCATCACAGAGATGGGTATGGAAGTTTACTATATCCGTAACGGATGGATCAGTATGTTGGGAGCTACCAACTCAAAATTAAACCAAAACGTAGCACCAATTGTTCCTGCAGCGCCAACAGCAGCAGCTCCAAATCCAAATACTACAATTAGTCCAACTATTTTAGCTAAATTTGGATTCGACAAACAATTGGACAAAGATTTGAGAGTAAGAATCACAGCATCATACTACCATACTGCAAATTCAAGCGGTAATCTATACGCATCAGACAGAGCGGGAAGCCGTTACTATGGAGTGATGACTCATGCCGGTACAGTAGGAACTCCTTCAAACATCGGTTCACCAACATCTAACGTTTTTGACCCAACAGCAAACAAAGACACAGGAAGATTCAATCCTGGATTTGGAAACTGGGCTACATCCTACATGATTAACCCTTTTGTAAAATACAAAGGTCTTGAGTTCTTTGCAACATTAGAACGCGCTACTGGTGGAGATGGAAAAGGTGTTGATAAAACTCGTAAAGTGGATCAATATGTTGGAGAATTAATCTACCGTTTTGGAACACACAATAACCTTTATGTAGGTACAAAATACAATATTGTAAACGGAAAACTAAAAAATGCTGATGCAGATGATGTTACTGTAACAAGATTTGAACCAGCAATTGGTTGGTATATGACTAAAAACATATTAGCTAAATTTGCTTATACAAACCAAACTTACAAAGGGTATACTCAATTTGTAGGAACACAACCAAATGATTTTTACGGAGGTAATTACAACGGTATAATGTTTGAAGCAGTTATTTCATTCTAAACAATGAGAAGAATATCAATTATAATAATGGGTTTGGCACTTTTCCTTTCATTAGGAAGTGCTAAACCCATTTCTTTTATAGATGATACCAATCTTATAATAATAGACAGAATAGAGATAGAAATTCAAGGCACCTCGACAGTAGGCAAATACAATTGTTCCAATGCCTTCAACAAACGGGATACTATTTTTATAAACTCTTCAGTACAAAATAATCTGAAAGCCGAAATTGCCATGAATAATTTTGATTGTGGCAATAGAATTATGAATAAAGATCTCAAAACCACAATTATGGTTGACAAATTTCCTAAAAGTTATGTAACCATTTCCAATATCAAACCCTTTGCCACCAATTACAAATGCAACCTTAACTTTTTGATTACCAACAAAAACGTTAAGTACAAAGACTTTGTATTAAAAAATTCAAAAGAAAGTCTGGAGGGCACCATTGGTTTAAAATTCTCAGAACTTGAGCTTGTTCCACCAACCAAAATGGGTGGACTCATAAAAGTAAAAGACGATATTATTGTCAATTTTATTTTGTACAAAAAAAAGTAATTGTACAGCAGTGTAGAAAAGTAGCATTTGAAGCTAATTACTTCATCAGTTCGTTTCACTCGTGTCCGGCTATTCGCTACAATCTTTTATTTTTTAAAAGAAAAAAAATAAAAGGATTTTCACTGCAAATGAAGTTCACTGAACTCCGATAAAATTAAAGTAAAATGAAGTAATCTGGGCTAGGGCATTGGTTTCCAAAAAAAAATTCTTTTTATAAAACTCTTCAGTTTCCACCATCTATTTCCATTAGAAGCACACTATAATAACTTCCCATAAATAAATATCTGTCACAGATATTATATCTAAAAAACAAAAAAACGTCAAATTTGACGTTGTTGACGTCATACATGGGGTTGTTGACGTCATTTTTGACGTTACTGACGTCATTTTTGACCCTATACTACGTCATTTTTGACGCTCTAGACGTCATTTTTGACGTTGTTGACGTCAAATTTGACCCTATACCACGTCATTTTTGACGCTCTAGACGTCAAACTTGACATTCTGGACGTCAAACTTGGCTTTGTTTAAGTCACATATAGGATTACTGTCGTTATTTTTTACGTTTTTTGAGTAATTTTAAAAAGCTTCATAAGAAAAGGTTTGACTATTTATTATAAAAACTAATTTTACCAGCATTAGCTATAAAAGTATTATTTTTTTCTACTCCAATATTAATTTCATCAATTGCAACATTAATACTATCATACTTTTTATTGAAAATAATTTTATTGTTAAATCTATCAACTATTGAATATTTAAAAAAATAAAAAGTATAAAACTCACCATTAGTCGAATAATAAAAATTTAAATCTGATTCAATAAACGGAATCTTTTTAGTTATTCTACCACTAACTGTATTAAATTCAGACTGAATATAAGTTCCTCTTTCATACATTTCTCGTAATGTAGCAGTATCTTTTATGGATGTCATAGCTATATTAAAATTTGTATTATTTTTAAAAGTAAAAAAAATAGTCTCTTCAGCACATTTTGTACTCAAAAGAGACATAGCAATAACGAAAATAAACAAATTTAGTTTCAATTTCATGATGCAATTATTTTGAAATGTATAAAAAACGCAACCTTGATTATTTTTAAAAACCCATATTCAAACCATTTACAAAATCAAATATAACTCCTTTTTTATAAATGTTAAATGAATAACTTTGTGGCAAATTTCAACACCACACAATAATGCATTTCATTTCCCAAGAATTAGAAGATTATATAGAACAACATTCCGAAAAAGAACCTGCATTGCTGGCGGCTTTAAATAAAGAAACTTATCAAAAAATATTATTGCCCAGAATGCTGAGCGGTCATTTTCAGGGACGTGTTTTGAGTATGCTATCCAAATTAATTAGACCGGTAAATATCCTGGAAATTGGAACGTACACGGGCTACTCGGCTTTGTGCTTGTGCGAAGGCATACAGGAAAACGGGCAGTTGCATACGATTGACATCAAGGAAGAATTGGTTGATTTTCAGCGCAAGCATTTTGACAAATCTCCTTGGGGAAAGCAAATTGTGCAACATTTGGGAGAAGCTGTCGCTATTATCCCGAAACTGGATTTAAAATTTGATTTGGTTTTCATTGATGCCGACAAAGAAAATTACTTAAACTATTTTGAAATGATTTTGCCCAAAATGAACAAAGGCGGTATTATTTTATCCGATAATGTTTTGTGGAGCGGCAAAGTTTTGGAACCGATTCATCCCAATGACATCAGTACCAAAATTCTGGTCGAATACAATCAATTGCTTAAAAATGACCCACGAGTAGAAACTGTTTTATTGCCTATTCGTGATGGATTGACGGTAAGTAGGGTGATTTAAAATTCAAAAAAAAATCCGATTCTAACGAATCGGATTTTTTTTACCTTCTGAAATAATTTCCTTTTTGATCGCCCATTGGTAGGCTTTATACATTGCATATCCAGTAATTAGTCCACACAAATAACCCGAAAGAATATCCAGTGGGTAATGCAAACCTAAATAAATACGGCTGTAAGCAAAAATTAAAGGCCATAGAAATAGAAATCCAAAATATTTGAATTGTTTCTTAAAGATAAGATACAAAAAGGTCGAAACTGCCATGGTATTGGCCGCATGTCCTGAGAAAAAACCAAACGAAGTACGCACTTGAACGACTCTTATAAAAGTATTGATTTCGGGATTACTGCAAGGTCTTAATCGCTTGAAAGTAAATTTAAACACATTGGTTATTTGATCTGTTGCAGCTACAAGAACAGCAACAAAAAGCAATAAATACAGTGTTTGTTTGATTCCTAGTTTTTTATAAATGAGATAAAATAGAAGTAAAAAAAAAGGAATCCAATTGACTTGTTTGGTCATAAAAAGCCAAAAACCGTCATACGTTTCGGACCCTAAACCATTGAGATAAATAAATAATTGTGTATCTAGAGAAAGTATTTTTTCAAGCATTACATTTGGCGTTTTACAGGACCTGTTAAATCGTCTAAAAGTGGTGTACCATCTGGATTTGTAGTACCACTTATCACACTGTCTTTGGTTTTATTTACTTCGGATGTGAATGTATCTGCAATTCCAGAAAATGTATTGGATGTTTCCCCTAAAAGATTAGTCTTGGCTTTATTGATTTCAGAATTGATACCACCCGTTATGTCGTTCAACATTTTCTGATCAAAACCGTTGGCCTCTGCTCCTTTTTGAATCTCACTTTTGATGTCATTGGTTGCATTTTTAAGCTGTGCCATCGCTTTACCCATTGTTCTTGCCATTTCAGGCACTTTATCAGACCCAAAAAGCATCAATACGATAAACATGATAAAAACTAATTCGCCTCCTCCTATTCCAAACATAATTTTTGTATTTAATGAGCAAAGATATTAAAATTTGAAACTTAGTCTTTTAAAATTGTCTTAAAAAAAATTGCTAAGACACTAAGTTATTAAGCTTTAAAAATCTTAATAACTTAGCACCTTAGCAACTCAGTGCCTACTTTCTTAAATTAATCAAATTTTGATTTTACCTCTACTTTAGGCCAAGCATTATTGGTCACATCAATATCGGCAGTTTCCAGTTTTGGATCGATTAGAATTTGCTTGATTGCTTTATCTGTTGCATAAACCTTTTTGGCTGTTTCATTGTTTTTTCTCCAAATTTGTGCTGGATATTTGTAATTATCAACTGTTCCGTCTTCGTATGTAATTTGAACAATAATTGGCATTGGCATTCCGCCTGGCTTATTGAACTCTACCTCGTAAAAATATTTTGGGTTTTTCAAAGTTGCTTTTTCTTCTGCTGAAAGATTTTGATTAATATAATCTGAAAGTAGTTTCACTTCATCAATTTGCAAAGCTTTCTTAGAAGCAGGGTTCAATTCGGCATTATCTCCAGCAATCAAATAAACAAACGGTCCTTTTTCTTGCCCAGAACGACCTTTTCTCACTTTGGCATCTTTTAGAGCGGCAGTTGGAGTTTCTGTAACATAATATTGTTTTACCTCATTAATCCCAATATCTACAAAATCTGTTGAATAAAACCATCCTCTAAAAAACCAATCCAAATCGACTGCCGAAGCATCTTCCATAGTACGGAAAAAGTCCTCTGGAGTTGGGTGTTTGAATTTCCAACGATTAGCATAAACTTTGAATGCATAGTCAAACAGCTCACGACCCATAATCGTTTCTCTAAGAATATTAAGTCCCGTTGCCGGTTTTCCATATGCATTATTTCCAAACTGAATAATACCCTCAGAATTCGACATAATTGGTTCCAAGAACTTTTGATCACCACTCATATAGGGAACAATATTTTTGGCTGGGCCACGTCTGGAAGGAAAATTAGTTCCTAATTCCTGTTCAGCCATATATTCCATAAAAGAATTTAAGCCCTCATCCATCCATGTCCACTGACGCTCGTCTGAATTTACAATCATTGGAAAAAAATTGTGTCCCACTTCATGTATCACAACACCAATCATTCCGTTTTTTATTTGTTCACTAGTCACTCCGTTTTCATCAGGACGACCAAAATTCCAACAAATCATAGGATATTCCATTCCTTGGTCTTCTGCCGAAACAGAAACTGCTTTTGGATAAGGGTAATCAAAAGTGTGGGAAGAATAACTTTTTAAAGTATGAGCAACTGTTTTGGTGGAAGTTTCTCCCCAAAGCGGATTGGCCTCTTTTGGATACACCGATTCTGCCATAACCACTTTACCACCCAATTGCACCGCCATTGCATCATAAATAAATTTTCTTGACGTTGCTATTCCAAAATCCCTAACGTTCTTAGCGCTAAATTTCCATGTTTTTTTCTTATCAGAAAACCCTTTTTCGGCCGCTTCCGCTTCCGCTTGAGTTACAATAACCACAGGTTTATCAAATGATTTTTGAGCCAATGCATATCTTTTGACTTGTTCTGGAGTAAACACTTCGCTTCTGTTCATCAACTCTCCTGTTGCATCCATAACATGATCTGCTGGAACAGTAATGTTTACATCAAAATTCCCAAAAGGCAAAGCAAATTCTCCTCCACCCCAAAACTGCATATTCTGCCAGCCTTCAACATCATTGTACACTGCCATTCTTGGATAAAACTGTGCAATTACATATAATCTGTTATTTTCTTTTTCGAATAATTCGTATCCCGAACGACCTCCGTCTTGTTGGTAATTATTGATATTGTACCACCATTTTATAGAAAAAGACATAGTCGTACCCGGCTTCATTGGTGTTGCCAGATTGATACGCATCATCGTTTGATTTATTGTATAGGACAAAGGATTTCCTTTCGCATCTTTTACATATTCAATGTTAAAGCCACGATCTAAACCTTGCTTCAAATATTCGTTTGCAAATTTATTTACGGGCAGAACTTGGTCAATTTTTTCGCTTTCCGCCAATGGAGATTGCGAAGATTTGGCAGCTTGATTTTGATCCAGCTGTATCCATAAATACTCCAAATTGTCGGGAGAATTATTATAATAAGTAATGGTTTCTGAACCACTTAATTTAGCGTTTTTATCATCTAGTTCCACATCGATTTTATAATCGGCTTGCTGTTGATAATATGCTGGACCTGGGGCTCCTGATGCAGTACGAAACATATTGGGCGTAGCCAATAAATCATACATTTGACTGAACTTATTGGTGTCATACTTTCCCGGTTGTTTTGCTGGAGCAGTAACCGCTTTTTCCTGCGCCAATAAAATAGAGGGAAGAATAAATAATAATGAGAATTTTTTCATAAACTAGAATTGGGTTAATTTAGGGCGTGAAAATAACAATTATAATTAGATTTGTTATTATCTGTCAATATTTTAACACTTGTTTTGTAGAAGAGTCTGTAAAAAGGAAACTGTTTTTAATGCCAAAAGCAGTTATATGAACAATGTTTTGCTGTTCTGAAATCCAATCTATCAAGACAGAATTGTTGATTTCGAGTGAAGTGATTTTAGATATTTCTTTTACATTCAAATAACAAACAAGTACATCTCCATCTATTTCTTTACTTAAGAAATTCATGGTTTTTGTTTGTCCGTTTACTTTTAAAGAGAAATTCTCGGCAAGATATTTTTTAAGTAAAATTAATCCTTCTTCGGTTTCCTTATCGCCGCCAATAAAGAGTTTTTTTTTGTATTTTTTCTCCAAAGCCTTATTCAAGTCGTCCAAAAAAATACGCGCAGTAATTTGAAGCATCTTCTTCTCGGGAGCATAATTTATTTGATAAATCGCCATATAAAATTTATGAACGCCAAAACTGCTCAATGAGAGTAAAAAAACACTAAAGAATATACAAACAATTATTTTTTTCATTTTTCAAAAGTAGCAATTTTTTTAAACTCGACGTTTTTAGAAATCAAAAAATCCATGATTTCAAATTGCTGATTTTGAGAAATAAATGTTTTAGATTTTGGATCGTTTTCGCAAAATAAAAGAAACAGACCAACTTGATCCTCATGCAGCTTTAAATCATTTACAAAAAACGAATAACTGACGCTTTGTAATGCAACCGATGTAAAACTCATATCCGAAACTAAATCGGATTTCTCAGGATTGTTTTTTAATAAATTTTTAAAAATTTTATTATAAACCCGAATGACATCCAAATTATTTGGGTCTCCTGTCCCGGTAGGCGGTATTAAATTATTGACTGGAGACGACATTTTATCACCATAATATTGAGTGTCAACTATTTTTTGTGTGTTTCCAAATTCAGGATGAGGACCATTTTTGGCATATACCACAACTTCTATCAATTGATTCGCAATAGCATTCAATTTTACTCTAAAAAAGGAAGTTTTGATATCATTGTCTGAAAGAACTATTCTTTTTGATTTGAATCCTAAACTTGTAAAAACCAATGTGTCTTTTACTTTTGCCAATATACTAAAATGCCCTTGGGGGTCAATAATTGAACCTGTTTTTGCATTCAGATTAAAAACCAAACCGTTCTCTACTGCAATTGAATCATTTACTGCTTTTCCATGTACCGTTTTTCTTGTCAGGACTTGACTAAAACCAAATTGAAAACACAACAACAAAATTAGAATTCTTAGTTTACCGTTCATATCTAGTTTATTTAAATTTAAAAAATGAATCGTTGTAGAATAATACACCTTTTCACTTATTAAATTTACAACTTTATTTTAATCTATCTGCCTACAGTAACTATTATTCTTTTATAAAAAACATAACTGCTTTATTTTTTTAAGCGGACTGGCTAAAACAACAATGGTCTACTAAAAACAAAACAATCAATCCTAATTTATTTCGCATATTCTTTTTTGATTGTAATCCGAAGCCAAAGCTGTGATCAAGAACATACACATTGTTTTGTTTTTTGAATTTAAAGTTTTAACAAATTCGGTATCTTCTATGCAATAATACTGAAAACCCTTGACAAGTTCTTCGGGAATATGTAACGTTTTTGTGTAATATTTATCTCCAAAAAGATATTCCATTTTTTTTAATAGAAACTCTTTCTTTTCAATTTCAACATTCATTTTAAGGATATCCCTTTCGCCCGAAACAAAACTAAAAAGTCCTTGAATTCCGCCAGAATTGGAATACAACCTCCGCTCTTGTGGAGTAAATTTAATTTGTCCTCGCGGAATTATTCCTAAATTTTCTGCGGTAATATTTGCGTATTTATTTATAACAACCTCCTCCAATTCGACAGTATTGAAAGTCAGGTTAACTTCCATTATACCCGATTGATATTCGTGTTTGTAAACGTATTTCCGCAAATACTTATAATCTATACTTGAGAAATTCAAAATATCTCCATCTTTTGCCACAATTGAAAAACATCCGTTTTCATCGGAAACTGCAATCATTTTGTTAGCGCAATTGAAAATACTGATTCCTTCTAGTTTTGTGGTGTCTGAAACTACAGTACCTGTAATGATTTTTTCAACATTGTTTTGCGCGGCCAAGAACTGATTTTGACCTAAGAAAACAAGCAATATAATTAAATTATTTTTCACAAAAATTGGATAAAGGTTTACGTTTAATACTAATGAATTTCGTCATTAATTTCTCTATTGCTATTATAATTGGACGCCAATCCTGTTATTAAAAACATGCACATAGTCTTATTTTTAGAATTCAAGGCATTCGCAAAATCGGTATCTTCAACGCAATAATATTGAAAGCCTTTAATTTGTTCTTCGGGAATTTTCAAGGTTTCTATGTAATATTTCGCATCAAACAATACATCTAATTTCGCCATTAAAAATTCTTTTTTCTCAACTGATACCGCTTTTTTGAGCATTTTAGTTCTACCACTTATCGCGTTCAAAATGGGGTCAACGGCCAAAAGACCACCCAATAAACCCAATAAATGAATAGGTTTAAAATCTCCAGCCGTTTGCAATTTTCTTTCAGCTGAAGTTAACTTTACCTGATCTCTAGGAATAATTCCAATGTTTTCGGCAGAAATTTCAGGATGTTTATTCACAATTACTTCATTCAATTCAACACTCATTGCTGTCATATTTATAACAATACTACCCAAATTGAATTCCTCCTTGTTTATATATTTCCGAAGCGGATCGTAATTTACAGATGAAAAAATCAAAATATCACCCTCTTTTGCCAGAATAGAAAAATTCCCATAAGAATCTGAAACTGCACTCCTTTTACTATTTGAATTAGTAATATTTATACCTTCCAACGGAATAAAATTGGAAGTTATTTGCCCTTTAATCCATTTTTCTGTACTGACTTGTGCCGTCAGCAACTGAGCAAGAAAAAAGAAAAGAAATAAAAAAGTAAAATTATTTTTCACAAACAATGGATTGGATTTATAATTTCTAAAGCTATTTGTCATTTTGATCGGATGCTCTATTCTTATTGTAATTTGACGCCAGTCCAACAATCAAAAACATAGACATTGTCTTGTTTTTAGAATTCAAAGCATTCTCAAAATCTAAATCTTCAACACAATAATACTGAAAACCTTTAATCTGTTCTTCAGGTATTTTTAGGGCATCTATGTAATACTTATCCTCAAAAAGAAATTCTAGCTTGTGCATTAAAATTTCTTTTTTTTCGACAATTATATTCTTTTTTAGATTTTCCAACTCACCAGTTAATGCATTTATAACGCCAACAATTCCTCCAGAACCCGCATTAAGTTTTCGTTCTGCAGGTGTCAATTTTACTTGACCTTTGGAAATTAATCCCATGTTTTCTGCTGAAATTTCAGGATGTTTATTAATAATGACTTCACTCAATTCAACGCTCATTGCTGTCATATTTATAACAATACTACCTAAATTGAATTCCTGTTTGTTTATATATTTTCGAAGCGGATCGTAATTTACAATAGAGAAATTCAAAATATCTCCTTCTTTCGCTAGAACAGAAAAATTCCCATACGAATCTGAAACAGCACTCCTTTTACTATTTGAATTAGTAATATTTACAGCTTCCAACGGAATAAAATTGGAAGTTATTTGCCCTTTAATCCATTTTTCTGTACTGACTTGTGCCGTCACTAACTGACTAAGTAAAATGAAAATAAATAAAAAGGTAAAATTATTTTTCACAAATGAATTGATTATTTAAAAATGATTTCTTTTTTGAAATCATTAATTATTATTTTTCAAGGCACTCAAAGGCTGCTGCACCTTTGTTTGCTCCTTTTTTATTGACTTTGTGTCTTGAATTTCTATGCCATTTTTATTAGCCAAACCTTCATTTGAAGACTCTTTCGGAACGAATTGAAAAGCCGTAAATACTAAAAATTGAATTAAACAAAGTATAATTTTAGTCATAGTTTTCATTTATAGAATGTAAAAGTATTCCAATCCCATCCAAATTAATTACTAATGGTTTGGTAAAAGTTTGTTAATTAAAACCATTGTTTCAACACTCCAAAAAAAATTCATTTTATACCTTTACAAAATCTTATCAAGACAAAAAATGAAAAATTGCATCATCGCCAGTACCTCAACGCTTCACGAAGGAGGCTATCTAGACTATTTATTGCCAGAATTGCGTTTGCATTTTAAAGATTGCCAAACGCTGCTTTTTATTCCATTTGCAAGACCAAGCGGCATGACGCATGAGGACTATACCGCAAAAGTTGCTTTGGCTTTTGCCAAAATAAATATCGCAGTACTAGGAATTCACGAATTTGAAAATCCGACAGAAGCCATACAAAATGCAGAAGGGATTTTTACCGGTGGGGGAAATACTTTTTTACTGGTCTCTCAATTGTACAAGTTCAACCTTATGACGATACTGGCTGACACAATCAAAGCAGGAACTCCCTATTTGGGATGCAGTGCAGGAAGCAATATTTGCGGATTGACAATGCAAACGACAAATGACATGCCAATAGTTTATCCTCCCAGTTTTCAAACCTTGGGAATAATACCATTTAATTTGAATCCGCATTACTTGGATCCAGACATTAACTCTCAACACATGGGAGAAACCAGAGAAACAAGGATCAAAGAATTTCATGCATTTAATTCATTACCCGTTTTGGGGCTACGCGAAGGAAGTTGGCTTGAAGTTAAAGGAAATAAAATTATTTTAAAAGGAAATTTGCAAGCACGCCTTTTCAGACAAAACCAATTACCCGAAGAACTAGAAACAGGAAGTGATTTGAGTTTTTTAAATTAAAACTCACATTAAAAAAATAAACCATTAAGATATTAAGAATAATTAAGCTTTAAAAAACTCTTAATGTATCTCAATATCTTAATGGTTTAAAAAATAAATTTTTAGATAAAAAAAAACCTCAAACTTACATTTGAGGTTTTGGAGCGAAAGACGAGGCTCGAACTCGCGACAACCAGCTTGGAAGGCTGGAGCTCTACCAACTGAGCTACTTTCGCATTAATCATTAAAATTTTACCCTTTTTAAACCAAAAATAAATTTGATTTTAGAGCGAAAGACGAGGCTCGAACTCGCGACAACCAGCTTGGAAGGCTGGAGCTCTACCAACTGAGCTACTTTCGCATTACTGAGGGGCAAAGATAATTAATAAAAATAGTTATTTGCAAATTTTTTTTGAAAAATAAATCCACGTTAACCTTTGCTTTTTACAACCATTTTAAAACTAAATTGTTATACATTTATTTTTTCTCATTTCATTTTCAAAACATCAAAAAAACAAGCGTTTTAGGCACTTATTATGTTAGACATTCTATCTTAAGTAAGGGAAAACCAATCTAAAGTTAGCAATTTGATCGAGACAATTTACCATCAACACATTATTTTGATTGTTTAAAAAAAATGAAAGAGTAGGAATTATATTGATACTCAAAAATAATAACAGCATCTTTGTAAACAAAAAGCAATATCAAATTTTGGAAGAAAGCCTTAGTTCAATGTCAAAACAAAAATATCAAAAAGGTATTTGGTTCGAAATCGAAGGTGTTGGAGAATATGATTTAATGTTTAAAAAATAAAAATGAATAAACTCTACTTATATATATTTTTTATAGTTCTGATCGGTTGTAAAAAAGAGTCTACAATTGACTCGTTAATAAATTCTAAAAGCTCAGAAAAAGAAGGGTCAATTCTCGACATAGACACTCTTTCATTAGCTCCATTCAAAAGCAAACCACTGGCTGATTTTTATGATTCCAACGACAATAAAACCGTTTGGCAATTAGAAAAATATAGAAAAACAGTCCTGAAATATCTTAAAAATTGCGAAACCGAAGGATTAAATCCGTTAGATTACAATACTCCGAAGCTACTGGAATTCGAAAAAAAATTTTCCGAATTAGATGAAAACCAGCAAATAAATTATGATTTATTGCTTACTTATAATTTTCAAAAATACCTTACCCATCTTCATAACGGAAAACTCAATCCTCGAAAATTATATATCAATTGGGATTTACATATTCCTGATTTCAACACAAATGAGGTCATAAACCAGGCCTTAGATGACGATTCTTTTGATGAAGAAATAGAAAAATGTCAACCCATAGCTTTGACTTATAAAAAATTAATTAAAGCGTTACAGCTCATCAATGAATTTCCTAAAGATACATTAATGAAAATCGTTAGTGAAGAAAAAATAAAGCCAAACGATACTAATAAAGCCATTATTAACATCAAAAAGCGATTGCTGTTTTGGAACGATTTAAAAACCAAAGACAGCATCACTTCCTATTATGACGAACAAACTGTTGAAGCGGTCAAGAGATTTCAAACGCGTCATGGATTGACATCTGATGGCATTATTGGGAAAAGCACAATTTCTGCACTTAATTTTACCAAAGAAGACCGAAAACACCAGATCATTGCCAATCTGGAGCGTTGGAGATGGTTTGCAAAGTCATTTGCAGAGAATTATATTCTTATTAATATTCCAAATTACAGTTTGAATGTAGTCGAAAATCAGGCTATTACCATGACAAAAAGGATAGTTGTAGGGAAGATCAAAAGGAGAACACCCATATTGACTTCTTCATTGCAAACAGTAGTCTTCAACCCAACATGGACAGTCCCTCCGACAATTTTAAAAGAAGACATTATTCCTGAATTGACAAAAAACCGGGATTTCTTAAAAAATAAAAGCATTGCGATTTTTGACAATAAAAACAATGAAGTTGACCCCAAAGATTGGAATGAAAAAAAACCAAATGGTTACAGATACGTACAAAAGCCAGGCTATTATAACTCTTTGGGAGTTGTAAAAATAACTTTTCCTAATACTCATAGCGTCTATTTACACGACACTAATCATCGAAATTTATTTGAGAGAAATAATAGATCTTTGAGTTCAGGTTGCGTTCGGATAGAAAATCCATTGGAATTTGCTCAACTCTTATTAAACGACCCAATACAGTATTCGAGAGAAAAAATAGATTCAATTGTAGCAACTAAAAAAACAATCTTTCTGGGAATAAAGAAACATTTTGCAATCTACCAATGGTATTGGACTGCTTGGAGCGAAAATGACGAGTTAATTTTCAGAGACGACATTTATAATCTTGATGCCGATTTGTATGCAAAACTAAGAGATTAGTTTTTCTTCTTTAGCTTTGTTTATAGATGGATGATAAATATACAAACATGATTTGTCTTTTATTACAGAAATAATTTCGGCTGCCAATTCTACTGGTACTGCAGGACATCCCTGACTTCTTCCCAATCTTTTGTTTCCTTTAATAAAAGAATCTGAAACATAATTTGCACCGTGAATTACAACCGCTCTCTCGCGTGCATGATCATTCAATCCCTTTTCTAAACCATCTAGCTTAAGTGAAAGTCCATGTTTTCCATTATAAACTTCGGCAGTCGCATAAAACCCTAAACTGCTTTTGAACGATTCGGGAGAATTGGAAAAACTATTTGCAAATTCTTCGCCAGTATTTCTGCCGTGCGCAACTAGTGATTGAAATAAAACTACATTTTTGGATAAATCAATAACCCAAAGTCTTTTTGTATTAGAAGATAAACTAAAGTCAACCAATGTAAGAATGTCTTTCTTGATTAATCCTTTTTCTTTTAAGATATAGAATCCTTTCAAAGCTTCAGTAAAACTCTCCAATTTTGGCAGTTCAAACTGATTGGCTTGCAATGTATTGTAAACCATTTCGACTTTGGCGTCAAAACTGGATTTAACAACTGCTGCGATTCTCTTAGTAGGAATTAATTTTGAGGAATTTATTACTTTTTCACTAGAAGTAAATGAAAAAAACATAAAAACCGACGCAAGAATTGACTTATAAATCATTGAAAATCTTTTAGTTATACATCTTTTGGGGAGAACAAAAGTACAAATAAAAAACACTTATCAAAACAAAAACGCATTTTATCGGTAAAATTTAACACTTAATCGATTTTAAAATTTGCATTATATTATTGCAAAACATATATTTGTAATACAATATATCATTTTTTTGTACAAAAACATACTTTTTATGACAAAATACTGCTTATTAATTGCTTTTTTTATAGTGATAGGTAGCAGCGTGCTTTATGGTCAAAAGAAAGTACTTCAGGCGAAATCTATTACAGAAAAAATTACGATTGATGGTAACTTGGATGAACAAGTATGGAAAACTGCCAATGTTGCTACTGATTTTATCATGTACACACCTGACAATGGGAAACTTATAAACGAAGACAAGAAAACAGATGTAAAAATTCTTTATGATAATGATGCGGTTTATATATCAGCGGTTATGTACGATAATGATCCGAGCAAAATTCAGAAAGAAATTACGCATAGAGATGTTTTGGGAGTTGATGATTATTTCTCTGTCTCCATTAACGGGTTTAATGATGGTCAACAAGATTTTCGCTTTTTTGTAACTGCTGCTGGCGTTCAACTGGATTGTATTGCTCTAGAAGATAGCGAAGATTTTACTTGGGACGCCATTTGGTTTAGTAAAGCAACCCTAACCGATTTTGGCTGGGTAGTCGAAATAAAGTTGCCTTACGCTGCTCTACGTTTTCCTAAAGAGAAAAAACAAACTTGGGGCATCAATTTTATGCGAAATATAGAGAGGGATGTTCAAAAATACACCTGGAATCGAGTGAATAATGAAGTCCATGCTGTAATAGCTCAAGAAGGCATCCTGGAAGGCATTGAAAACATTAAACCTCCTACTCGTCTTTTTTTCATTCCCTATTCTTCTTATTATTACCAAAAAGATGATTATAATTCAGACCAAACCTTTAAAGCAGGTTTGGATATAAAATACGGAATCAATGATTCCTTTACACTTGATTTAATTTTAGTACCCGATTTTGGCCAAACCAAATTTGACAATGCCATTTTAAATTTAGACCCTTTTGAACAGCAACTAGATGAAAACAGGCCTTTTTTTACAGAAGGAACTAATTTATTTACCAAAGGAAATTTATTCTATTCCAGAAGAATTGGAGGTTTTCCGTCTACCATTCCTGAGATTGCAGACAACGAAGAATTTGTAGAATTTCCTAGCTCTGTCGATTTAATAAACGCGATTAAATTAACCGGACGAACGGATAAAGATTTGGGAATTGGTTTTTTGAATGCTATAACCGAAAAGACCTATGCCACAATTGAGAATACTGACACCGGAGAAACCCGCAAAGAAGTTGTCGAGCCTTTAACCAATTATAATGTTATAGTTCTTAATCAAAGATTTAACAAAAACTCGTCTGTTTCGTTTGTAAATACCAACACTCTGAGAAACGGCAGCTTTCGAGATGCTAATGTTTCAGCAGTATTATTCGATTTGAACACTACAAAAAACACCTACACACTAAACGGAGATTTTAAATATAGCACTGTCAAGACAGTTGAAGATTACGATGGATTTAAAACAGCCCTGAATTTCGAAAAAACAAGCGGAAAATTTAGATATGGATTATCGGCCAAATACCTTTCGGAGAACTACGATACAAATGATTTAGGAATTCTTTATGTAAACAATTACAAAAATGCATATGGCAGCATAAGCTATCGAATATTAAACCCCACAAAAGTTTTTAACACCTTTAGTATTAGTGAAGAAGCCAATATCGAAAAACAAAACACAACCAATAAAATGCAAGAGTTTTGGCTTAAAACTTTGATCCAAGCGACATCATTAAAAAACAATTATTTTGAATATGCATTAGTTATCAATCCAGTTGAAACTTTCGATTTTTATGAACCCCGAGCAACTGGAAAATATTCGTATATTCCAAGAAGAATCAGCTCTTATGTAAACTTCACATCCAACCAAAATAATGCTTTTACTCTTGCCATAACACCAACGATTTCAAAATTTGATGAACAAGGCCGTGTTTTATACAGCATTTATGCCAGCCCAAAATATCGTTTTAATACCAAAATCTCATTAGACTTTGCTTTTGATTACACCACAAAAAAGAATGATAGAGGATGGGTGGCTTTTGATAATGATGATATTATTTTTGCCGAAAGAAATAGGGAGATTCTTCAAGAAGATCTTACTGCAAAATATGCCATAAACAATAAAATGACAATCAACTTGACAGCAAGATATTACTGGTCTTGCTCAAGCAATCATGAGTTTTTTACTTTGCAGGATGATGGTCATTTACTTCCTAATCCAACATATTCTGAAAATAAAGATCGAAATTTCAATTCATGGAATTTTGACTTATACTATTCGTGGTGGTTTGCTGCCGGAAGTGAAATCTCATTTTTATATCGAAATTCGGCATTAGAAAGGACAGATATCGTCGAAACTGATCTTCCAAATAACTTAAAAAACATTTTCAATAGTAATCTCAATCACATCTTATCGGTAAGCATTCGCTATTCAATAGATTACAATAATGCTAAAAATGTTTTTAAAAATTAAATACATCTAGTGTAACAATACCCAAATTAAGGAGTCTATTAACCCAAACCTTTCTTTTTCAAAAAATTTCATCGAATTTGCATCAGTTGGTTTTTATTAATTTTATAATTCCAATATGCCTGTCATGAAAAAATTGTTTCTAGTAAGTTTCCTATTTTGCTCATTTATTGGCTTATGCCAGAAGAAAACTTTGCAAACAAAATTCATTTCTGAAAAAATTTCACTTGACGGTAAATTAGACGAAACCGCTTGGCAATCCGTACCTATTGCTACCAATTTTATCATGTTTCAACCCGATAATGGCAAAACTGTAGCCGAAAACAAAAGAACCGAAGTTCGCGTTTTATACGATAATGATGCTATTTACATAGGAGCATTATTATACGACGATGAGCCGGGCAAAATTTTAAAAGAAATCAACAAACGAGATGAATTTGGCACTGCCGATTTTTTTGGTGTTTTCATTAATGGTTACAACGATGGTCAACAGAATTTCGAGTTTTTTGTTAATGCTGCCGATGGACAAGCCGATTGCTTGGCAACAGACAGCAATGGAGAAGATTATTCCTGGGATGCAGTCTGGGATAGCAAAACCACAATTACAGATTTTGGATGGGTGGTAGAAATGCGCATTCCGTATGCAGCAATGCGCTTTTCGAGTGAACAAAAACAAACTTGGGGTATTAATTTTTTTAGAGAAATAAGACGGGATCGCGAAAAATATTCTTGGAATTTTATTGATTCGAAAATCGGGACATTTACTCAACAAAATGGAACTCTGGATGGAATCGAAAACGTAAAAACACCTACTCGGCTTTTCTTATTGCCTTATGCTTCATTTTACGCTTACGCCAATGCCTATCAAAAAACGTATGGAGAATTAAAAGGAGGATTGGACATAAAATATGGGATAAACGACGCTTTTACATTAGACGCCATGCTTATTCCTGATTTTGGCCAAACCAAATACGATGACAAAGTACTCAACCTAACACCTTTCGAACAACAATTTAATGAAAACAGAGGTTTTTTTACTGAAGGAACCGATTTGTTCAGCAAAGGAAACATTTTCTATTCCAGAAGAATTGGTGGTCCTCCCGCCTATACACCGGTTACAAAAACAGAAGAAGAAATTATTGATAATCCGGCAAATATAAACTTATACAACGCTATTAAAGTCTCGGGAAGAACAAAAGGCGGATTGGGAATTGGTTTTCTGAATGCAATTACCGAAAAAACGTATGCTACAATAAAAAACACAACTACTCAAGAAACCTACAGGGTAGAAGTCGAGCCCGTAACCAATTTTAATATTTTGGTTTTGGACCAAAGATTCCATAAAAACTCATCGGTTTCTTTTGTAAACACAAATGTAACAAGGAATGGTTCTTTTAGAGACGGGAATGTTTCGGCATTGGTTTGGGATTTAAACACCACAAAAAACACTTATAATCTTTCTGGAAATTTTGAATATAGTTATGTAAATGATATCGAAAACAAAAAAGACGGAATTAATTCGACTTTAAATATTGCCGAAACAAGCGGTAAATACCGCTACAGTTTAGGCACAAACGTGGTTACAAAAGACTTCGACAGTAACGATTTGGGGATTAATTTTGAAACTAATTATTATAGTTTTTACGGAAACAGCAGTTACAGAATTCTGAATCCTACCAAAATTTTCAACTCATTTAATACCAACATCAATCTGTACACTCAGTTTCAAAAAGAAACAAACAAAATGCAAGCGGATGAATTAAACATTAATGTAAATACAACTACAAAAAAGAATCATTACGTAGGCTTTGGAATAAACTACAGACCTATTGAGGTCTATAATTATTACGAGCCAAGAATGCCTAATCGATACAGTTTTGACCCAGTAAGACTTGGCGGATGGTTCTCAATATCTAGCAATTACAACAATAAATTTGCTTTTGACGTTTATCCTTCCGCGGCTATTTTAAAAGAGTCCGGAAGAAGATCCTACGGTATTGAAATTAGCCCGCGCTATCGTTTCAACGACCATTTGGCATTGAATTACAATTTTAATTATTTTAGACAAAATAACAATAAAGGATTTGTAGATAATAGTTTGGGAAATAAAAATTTACCACCAAACACCATTATTTATGCCAATAGAAATGTTGTCACTTATACCAATACACTTAACGGAAAATATTCATTAAACAGTAAAATGAATTTTGACCTTTCTGCACGTTATTATTGGTCTTATGCTGAAAACAAAAACTTTTATACGCTGCAGGAAAATGGCAGACTAGCTGCAAACGACACTTATAATGAAAATAAAAATTTTAATTTAATCACCTGGAACTTAGATTTATCCTATAATTGGTGGTTTGCACCTGGAAGCCAACTCACAATTTTATACAGAAGCAATGCCAATAAATATGATAATGAAGTAAACAAAGATTTTGGAGGCAATTACACTGGATTGCTTACAAACAATGTTTTGAACCATGTTTTATCAATTAGTGTGAAATATTTTATTGATTACAATCAGGCGAAAAACATATTCTAATTGCTTAATAACAAAGATATCTTATACACAGAACCATTCTTTTTATAGGACAAAAAACTCCTCAAAAATCTCATTTTACACATTGGGTTTTTGAGGTTTTTTTTTGCATTTATTGAAATAAAAATCACTTTTTACAACACATTTTTAAGTATTTGTTGCACTTCTCTTTTTTATGTATAATAGTAGTTTTGACTCACTTATATTTTTCGGGAAACCGTTATCTTTGCAAAAAATTTCATACCATGAACAAAAAAGTAATTTTAATGATTTTAGACGGTTGGGGGAAATCTCCTGACCCGAAAGTTTCTGCAATTGATAATGCAAATGTTCCGTTTATAAATAGTCTTTATACAAAATACCCAAGCGCACAACTTAGGACTGATGGTTTACATGTTGGTCTTCCAGAAGGGCAAATGGGAAACAGCGAAGTAGGACACATGAACCTAGGAGCTGGAAGAATTGTTTACCAGGATTTGGCCAAAATCAATCTTGCCGTAGAACACAAAACTTTGGTAAAAGAAAAAGTGTTACTTGACGCTTTCGAATATGCCAAGCAAAACAACAAAAAAATACACTTTTTAGGATTACTTTCTGATGGTGGTGTACACTCTCACACTTCACATTTACGAGGATTAATCGATGCCACGCAAGATTACGGATTGGACAATGTATTCGTACATGCTTTCACAGACGGTCGTGATGTGGATCCAAAATCTGGTAAAAAATACGTTCAGGATTTAGAAAATTATATTGCCAATACTACCGTAAAACTAGCATCTATAACTGGTCGTTATTATGCAATGGACAGGGACAAACGTTGGGAAAGAGTAAAACTGGCTTACGATGCAGTAGTTAATGGTGAAGGAAATCACTCAACCGATGCTGTTGCCAGCGTAAAAGAAAGCTACAAAAACAATGTAACTGATGAGTTCATCCACCCAATAATTATGGTGGATGATAAAGACCAACCTCTTGCTACAATTAAAGAAGATGACGTTGTTATATTCTTCAACTTTAGAACCGATAGAGGACGTGAATTGACCGAAGCGCTTTCGCAAAAAGATTTTCATGAGCAAAACATGCACAAATTACAATTGTACTATGTGACGCTTACCAATTATGATGAAACCTACGAAAATGTAAAAGTGGTGTACAACAAAGACAACATCACAGAAACACTAGGTGAAGTTTTGGAGAAAGCTAACAAAAAACAAATTCGTATTGCCGAAACAGAAAAATATCCGCATGTGACATTCTTCTTCTCTGGCGGACAGGAAATTCCTTTTCATGGAGAATCAAGAATATTGAGGAATTCTCCAAAAGTGGCTACTTACGATTTACAGCCAGAAATGAGCGCTTATGAATTGAAAGATGCTTTAGTTCCAGAATTAAACAAAGGCGAAGTTGACTTTGTATGTCTGAATTTTGCCAATGGCGACATGGTAGGACATACAGGAGTTATGAGCGCGGCCATAAAAGCCTGTGAAGCTGTTGATGCTTGCGTAAAAGAAGTAGTTGAAGCGGCTCTTGCCAATGATTATACAACTATCATTATTGCAGATCACGGTAACTGCGAAACAATGATTAATCCTGACGGTTCACCAAACACAGCGCATACAACGAATCCTGTGCCAATTATTTTGGTAGACAAAGACTTAAAAACCATACATGATGGAGTTTTAGGTGATATTGCCCCTACTGTTCTTGCTTTGATGGGAATCGAGCAGCCAGCAGCAATGACTTGTCATTCATTACTATAAATAAAAAGCGTCAATTGGCGCCTTTTTAATAAACCAAAATGGGTGTAAATTTAATTTTTACACCCATTTTCTTTACATTTTATCCAACAAATAAAAATATTCTTTTTCGATACTTTCCTGATGATTGGGATGAGCAATCCGAACCAATTCGGCAGCACGTTGTTTTAATGTTTTACCATATAAATCGGCAATTCCGTTTTCGGTAATTACATAATGAATATGTCCTCTTGTAGTGACCACACCAGCACCTTGTTTCAAGAAAGGAACAATACGACTTTGACCATTTTTTGTGGTTGATGGTAAGGCAATAATCGCTTTCCCACCATCACTCAAAGAAGCCCCTCGAATAAAATCCATTTGACCGCCAACACCAGAATACATTCTCGGTCCAATAGAATCGGCACAGACCTGACCGGTCAAATCGACTTCAATAGCCGAATTAATAGCTATCATTTTTGGATTTTTCCTGATTCTAGCGGTATCATTTACTGTGGATGATTCCCGTAATTCGATAAAAGGATTATCATCAACAAAGTCATATAAGCGTTTGGAACCTATTAAAAAAGTAGACAACACTTTGCCTCTCAATGATCCTTTATAATTACAATTAATTACATTGCTTTCAATCAAATCGATTACACCATCCGAAAACATTTCGGTGTGCAATCCTAAATCTTTGTGATTACCCAATTTACTTAAAGCAGCATTAGGTATAGAGCCAATTCCCATTTGAAGTGTGCATCGATTCTCAATCAAGGAAGCTATAAAAGTTCCTATCTTGTCTTCTTCCGCAGTAAACGGCTCTACTTCATGCGAATATATTGGTGTATTAACAGCTACTAAATAATCTATCTCGGAAACATGAAGTATTCCATCACCAAAAGTTCTTGGCATTTGAGGATTTACTTGAGCAATTACAATTTTAGCATTCTCAATCGCAGCAACTGTTGCTTCAACAGAAACCCCAAGAGAACAATATCCGTGAATATCTGGAGGCGAAACATGGATAAATGCAACATCTAATGGTAGTACATTTTTACGAAACAAATGAGGTAACTCACTCAAAAAAACAGGAGTATACGACCCATTTCCTGCTTTTAAAGTATGTCTCACATTGGCACCTATAAAAAAAGAATTAACATGAAAACTATCTGCCAATTCTGGATTCGCATAACGCGCTTCTCCCTCGGTATGCAAATGGCAAATTTCTACATTTCGCAATTCAGCTGCTCTTTCTGTCAAAGCATTAGCCAAAATTGTCGGCGCTGCTGCTGCTGCCTGAAGATACACTCTATCCCCAGATTTAACGACTTTTACAGCATCTTCTGCAGTAATATACTTTTCCATAATTGTTTAATTTCTAACAAATATAAAAATTTGTGTGATTATAAAATATGACAAAACTCATAATGCTGCTAAACGATTTATAAATAAAAGTTAAAATCTCTTTTTTGAAAGTATTACTATTATATTTGCGCTAAAATATTTCAAAATGGATCAAATTCTTTCAAATATCAAAATTCAAATCAACGAGAAGCTTTATGTAAAAGACCCTGAGACTTCTGCATTAGGAAAAAAAATCATTGAAGAAAGTATTCTTTTAATTGATAGTATTGGTTTTGACAACTTTACCTTTAAAAAATTAGGAGAAAAAATAGGTTCCAACGAAAGTTCTATCTATCGTTATTTCGAAAACAAACACAAATTATTAGTATATTTATCTTCGTGGTATTGGAGTTGGATGGAATATAGATTGGTATTTGCAATTTCAAATCATTCAGATTCTTGGGAAAAACTAAAAAAAGCGATTTCAATAGTGACCGAAAAAGTGGAAGATGATCAAAAAACATTGCATATCAATGAATCTATTTTGAACAAAATCATTATTGCAGAGTTTACAAAAACATTTCACACTAAAGAAGTAGAGCAAGAAAACAAAGAAGGATTTTATACCATTTACATTAGAGTCATCAACAGATTGACAACTATAATTAAAGAAGTAAATCCTGAATATTTGTATGCAAAAAGCCTTGCTTCTAATATAGTTGAAGGAGCGTTGCACCAACACTTTTTAAAAGATCATATGCAATCCATAACCGATTGCAATCAAACTATAAATCCAACCCATTTTTATTTCGACTTAATTGAAAAAATACTTAAAAAATAAAAATATGACTTCATTAAAAAGACTATTCAACCTTTTAGAATTAGACAAAAAAGATGTTTCACAAATCTTTTTCTATGCTATTTTTGCTGGAATCGTGAGTTTATCATTGCCTTTAGGTATTCAAGCTATTGTAAACTTTATTCAATCTGGACGAGTAAGTGCCTCTTGGATAGTTTTGGTAATTTTAGTCGTTATTGGGGTAGCTTTGGTAGGTATCTTATCCTTAATGCAATTGCGTATCACAGAAAATTTACAACAGAAAATGTTTGTGCGCTCGTCATTCGAATTTGCATCTAGACTACCCAAAATAGAATTCAAAGAACTTTATGGTCATTATCCTCCAGAATTAGCCAATCGCTTTTTTGACACTTTAACGATACAAAAAGGAACTTCAAAATTATTAGTCGATCTTTCGGCTGCTATTTTACAAATCGTTTTTGGTGTGATATTATTATCCTTATACCATCCTTTCTTTATTGTATTCGGACTTTTATTATTGGTGCTTTTATATATCATTTTTAAATTTTCGTATAATAAAGGAATCCAAACCAGTTTGAAAACCTCCAAAAACAAATACAAAGCAGCGGGTTGGTTACAAGAAATCGCCCGGAATAATTTTAGTTTTAGAAACGAACTGAACTACGATTTTGCTTTAGAAAAAAACAACGGAATCATAAAAGATTATTTATACTGTCGCGAAAGTCACTTTAACGTCATCAAGAGACAATTCAGCCATCTTATTATTTTCAAAGTAATCATCACGGCCAGTTTATTAATCATTGGCGGCTACTTGGTTTTGAGTCAAGAAATGAACATTGGACAGTTTGTTGCAGCAGAAATTATTATTTTATTAGTTATAAGTTCGGTAGAAAAAATCATTCTTGGGCTTGAGACTTTTTACGATGTATTGACAGCTGTGGAGAAAATTGGTCAAGTTACCGATATGGAATTAGAAGAAGAAATTACTGTTGAAAACAAAAGTTGTTATACCAATATCAGTCTTGAAACCGAAAATATGAATTTTCAATTTCCAGGAACAAATTTTGGAATTCTAAACAATATTAATTTAAAAATAGACTCCGGCGAAAAAATTATAATCGATGGAGAAAATGGTTCCGGAAAGACAACCTTGATTCGAGTGCTTTCCGGTTTATTACATCCGACTTCTGGGAATTTCTTTATCAATGATGACACCTTTAGAAAAATTGATATTAAACAATATCGCTCCAGAATTGGAAGTATTATTCAGGGTGAAACACCATTTGAAGGAACAATTCTTGAAAATATCACTTTTAATGATAAAAGCATCAGTACCGAAGATTTAAAATGGGCTTTAGATGGACTGCAACTTACTAGTTTTATAAAAACATTACCCAAAGGTTTAGACACTAAAATATTTCCGGAAGGCAAGGAATTATCCTCTTCCAATGCGCAAAAAATATTGTTGGCAAGAAGTATTATTCACAAACCAAATATTTTATTTTATGAAGAACCAACCGATAAAATGGATGTGAAAGTAGCCAATGAAATCATCGACTTTATTACTTCCGAAAAAAACAAATGGACGGTTATCGTTTCTTCTCAAAATCCTCATTGGCTTACCAAATGTACCCGAGAAATTACGATGCAAAAAGGAACAATTCTATCAGACACCAAAAAATAAGAGTATGCTAAATATATCCGACAAAAACCCGATAAACAACAAAGCTCTTGAAAAATATTCTACAGTTAAGGATTTGAGCAACAGACCACATTATAAGATTTTGAACAGAATAATACTTGCAGTTTCCATTATTGGTATAATTGCACTTTTCTTGCCTTGGACACAAAACATTTCAGGCACAGGAGCTGTAACAACATTAAAACCCAATCAGAGACCTCAATCGATTCAATCTGTTATTTCGGGTCGAATAGAAAAATGGTATGTTCAAGAGGGAAATTATGTAAAAAAAGGTGACACTATTCTTTTTATATCCGAGATAAAAGAAGATTATATGGATCCTAATTTGGTAAAAAATACCAAAAACCAAGTAGATGCCAAAAAACAATCGTTGGAATCATATGGCTCGAAAGTAGCAACGCTTTCTGTTCAAATGCAAGCCATAGAAAGAGAAAAAGGCTTAAAACTCAAGCAAGCTGATAATAAAATAAAACAAGCTCGTTTGAAAATAAAAAGCGACAGTATGGATCTTGAAGCGGTAAAAACACAATTAAAAATCGCAACCACACAATTCAATCGTTCCTTGCAATTAAACAAAGAAGGCCTAAAAGCGTTGTCTGATGTGGAAGAAAAACGATTAAAACTGCAAGAAGTTGAAGCTAAAATCATCACGCAAGAGAATAAATTTTATACCAGTAAAAATGAATTCATCAATGCCGAAGTAGAAATCAATCGAATAGCAGCAGAGTATTCCGAGAAAACATCCAAAGCACAAAGTGACCAATACACGGCGATGAGCAATCAATATGATACTGAAGCTCAAGTAAGCAAATTGGAAAATCAATACGCCAATTACAGCATTCGAAATGGAATGTATTACATCAAAGCACCACAAAGCGGTTATATTAACAGAGCTTTGCAGTCCGGAATTGGTGAAACTATAAAAGAAGGAACTCCTATCGCCACGATTATGCCTTCTAATTATGACATTGCTGTAGAATCCTTTGTAGACCCAATTGATTTGCCTTTAATCAAAAAAGGAGAAAAAGTAAGAGTTTGGTTTGATGGTTGGCCAACAATTGTATTTTCTGGATGGCCTGATATGTCTTATGGAACTTTTGGTGGTGAAGTCGTAGCTATAGAAAACTTTATCAGTGACAATGGAAAATTCAGAATCCTAATTGCTCCAGACAAAAACGAAGCTCCTTGGCCTAAACAATTAAGCATCGGATCTGGTGCTCAAACCATAGCTTTGCTAAACACAGTTCCAGTTTGGTTTGAATTTTGGAGAACACTTAACGGTTTTCCTCCCAATTATTACAAAGGAAAAGAGAAACCTTCAAAAGAAAAGAAATAATGCGACACCTTATTTTTATACTAATTTTATTTGGAATGTCAATTCATGGACAAACCAATAGCGAATCTACTTTACCGCCAAATCTCAAAGAAATGAGTTACAATGAGTATTTAGGCTTTGTAAAAAAGTACCACCCATTGGTAAAAAATGCAAATTTGGAAATCAGTAAAGCGCAAGCTAACCTGATGATGGCACGTGGTGGATTTGACCCAAAATTGGAATTGAATTATAATAAAAAACAGTTTCAAGGAACCGAATATTATTCGATTTTAAACAGTAGTTTCAAAATCCCAACTTGGTACGGAATAGACATAAAAGCAGGATTTGATGAAAACGAAGGGTATTATCTTGACCCCCAAAACAAAACCCCTAGCAATGGATTGACTTCGCTGGGAATTAGTGTTCCTCTTGGGCAAGGATTACTGATTAATCAAAGGATGGCCGATTTGCAAAAAGCTAAAATTCAAGTCAAATTAAGCCAAGCAGAGCAGAAGTTAGAAGCTATTGCCGTTTTATACGATGCTTCGGTAGCGTATTTTAATTGGAAGAAAAATTACGAAGAATATTTGCTTTATGAAAATTACAGCACCAATGCCCAAAAGCGCTATGAAGGAATTGAATCTTTAATCAAACAAGGAGACAAACCCGCAATTGACAGCGTTGAAGCCGGAATTGTTGTTAAAAACAGATTGTTGGCACTCGAAGATTCAAAATTAAAATTAACAAAAGCAAAACTAGAATTATCCAATTTTCTTTGGTTAGAAAACAACATACCATTGGAACTAGCAGATGCTATCATTCCAGAAAAAAAATTAGGCCAAACTATTCAGGAAACACTTAATATTAGTGATTTAGTCAATCAGGAATTTTCGTTGATAAACCATCCAAAAATTGAAGCCTTACAAAGTAAAATCGATTTGTTGACGGTAGAGAAAAAAATGAAAGCCAACATGCTTTTGCCTAAAATTGATGTAGGATATTCGTATTTGGCACAACCCAATCCGACCAAACCCAACAGTTCTGACAATTACAAAGTAGGAGTTGATTTTTATTTCCCTTTGTTTTTAAGAAAAGAAAGAGGCGGTTTGAAACTAGCGCAATACAAAATCCAGGAAACTGAGTTTACACGAGATTTAGAAAAAGTACAATTATCAAACAAAATAAGCGCCCAAAAAACAGAAATTCAATCTCTGACCAATCAACAAAAATTAATCAACAAATTGGTTACTGATTACGATACAATGCTAAAATCCGAGGAGCGATTATTTACTCTAGGGGAAAGTTCGCTCTTTCTTATTAACACAAGAGAAAATAATTTAGTGAGCGCACAACTTTCACAAATTGCATTAGAAAATCGGTTTTACACTTCCAACTCAGAATTGTATAAAATTATGGCCAACCCGAATTGATTTATGGTAAAATTAAGAAGAGAGGTTTTTCACAACAAAAAAATCTCTCTTTCTTTTAAAATACAATCAGTTTATAAAATTATGCAACACAAGTTCAACAGCATAAATTATAAGTCCCACCAAACCTCCCACAAGCGTTCCATTTATTCGAATGTATTGCAAATCGCCACCAATTTCTAGCTCTAATTTTTTGGAAACTTCATCGGTATCCCAACTTTTAACTGTAGATGAAATCAAGTCACCAATCATTTTTTTGTTATTAATGAGTACCGAAAGCACATCGTTCTTGACAAAATTATTAATCTTATCCATCATCAACTGATCGGCCTGTATTCCTTTTCCAAAACTCTGAATCATATTGGCAATGCTATTTTTTATTGTTGACTCCTCTTTTTGATTTAAATCATTGGCAATAGCCGTTTTAATTTCCAACCAAATACCGTTAATGTAATCTTGAACTTCTTTTTTATTGGCAAAACCAAGAACCAAATCATTGATTTTTTGTTGCATTTCGGGTGATTCTTTCAACTCGATTATGAAATCCACCACATAGTTATTTACTTTTTTTCGAATAATACTGTCTTGATGACTTGCCTGCTCCAGAAAATTATACAGTCCATTAAAAATTCCTTCTGTTATTTTCTTATCGGCCAAGCCAAAAGAAAGAAATGGAGTCGAACTTTTAACTTTTTCTTCAATTACGTGTTTGTTGTTTTGCAATTCTACAATTAACGTTTTCAACACATTGGTAACCAACTCTTCTTGTTTATCGCTTTTGGCCAATGATTCCAAACCAAGAGCAATCCATTCGGCAAAATTTACTTTGCTTAATTTACCACTAAACTGGGTTTGTATAAAATGTTGAACTTCTTCATCATCTATCGTTTTCAAAAGGCCAGGAATCACGTTTTCAGCAATTAAATTGGCTACCGTATTGGCATTTTTTACATCAATTAACCAATTGGAAGCTTTTATAGCCACATTAAATTGATCGATTTTCAGTTCTAATTTTTCTTTTATCAAAAACTCGTCTGAAACAAAATTCCCCAGATTCTCCCCAATTTTATCTTTATTACTCGGAATCAAAGCGGTATGCGGTATCGGAATTCCAAGCGGATGCCTGAACAAAGCCACCACCGCAAACCAATCGGCAATTCCACCCACCATCGCTGCTTCGCTAAACGCTTTTAACCAATTTAACTTATAGACATTGGCAACCACAAAAAGAACCACTGCAAAACCCAATAAGATAAGCGCATTTCTTTTCATTTTTGTCAAATTCAGTTCTTTTTTACTATCTTCTTCTATGGATGTATTCATAATGTAACGAATTGATTTCTTAGCTAATTTAAGCAACTAAACTTTAAAAAATAACCGCAAGGTACACAAAGAATACGGCAAAGTGCACTAAGTTTTGCGGGCATTGCGCCTCCTTTGCGAGTATTGCAGTTAAACTTAAAAATTAAAACAAACCCAATACAAAAGAAATAATTTTAAAAGTGTATTTTTGCACTCTGAAAATTCGAAAATATGATTATTCAAAAAACCCGTGAGGAAATAGAATTAATGCGCGAAAGTGCCTTAATCGTATCAAAGACATTAGGAATGATTGCTTCTGAAATAAAAGAAGGAGTTACCACATTATATCTTGACCAAAGAGCCGAAGAATTCATACGCGATCACGGCGCAGTCCCAAGTTTTCTTGGACTTTATGGGTTCCCGAATTCATTGTGTATGAGTCCTAATTCTCAAGTGGTACACGGAATCCCGAACAATAAACCTTTAGAAAGCGGTGATGTGATTTCGGTAGATTGCGGTGCTTTCAAAAACGGTTTTCACGGAGACCACGCTTATTCTTTTGAAATTGGCGAAGTTGCCGAAGAAACTAAAAAATTACTTCAAATTACCAAAGAATCTTTATACGTTGGAATCCGAGAATTGCGAGCTGGAAACCGTGTGGAAGATGTTGGAAATGCTATACAAAAATATACCGAAGCACACGGTTATGGTGTGGTTCGAGAATTGGTTGGACACGGTGTAGGACAAAAAATGCACGAAGATCCCGAAATGCCAAACTACGGAAAAAGAGGTCGTGGAAAGTTACTAATCGAAGGAATGGTTGTGGCTATTGAGCCGATGATCAATATGGGAACCAAAAACATTAAACAACACAAAGACGGTTGGACAATCACCACTGCAGACGGAAAACCTTCCGCGCATTTTGAACACGACGTAGCCATTATAGATGGGAAACCTGAGATATTATCTACTTTCTATTACATCTATAAAGAATTAGGGATTGTGAGCAATGAAGAAGATGAATTTAGAAAAATCCCATTAGTTGTATAATGAAAAAACTCTTTAAACTTATACTAAATACCATCCCTCGTCCTTTATTAATTAGGCTGAGCTATGTGGCACGTCCTATTATCGCTTTCACTTTAAAAGGAAATAATTTCACTGATCCTATCGATGGGAAAAGTTTCAAATCAATGTTGCCTTATGGCTACGAAACACAACGCAACAATGTGCTTTCACCAAGCACACTTTCATTAGAGAGACACCGTTTGCTTTGGTTGTACCTAAATGAGCAAACCGATTTTTTTACCGCTCCAAAGAAAGTATTACATTTTGCACCGGAACAAGCTTTTTATAAACTGTTCCGCAAGCAAAAAAACCTGGATTACACCACAACCGATTTATTTTCACCATTGGCAGATGTAAAAGCGGACATTTGTAATTTACCTTTTGAAGACAATCAATACGACGTCATTCTTTGCAATCACGTTTTGGAACACATTCCGGATGACACCAAAGCCATGCAGGAATTGTACCGTGTTTTGAAACCGGGTGGAATGGCTATTTTACAAATTCCACAAGATTTAAAAAGAGCCGTAACCTTTGCTGATGATACGATTACCGACCAAAAAGAGCGTGCCAAAATATTCGGGCAATACGACCACGTACGTATTTATGGACGTGATTATTTTGATAAACTGAGAAGCATTGGTTTTACAGTTGTAGAGGAAGATTACACCAATAAAATAGCTCCCGAATTGGTAGAAAAATATTGTTTGGCAAAAGGCGAAATCATTCCTGTTTGTTTTAAATAATTATTTTACAATAAGTTAAAAACCATATAAATTCCACAAATTTACACAAATCAACAGGTGCAAATTTGTGGAATTTGTCTTTTAAAGAATCTAATTACAATCAAATACCCTTTTGCTTTTGGAAACTAAAAATTCCTTTCAGTTCTGCTTTGATATCAGTTTTGAAAAAAGACTAAATACCTATATTCCGACTGCTTATATTGTAGGCCATTCTGAAGCTATTACGTATTTAGACAAGAAAGCGAGTCCACAAGTTCTTGAAGGTTTTGATGTGAATGTTGAAAATTTAGATGCAAATACCAAAAAAGTTTTATCGCTTTGTGAATCACTCAAGCCCGAAGTCATTTTAAAAAAATTCGGCAAAAACCGTAAATCTGCCAAAACGATTGATGATTTACTCAAAGACTCTAAACTAGAATTTGGAATTCGGCAATTCATAAAAACGAATTTAGACCAATTTTACAATTTAGTTTGCCAAAATAATTTTCCGCTCTCGCTGAATCTGGGAAAAGAAAAAGATTTTCGCATTAGCCGAATTGACACTACTAATCCAAAATTGGAAACCAGTCTTCAATTTGACAAACACGAAAACGGAATTTCTTATACATTACTTTTAAAAGACGAAACAACAGCATTCTATCCTTCAAACACCGACATCACAATACTTTTGGACGAACCGGGTTGGCTGGTTGCTTACCATAAATTGCACCTTCTAAAAGACATCAACACCAAAAAAATCATTCCTTTTTTGAAAAAGAAGACCATCGAAATTCCTTCGAAAATGGTTTCTGAATACTTTGAAAAATTCATCAAGGATGTGGCAAAAAAAGCAGACATAAAAGCCACCGGATTTGCAGTCGAGCTAAAAGACAAAATCAAATCCTGTTCGCTTCAGTTGGCGCATGATTTTTTTAAAAACACCTATTATCTGAATCTTTTATTCGACTATGACGGCTTTAGTTTTGATAATAGCAAAACCAAGAAAATCCATTCCGAAATTGACACCCGCAATTTGGATGAAATCAAAGTGATTCAATATAAAAGAACAGCAGCCGAAGAAGCATCATTTGAAAACAAATTGCATGAAATCGGCTTTATAAAAACGGAAACTGGGCTTTTCGAGCTTTCTCCAAAAACAGGAAAACAAGACACTTACGCAACTATTCAATGGGTTATAGAAAACCAAGAAGTTCTTGAATCTTTAGGTTTTTCTACAGAAAATCTGAAAATCGACAGTAAGAAAATCGACACTCATAAAGTGGCAATTCAATTTTCGAATGAAGTCAAAAGCGATTGGTTTGACATCAAAATGGCAGTCGTTTGTGAAGCATTTCAATTTAATTTTAACGAAATTGTTCCAAATATAAAAAATCGAAACCGACTCTTTCTTTTGCCAAACGGCAACTATTTTTTGATTCCGATTGAATGGATGACACTTTACGGACCAATGTCAAAATTGGCGAAAGTACAAAACGGAAATCTTACGTTTCCTAAAAGTAATTTTGCTGTTTTAGAAGGAATTCCAGAACTTAAAGATTCAATAAATTTAAAAGGAGACATCGAATATCAACCTTCCTCATTGGTAAAAGCCACTTTAAGACCTTACCAAATTGAAGGAGTCAAATGGCTTTTGGAACATTACAACAATGGTTTAGGCGCTTGTTTGGCGGATGATATGGGATTGGGAAAAACATTGCAAACCTTGACTACATTGGTTGCCGTTCAGGAGCAATTGGATTTTGAAAAAGCCGAAGATATTCAACTCGATTTGTTTGGCAACGAAATACCTGTACCAAAAGAGTACCTGAAAGCATTGATAGTTCTACCTTCGCCATTGGTTTTTAATTGGTACAACGAAGCCCGGAAATTCACACCGCATTTCCGCAGAGTGCAATACATTGGCAGCGACCGTAAACTGCTCTCGAAAAAATTAGAAAAATACGATGTGATTTTTACCAGTTATGCGGTCGTTTCCAGAGACATTTCGATTTTGGAAAAATACAATTTCAGGTATTTGATTTTGGACGAAAGTCAATACATCAAAAACAAGAATTCTAAAATTTTCAAGGCTATCAATCAAGTAAAAGCCAGTCATAAAATATCATTGAGTGGAACTCCCATAGAAAACTCACTCGATGATTTATGGTCACAAATGCAATTTATCAATCCGAATATATTGGGAAGTTATGCGTTTTTTGCAGAAAATTATAAATTCCCAATAGA
Source organism: Flavobacterium sp. N3904 (assembly GCF_025947305.1). Classification (NCBI taxonomy): domain Bacteria; kingdom Pseudomonadati; phylum Bacteroidota; class Flavobacteriia; order Flavobacteriales; family Flavobacteriaceae; genus Flavobacterium; species Flavobacterium sp. N3904. The sequence goes on from NZ_CP110009.1 coordinate 343,730, forward strand.
GAAAAAGCAAGACGAAAACAGTTTATTGGAACTGAAAAATCTTATCAGCCCATTTATTTTACGACGCACCAAAGAACAGGTTTTAAAAGACTTGCCGGAACTCTCTGAACAGATTTTCTATTGTGAAATGGAACCCGAACAAGAGAAATTGTACGAAGAAGAAAAATCAAAAGCCCGAAACTCGTTATTAAAAACAGATGGTTCTGGATTAGATAAAATCAACATCATTAATACATTGATGCGTTTGAGACAATTGAGCAATCACCCGAAAATGATTGATTCCAAATCGGAAATGGATTCGGGAAAATACATTGCTGCGACTCGCTATTTGGAGACTTTGGTGCAATCCAACCAAAAAACGATTGTTTTCAGTTCGTTTGTGTCCAATTTGAATTTTTACAAAACCTGGTGCCACGAAAACATAATCGATTTTTGCGAACTAACTGGAGAAACTCCTTTAAAAGAAAGAGAATACCAAGTCAGTCGTTTCCAAGAACAGGAAAAACCATTGTTGTTTTTTATTTCTTTGAAAGCGGGTGGCGTTGGTCTCAACATTACTAAAGCATCTTATGTTTTGTTTCTGGATCCTTGGTGGAATCCCTTTTCGGAAAAACAGGGAATTGGCCGTGCGCATCGCATTGGACAACTAAATAAAGTAAATGTGATTCGGTTTATCACCAAAAATACCGTTGAAGAAAAAATCATTCGGTTACAGGAAAGCAAAAAATTATTGGCTGATTCGCTTTTGGATGAAAATTATATGAGTGCAGAAATTGAGGAGAATTTAGATTTTATATTGGAATAACCAAATCCTCATCCATCAAATATATCCTTATAATTTCCGTTTATTTGTATATTTACAATTCATGAACGATAACTCCATAATGAAATCAATAGCTGTTTTACTTTTTTCTTTCTTTTGTCTAACTGCTACCGCACAAGTAGAAACTGAAATTGCACCTCCGTTTAACATTAAAACCGTTTCTTTTGTTCAGAACAGCAATAATGTAGTACCTATATTTAAACTTGGTGACGCGTTTCAATTTCAATTTGATGACTTATTTGGTACCGAGACCGATTATTATTACGAAATCACCCATTGTGACTATAATTGGATTCCTTCCGATATTCCAAAAAGTGATTATTTACAAGGGTTTGATAGTCAAAAAATTCAAGATTACAGTAATTCCTTTAATACTTTACAGATATATTCCCATTATAGTTTAACACTCCCGAATCAATTTTCCCGATTATTATTAAGCGGAAATTATATTCTTAAAATTTTAAATTCTGATAAAGAAGTTGTCCTGACAAGAAAATTTGTTCTCTATGAAGATCTTGTTTCAATTTCTTTAAAAACAAAAAAGCCCCGTACCGTTAACTTTTTAGATACCAAACACAACTTAGAATTTGAAATCAAATCCGATCAGATTGTATTTCAAAACCCCATGCAAAATCTAAAAATTGTATTACTCCAAAACGGCAAATTAAATACTGCCTTAAAAAACATTGCTCCACAGTATGTAATAGGAAATACTTTTGTCTATAAATATGATAAAGAAACCCAGTTTTGGGCGGGAAACGAATTTTTGTATTTTGAAACCAAAGACATTAAAAATGCCAACAATTATGTGAGTTACGTTAACTCTGACAATGAAATTTACAACACTCATTTGTATACCAATAATGATCGGGCGAATTTACCCTACTCCAATTTTACAGATATCAATGGAAATTTCAAAGAACTCAATATAAATGGAACCAATTACAAGATTGAAGCCGATTACTCTTGGGTTTATTTTAGTCTGTCTGCTCCTATTGCAGCATCAAGTTCTTCTATTTACGTTGTCGGAATGTTTAATAATTACAGCACTTCGCCTGAATACAAAATGGATTACAATTCAAAAAACGGACTATACGAAAAAGCGCTTCTAATCAAACAAGGATTTGTAAATTATCAATATCTTATGGTCAATAACAAAGGAGTGATTGACCAAGAAAACGCAATTGATGGTAACTTTTACCAAACCGAAAATGAATATACTGTTTTGGTTTATTATAAAGGAAATGCCGATCGCTATGAAAAAGTAATCGGTTATGAGGTTGCAAATTCAATAAACATAACAAATTAGCAAAAGATTGGGAATAAAAATTTAGAGACACTACTATTTTTTTTTGTAAATTTGGCGACATATAGTACTTAATTAGCTATTAATCATGGTTTCACAAATAACAAGAGGCATAAAAATTTCCGTTTTGACTAGTTTTGAAGGTACGTACTTCAAAAACTACAAGATTCATTTTGCCTTTAGTTATGAGATTACCATAGAAAACCATAGCAAAGATTCGGTGCAATTAACTTCTCGCCATTGGGAAATTTATGATTCTTTGAATGATTTAGAATTTGTGGATGGTGAAGGCGTAATTGGCAAAAAACCAGTTCTAAAACCTGGCGAACAACACACCTATAGTTCAGGTTGTTTGTTATCCTCTCCTTACGGAGCGATGAAAGGATATTTCAACATGATTAATTTTACTTCTACCAAATCTTTCAAAGTTATTGTGCCTACTTTCAGAATGTGTGCGCCCTTTGCATTGAATTAATTTGACTTTAATTATGACATTTTTATCATAATTTAAAACTTTCCTTTGTACTTTTGCATCAAATTTCTAATTGTTTACATTTAATTATAAAGATATGCTAAAAGGATTTTTCAATGTACCCAAAGCGGTAAATGAGCCTGTAAAAAGTTACGCTCCCAATTCACCAGAAAAAGCAGCAGTTCTGGCGGCTTACAAAACCATGTGGAATTCTAAAATTGACGTGCCATTGTATATTGGCAGCGAAGAAATTAGAACTGGCAATACCAAAAACATGACAGCTCCTCATGATCACCAACATATTGTAGGAACTTATCATCAGGCTGAAAAATCACATGTTGAAAAAGCGATTGCTAATGCTCTTGAATCAAGAACAGCATGGGCAAATATGGCTTGGGAACAGCGCGCTGCTATTTTCTTGAAAGCAGCCGAATTGATTGCAGGTCCTTACAGAGCAAGAATAAATGCCGCAACAATGATTGCGCAATCCAAAAATATATTTCAGGCAGAAATTGATGCTTCTTGCGAATTGATTGACTTCTTGCGTTTCAACGTTGAATTCATGTCGCAAATTTATGCAGATCAACCAAAATCTACTTCAGATATGTGGAATCGTTTAGAATATAGACCACTTGAAGGTTTTGTCTATGCAATCACACCTTTCAACTTTACAGCTATTGCTGCCAATCTTCCAGCCAGTGCTGCCATGATGGGAAATGTAGTAATCTGGAAACCAAGTGACAGCCAAGTATTCTCTGCAAAAATCATAATCGATGTATTCAAAGAAGCAGGAGTTCCTGATGGCGTTATTAATGTCGTTTTTGGAGATGCTTTGATGATTACCGATACCGTTTTGGCCAGTCGTGATTTTGCCGGAATTCATTTTACAGGATCAACACATGTTTTTAAAGACATTTGGTCAAAAATTGGAACCAACATACACCACTACAAAACGTATCCAAGAATTGTTGGAGAAACTGGTGGTAAAGATTTCATCATTGCCCATCCAAGTGCCAATGTAAAACAAGTAGCTACTGGAATTGTACGTGGTGCCTTTGAATATCAAGGACAAAAATGTTCTGCAGCTTCAAGAGCTTATGTACCGCAAAGCTTATGGCCAGCATTAAAAGAGCAATTAATTACGGATACAAAATCAATGAAAATCGGTTCTCCGGAAGATTTTGGAAACTTCATTACTGCTGTGATTCATGAAGGATCTTTTGATAAATTGGCTGGTTTTATTGACCAAGCCAAAAAAGATGCTGATGCAGAAATCATCGTTGGTGGTAATTACGATAAATCTGTTGGTTATTTTATTGAACCAACTATTATAGTAACTACAGATCCTCAATACACAACTATGTCAACCGAATTATTCGGACCCGTTATGACGATTTTTGTTTATGAAGATGCAAAATGGTCTGAGACATTAAAACTAGTTGATACTACATCCGAGTATGCACTAACTGGAGCAGTTTTCAGTCAAGATCGTTATGCGATTGAAGAAGCTACAACCGCTTTACAAAATGCTGCTGGGAACTTCTACATCAATGATAAACCAACAGGTGCTATTGTAGGAATGCAACCATTTGGCGGTGCAAGAGCTTCTGGTACCAATGACAAAGCAGGTTCTGCATTGAACTTATTGCGTTGGGCCTCTCCAAGAACAATCAAAGAAACATTTGTAACTCCAACCGATTACAGATATCCATTTTTGGGAGAATAACTTTTAGTCATAAAATCGAAAGTTCGAAAGTCTCATAGACTTTATAAATATAAAAGCCGAATCTTAAATTTAAGATTCGGCTTTTTTAATTTATACCTTTTCACTTTCAGACTTACACCACAAACTTCAAAGGCAAATGCACAACTTTCTTAGTTTCAAAAAATTCATCCTCAAAGAAATCGGAAATGTTATATTCGGTGGCTTTCGGAAAATCTTTTAGTTCTTCGGTTAAGTCACCGCCTTTTAGATAGAGAATTCCGTTTTTCAATTCGTGCTTATTTTGCTTCTTTATTTTGGTTTTTACCCAAGAAACAAAATCAGGCATATTGGTCACGGCGCGACTTACAATGAAATCAAAATCACCTTTCACATTTTCGGCACGAAGCTGTTCGGCTTTTACATTTTTCAATTCTAAAGCTTCGGCGACAGCCTGAACCACTTTTATTTTTTTGGCAATAATATCGATCAGAAAAAAACGAGTCTCCGGAAAAAGAATAGCCAAAGGAATTCCTGGAAATCCTCCTCCGGTCCCAACATCAAGCACATAAGTTCCAGGCTCAAACTTATTTACTTTGGCAATAGCCAAAGAATGCAATATATGTTTGGTATACAATGAATCAATATCTTTTCGAGAAATAACGTTGATTTTTTCGTTCCAATCGTGGTACAAAAAATCCAATTTTTGAAACTGTTCCTTCTGATTATCAGACAGGTTAGGAAAATACTTTAGAATCTCATCCATCTTAAAAATTTTTAACAAAAGTACTGCTTTTAGGTTAGAAATATTTAACTCAATATTGTATGTTCAAGATTTATATTGGTTACCTTTGCAAATATTCAAAAATATTATGATCAATACCCCACCTACATTTGCAAAACAAGACAATCTAAAATTTTTTAGAACTCTTAACTCACGGGTTAACAGCTATTTCAAAGAAAACAATTTAGAGAAAACCGGAAACTGGAAAATACATTTGAAAACTGTAATTCTTTTCACTGTTTTTCTTGTTCCTTACTTTTTGATACTTACTTTAGACATGCCTTTCTGGACTCACTTGCTACTAACCATTGTTATGGGAATTGGAATGGCAGGCATTGGTATGAACGTAATGCACGATGCCAATCACGGATCTTATTCAACCAAAAGTTGGGTAAATAAATTTATGGGAGGAACTATTTATGTTTTAGCTGGCAACGTACATAACTGGCAAGTACAACACAACGTTTTACACCATACTTATACGAACATTATAGGTCATGATGAAGACTTGGAAGCAGGAAGAATTATGCGTTTCTCCAAAGAAGCTGAATGGCACAAATTTCATAAGTTTCAACAATATTATGCTGTGTTTTTATACGGATTATTGACTTTCAATTGGGCTATTACAACCGATTTTAAGCAAATGAGAAATTATCTCAAGAGAAAACTTTCATACGGAGAACCAAAAAGCCCAAAAACACTTTGGACAACTTTAATCATTACAAAAGTTATTTATTTATCCATCTGGATAGTGTTGCCTATTGTAATTGGAATCACTTGGTGGAAAGTGCTGATTGGATTTTTCATAATGCATTACACTGCCGGATTAATATTAAGTATTGTATTTCAATTGGCTCACGTAGTAGATGAAGCTTCCAATCCGCAACCAAATGAGGCTGGCGAAATGGAAAACACTTGGGCGATTCATCAATTGTTTACCACTGTAAATTTTGCTCCAAAAAACAAAATCGTAAACTGGTACACTGGAGGATTGAACCACCAAATCGAGCACCATATTTTTCCTCACATTAGTCATGTACATTATGGCAAAATTGCAAAAATTGTAAAAGAAACGGCAAAAGAATGTCAATTGCCTTACTATGAATACAAAACAATGACAGCTGCTGTTATTGCCCATTTCAAACATTTAAGAACATTGGGTCTAGAACCCGCTCTATAATAATTATCTAAAAAAAGAATAAACCAAAAAATTTACATTTTAATGAGCAATCCACTTTCAGACAGAATTAACAATCTAGCTACATCACAAACATTAGCGATGGCTGCATTGGCAAGAGAATTAAAAGCACAAGGAAAAGACATTATCAGTTTAAGTCTTGGAGAACCTGACTTCAACACACCAGATTTCATCAAGGAGGCCGCAAAAAAAGCGATTGACGAAAATTACAGCACTTACTCTCCAGTGGAAGGTTATGCAGAGTTGAAAGAAGCTATTTGCAGAAAATTTAAAAGAGACAACGATTTAGATTACAAGCCATCACAAATTGTGGTTTCAACTGGAGCCAAACAATCTTTATACAACATTGCTCAAGTAATGCTTAATGACGGTGACGAGGTAATTTTACCGGCACCTTATTGGGTAAGTTATTTTGAAATTGTAAAATTATCAGGAGGAGTTCCTGTAGAAGTTCCTACTTCTGTAGAAACCGATTTCAAAATTACACCAGAACAACTAGAAGCAGCCATCACACCAAAAACAAAAATGATGTGGTTCAGTTCTCCTTGTAATCCGAGTGGATCGGTTTACAACAGAGAAGAGCTAACAGCTCTTGCAAAAGTTTTAGAAAAACACCCCCACGTCTATGTAGTTGCCGACGAAATTTATGAACACATCAATTTCTCAGGAACTTTTTGCAGTATTGCTTCTATTCCAGGAATGTTGGAAAGAACTATTACTGTAAATGGAGTTGCAAAAGCATTTGCGATGACAGGATGGAGAATTGGATACATCGGAGCTCCAGAATTTATCGCAAAAGCATGTACTAAAATCCAAGGGCAAGTTACTAGCGGAGCCAACAGCATTGCACAACGTGCTACTATTACCGCTGTAGACGCAGACCCATCTGTATTGAAACACATGGTTGACGCTTTCCATAGCCGTAGAGACTTAGTAGTTGGATTATTAAAAGAAATCCCAGGAGTAAAAATAAACGTTCCTGAAGGAGCATTCTACGTATTTCCAGACGTTTCATCTTTCTTCGGAAAAACATTGAAAGGAACACTTATCAAAGATGCCAATGATTTCTCTATGTATCTTTTGGCAGAAGCTTGTGTAGCAACTGTTACTGGTGACGCTTTTGGAAATCCAAATTGTATTCGTTTCTCTTATGCAACTAGCGAAGAATTATTAAAAGAAGCTTTAAAAAGAATTAAAGAAGCCGTTTCGCTTACTGAAGTTCTGGCATAAATAGAATTTATTTCAATTTCAAAACAGTTTAAGGTTTAAAGTTTAATCACTTTATACTTTAAACTGTTTTTTTTACCCAAACCTGAATTCAATATTTTTTTTGGCTAGTCAATCCCTCCTAATTAGATTCAAAAAAAATCCCAACTCATTTTTAAACAAGTTGGGAATATTGCAATGCTGAACGTTTTCTTTAATTCTTTTTCTTAAATAAGCCGTTAATTAAATCGCCCGCTTTCTTTTTAATATCTTCTTTTTGTGCATTGGTTTTAGTGGTGTCAGTTTCTGTTTTTTTACCGCCATTCAATAATTTATCCAATTCTGCACTTCCTTTTTTAACCAATTTATCCGATTGTTGTTTGGCCAATTGCATGGTAAGGTTTGTCAAAACCGCTTTCATATCCGATGAAACTTTTGGATTACTAAACGTCCCGGTCACAATAGCAGTAACAGGAATATTCTCGAATTTTGCCGCATCAGCAGCAGACATTTTCGAAATATAGGCATTGGCTTCTGTTCCCAGATATTTAGCAGGAACATTAAATTTCATGTTATAATCCATGTTTTGATCAAAACCGTGAGTACCACCAATAGTAGCTTTTATATCCTGATACTTTACATCAAAAGGTTTTACATTGACTCTTCCGTCTTTAAACGTAAGTGCCGCTTTTATGTCATTTAGATTTACTTTGTTTAAATCTATAAATTTCAAATTAGAACTCAAAGCTTTCAACATGGTCGAGCTATTGGCATTCAAAGTTGTAGAAAGAAATTGACCTATCAAATCACCCGAAAGAGAATTCAAATCCGGCGTCATCTCTGTAGCATTAAGATTCCCATTCAATTTGATAGTTGAATTTAATTTTCCATTTACAATTCCTGCCAACGGAGCTATTTTTTTCAACATTTCTAGTTGAGTAAAACTCTGTTGAATATCGACTTGATTTAAATTTAAATTCATATCAAAAACTGGAGTTTTTCCTTTGGTAGACACACCTCCATTGGCGCCAATTGTTCCTCCAAAAATAGATGTTTTTACATTTTCCAAGGTTACTTTTTCATCCTTGATAATCATTTTTCCAGAAACATCTTTCAAAGTCAAATTATCATACAAAACCGTATTGGCTTTCGCGGTAAGCGTACAATTTAAAAAAGCTGGAATTTTCAGAGGCTCTGCTTTCTTAGTTTCAGTAGTTGCAGGAGCGGTGGCTGTGGTCATGAAATCATTAACAACTAATTGATTTGAGGTCATATTAAAATTCCCTTTCAATTCTTGTTTTCGAAACATAAAACCATAAAAATTATCCAGGACACCCGTTACGCTTAGGTCACTTTTTCCTGTTTTTGCATTGAACTGTTTCAGATGTACCTGACTAGGATTAAATTGTACCAAAGCCGAACTAATGGCCATATTTTTACCATTGGCATCAGCATAATTAAATCCTGTCAAACCAATAGTTCCTGCATTATTAATGTTCTGATATTGACTTTTTTCTACCGAAGCCATGTCAAATTTAGTGGTAACATTCGCTTTCAAAATTCCAGTAAGCGGCTTGTCAAGCTTTATAGGATAGGCTTTCGAAAGATTAGCTAAATTAATAGTTCCCTTCAAGGCAGCATCAACCAATGCATTGGTACTGATATTTTTTATATTGGCTTTTGCATCAAAAACATCCTGATCTATACGAAAAGAAAGTTTGTCTAAATTGACATAAGTGTCATTCATTATACCGGTTTCGTTTACGATTTTAGTATCAATTACGATACTCTGAACTGATTTTGGCAAGTTCGGATATTGAAAAGAACCGTTGTTGGATGCAATGGCAATGTTAAATTTCGGAATGGTTGTATCGGTCAACATCCCTTTCGCAAAGCCATTAACGGTAAAATCTCCGGTAGTTTTCACTCCTTCTAGACTCGAAGAATAGGCAGCTGGAATTAAACCCAAAAAGTTCTTGAACGAAGATGTTGGTGTTTTAAATTTTAAATCATAAACCTGACCCGCATCAACCATCTGAATAAAACCATCAAATTCCAAAGGCAATTGATTGATCAGCGCTTTGTTTTGTTTGAAAGTATATTTGCTTTGATTCAAATCGATTCCTAAAACGGCATCCAGTGACAATGACACATTTTTCATGTAATTGATTTTGCCCATGTCTAGAGAAATTTTGGCAGTCGATTTGGTGTCTAAATCTAATATTGAATTGTTAAAATCACCTTTCCCTTCATGGTTTAAGCTATCAATAACCATTCGAACCTGTGAGCTTTCGTCAAAATATTGAAATTTAAAATTCTCAATTTGGTATTTCTGAATTTTCAATAACATCGGATCACTTTTACCATCGTCTTTGGCTTTATTGTCTTTCAATGCAATGTCAAAATTGCCTATTCCATCTTTGTTGAAAATAATATTGATAAACCCGTTTTTAGAACTGACACCTTCAATTTGTATGGCTTCGTCCTTTCCTTTGAATAATTCTTTGATGGACATATTTAAATTCAATTCACCCAAAGAAACCAATGTATCACCTTCAAAAGGAGCTTTATTGATAATCAATAATTGATCAAGAGTAACGGTTGCTTTTGGAAAATTTTTGAATAAACTCAAGTCTGCATCCACAAAAGAAACTTTGGCATCTACTTTTTCGTTGATGGCTTCTGTAATTTTGGCTTTGATTTGATCTTTGAAGAAATACGGAATAGCAAATAGGGATGCAACAAGAATTACTAATACAATTCCAACGATTTTTAAAATTTTCTTTAGCATATAATTAAAATAAATAAGGTTATTGTTTACAGAAATTGGGTTTGTAAATTAGTTTGTTTGAAAACTGTATTACGAAGGTAATATTTGTTTATTTAAAAAAATATGGGATCACCATTCTTTAATCTTATTTTATGATTTTGGAATCATACTATTTTATAAAAAAAGAAACCCTTTCAATTTTTAGGTTGAAAAGGTTTGCGTCTTTTATGTTAAAAAAATTATTGAATATTTATCTCGAAAGGCATTCTGGCTTGTATCCCCTTTTGAAGTTGTACTTTTTTAATTTGTTGTAGAATGAAATAATTTTCTTCGCCCAGTTCTTCTTTTATCAAAGCTTCTTTAGATTTGGCAAAAGGAAGTTTTGCCAGAATATCACTAAAATTTTTCTCATATTCCGGAAAATTTTGAGTAGAATATGTTTTGATTTTTGCCAAGGAAGCCGCTTCTTTTAAAGCATCATTCAGGTTTCCTATTTTATCGACCAAACCTATTTTCAAAGCTTCAGAGCCAGTCCAAACACGACCTTGTGCAATAGAATCTACCTGGGCAAATGTCATTTTACGTCCTTCGGCAACATGAGTCACAAATGTCTTATAGACACGCTCAACACCTTCGAGAGTTACTGCTTTGAACTTTTCGTTTAAAGGAACAAATGGACTATAATTGGCATTATCATTAGTCATTACTTGTTCTGTGTTAATCCCTATTTTGGTAGACAATTGACTAAAGTTGGGCAATACACCAAAAACACCAATAGAACCTGTAATGGTGTTTTTTTCTGCAAAAATTTTGTTTGCATTGCAAGCAATATAATACCCACCGGAAGCGGCATAATTACCCATAGAAACTACTACAGGCTTTACTTTTTTGGTTAATTCTATTTCTCTCCATATCAAATCTGATGTCAAAGCACTTCCTCCTGGACTATCAACTCGAAGAACAATAGCTTTAATGTCTTTGTTTTTTCTGGCTTCTTGCAAAGATCGACG